>NZ_WSTA01000105.1 GCF_009789225.1 Agromyces seonyuensis | reverse complement strand
CTCTTCGGACCCGGCCGGGCGCTCGTCGGCCGGGGTCTCGGCGACGGCGGGCGCGGCCGGCTCGTCGGCGGGCGCGGTCTCGGCCGGGGCCGTCTCGACGACGGGAGTCTCGGCCGGGGCCGCCTCGACGACCGGGGCCTCGGCCGCGGGAGCGGCGTCGCCGGCCTGTGCGGCCTGATGGGCCGCGATCGCCTCGACAAGCTCGCCCTTGCGGAGCTTGGCGGCGCCGCCGAGGCCGATCTGCGCGGCGAGCGCCTGGAGTTCGGCGACCTTGAGGGTCGCCAGGCGGGCGCGGTCTGCCACGAGGATGTCGTGGTCGGATGCGTTGGTCACGGGGTAGGTTCCTTTCCCCTCGTCGCGAGACGGCGACGCAGGAGAGTTGATCGCAATCACGCGGGATGCCGTCGGAACGGTCCGACGACGACACGTGAGCGAACGCAATGAATTGCCGGGAAAGACGCCGAACGGCGGGATCGGGGATGATCCGTCGGGCGCCGTATCGAGTCTAGCACCGCCGACGACGCCCGACTCGACTGCGACGCGCCCCCTGTGGAGGACGTCGCTCCGGCCGGGCGCCGACGGTCAGCGGACCTCGACCGTCGCGCCCTTGAAATCGACCGCGAGCATCCGCGCCTCCCACGGGGAAGGCTGCCCCTCGGCGATCCGCACGGCGGCGAGCCGCTCGGCGGGGTCGCTCGCGAGCACGAGCACCGACGGACCGGCGCCGGAGACGACCGCGGCGTGCCCGGCGGCGCGCAGCGACTGCACGAGCGCATCCGTCTCGGGCATCGCCTGCGCGCGGTAGCTCTGGTGCAGCTTGTCCTCGGTGGCGGCGAGCAGCAGCTCGGGGCTCTGGATGAGCGCCGCGATGAGCAGCGCCGAGCGCGAGACGTTGAAGACGGCGTCCTCGTGGGGCACCGTCACGGGCTGCAGGCTGCGCGCGAGCTCCGTCGACATGGAACTGCCCGGCACGAGCACGAGCGGCGAGACGCCGCGGTGCACGTTCAGGCGCTTCGAGCGCGGGCCCTCGGGCGTGGTCCACGCGATCGTGAGCCCGCCGAAGAGGCCGGGGGCGACGTTGTCGGGGTGTCCCTCGAGGTCGGTCGAGAGCCGCAGCGCGTCCTGGCTCGAGACCTCGACGACGCCCTCGAGGATGCCCTTGACGGCCATGACCCCGGCCACGATGGCCGCGCCGGAGGAGCCCATGCCGCGCCCGTGCGGGATCGTGTTGTGCGCGACGAGCTTCAGGCCCGGCAGCTCGAAGCCGAAATCGGCGAAGACGTGCCGCATGGCGCGCACGACGAGGTGCCGGTCGTCGAGCGGGACCTCGCCCTCGCCGACGCCGTGCACCTCGATCTCGAGGCCGGAGCCCTGCACTTCGATATCGAGCTCGTCGTAGTCGGCGAGCGCGAGTCCGAGGGTGTCGAACCCGGGGCCGAGGTTGGCCGTCGTGGCGGGCACGCGCACGTGCACGCGCCGACCGACGAGCTCGGCCGGGACGGGCGCCAGGCCCGCCGACGGCACCGGCTCGGCGATCGTCGTCATGCGGACAGCCCGAGGACCTCGGCCACCGCCGCGGCGTCGACGGGCACGACGGTCGGCTGGATGTCCGAGCCGTCGGCCGTGCGGAGGGCCCACTGCGGGTCCTTGAGGCCGTGGCCCGTGACCGTGACGGCGACCGTCGCGCCGGCGGGGATGACCCCGGCCTCGGCGCGTTCGAGCAGGCCGGCGACGCTCGCGGCGGACGCGGGCTCGACGAACACGCCGACCTCGCCCGCGAGGATGCGCTGGGCTTCGAGGATCTTCTCGTCGGTGATGGCGCCGAAGTAGCCGTCCGAGGCGTCTCGCGCTTCGAGGGCGAGCTCCCACGAGGCCGGGTTGCCGATGCGGATGGCGGTCGCGATCGTCTCGGGGTCCTTGACGACCTCGCCGCGCACGAGCGGCGCGGAGCCGGCGGCCTGGAAGCCGAACATGCGCGGGAGCTTGGTGGCGTTGCCCGCCGCGATGTCCTCCCGGTAGCCGCGGGTGTAGGCGGTGTAGTTGCCCGCGTTGCCGACGGGGATGAAGTGGAAGTCCGGCGCGTCGCCGAGGACCTCGACGACCTCGAAGGCCGCGGTCTTCTGCCCCTCGATGCGGTCGTTGTTGACCGAGTTGACGAGGTGCACCGGGTAGTTCGCTGAGAGTTCGCGCGCGAGGTCGAGGCAGTCGTCGAAGTTGCCCTGCACCTGGATGAGATCGCCGCGGTGGATGATCGCCTGGCCGAGCTTGCCCATCGCGATCTTGCCCTCGGGCACCAGCACGGCGGCGCGGATGCCCGCGTGCGCGGCGTAGGCGGCGGCCGAGGCCGAGGTGTTGCCGGTCGAGGCGCAGATGACGGCCTTCGCGCCGTGCTCGATGGCCTTCGTGATCGCCATCGTCATGCCGCGGTCCTTGAAGGAGCCCGTGGGGTTCATGCCCTCGAACTTCACCCAGACGTCGGCACCCGTGCGCCGGGACAGCGCAGGGGCGTGGATGAGGGGCGTGCCGCCCTCGCCGAGCGTGACGATCGGGGTGGCGTCGGTCACGTCGAGACGATCGGCGTACTCGCGGATGACGCCGCGCCACTGGCGGGAGCGGACGGTGCTGGACTGGTTCACTTCGTTCCTTCGACTCGGAGGACGCTCGCGACGGCGACGACGGCGGATGACTGGGACAGTGCGGCGACGGTGTCGGCGAGGGCGCGCTCTCGGGCGGCGTGCGTGCCGATGACCAGCGTAGCCCGGCCTGTATTCGGATCCGTCGACTGCTCGAGCCGGGCGACCGAGACGCCGTTCGCCGCGAACACCCCGGCGATCTCGGCGAGCACGCCCGCGCGGTCGGCCACTTCGAGGGTGATCTGCGAGCTCGTGCAGATGTCGCCGATGGGGACGATCGGCAGAGCGGCGTGATCGCTCGCGACGAGGCCGGGGCCGCCGACGACGTGGCGACGCGCCACCGCGACGAGGTCGCCGAGCACGGCCGAGGCCGTCTGGGGACCGCCGGCGCCGGCGCCGTAGAACATGAGCTGACCGGCGGCGGCGGCCTCGACGAAGACGGCGTTGTTCGCACCGTGCACGGCGGCGAGCGGGTGGCGGCCGTCGATGAGCGCGGGATGCGTGCGCACCGAGATGCGCTCCGTGCCGTCCTCGCCCGGGACCCGTTCGCACACGGCGACGAGCTTGACGACGTAGCCCTGCTTCTTGGCCGAGTCGACCTGGGCGGCGTCGACCGTCGTGATGCCCTCGCGGTGCACCTGGTCGAGCGGCACGGTCGTGTGGAACGCCAGGCTCGCGAGCAGCGCGGCCTTCTGCGCGGCGTCGTAGCCCTCGATGTCCGCCGTCGGGTCGGCCTCGGCGTAGCCGAGCTCCGTGGCGATGGCGAGCGATTCCTCGAGGGTCTCCCCCGTCGAGTCCATCCGGTCGAGGATGAAGTTCGTCGTGCCGTTGAGGATGGCGACGATGCGCTCGACCCGGTCTCCCGCGAGGCTCTCGCTGAGCGGACGGATGATCGGGATCGCGCCGGCGACCGCGGCCTCGTAGGCGACCTGCGCGCCGACCTGCTCGGCGAGGTCGAAGATCTCGACGCCGTGGGTCGCGAGGAGGGCCTTGTTGGCGGTCACGACGTCGGCGCCGGAGCCGATCGCCTGGAGCACGAGCGAGCGGGCCGGCTCGAGGCCGCCCATGAGCTCGACGACGATGTCGGCGCCGAGGATGAGCCGTTCGGCGTCGGTCGTGAAGAGCTCGCGCGGCAGGTCGACGTCGCGCGGCGCGTCGACGTCGCGCACGGCGATGCCGACGAGTTCGAGACGGGCGCCGATTCGGTTGGCGAGTTCGTCGGACTCCTCGAGCAGGAGTCGGGCGACCTGGGCGCCGACGGTGCCGGCGCCCAGCAGGGCGACGCGGAGCGATCGGTAGTCGAACACGGTGGTTCAGGCCTCCTCGGGCTTGGTGGGGGCGGGGATGCCGGCGTCGAGCGCGAGCAGGTCGGCGACGGTCTCGCCGCGGACGATGACGCGCGCCTCGCCGCTCGAGATCGCGACGACGGCCGGACGGCCGACGTGGTTGTAGTTGGAGGCGAGCGAGCGGCAGTAGGCGCCCGTCGCGGCGACGACGGCGAGGTCGCCGGGGACGACGTCGGCGGGCAGGTGGTCGGCGTCGACGACGATGTCGCCGGACTCGCAGTGCTTGCCGACGACGCGCACGAGCGCGGGTGCGGCCCGCGAGGAGCGGTTGCCGAGCCGCACGCTGTAGTCGGCCTGGTACAGCGCGGGGCGGGCGTTGTCGCTCATACCGCCGTCGACGCTCACGTACGTGCGCACGCCGTGCTCGGTCGTGACGGGCTTGACCGTGCCCACCGTGTAGAGCGTGACGCCGGGCGGGCCGACGATCCAGCGGCCGGGCTCGATGGCGATGCGCGGCACCGGGATGCCGCGATCGTGGCACTCGCGGCCGACGGCGGCCGCCATGCCCGCGGCGATCGTCTCGATCGGCGTCGGGTCGTCCGCCGCGGTGTAGGCGATGCCGAAGCCGCCGCCGAGGTTGAGCTCGGGGACGGCGCCGCCCTCGAGCAGCGCCGCGTGCACCTCGATGAGGCGGCGCGCCGACTCTGCGAAGCCGCCGTCGTCGAAGATCTGGGAGCCGATGTGGCAGTGCAGGCCGAGGAAGTCGAGGCTCGGCCGCTCGCGGATGCGCTCGACGAGCTCGGGTGCGAGCGCGAGCGGCACGCCGAACTTCTGGTCCTCGTGCGCGGTCGCGAGGAACTCGTGCGTGTGGGCGTGGACGCCCGAGACGACGCGGAGGCGCACGGGCTGCACGACCCCGGCGCGCTCGGCCGCCTCGGCGACGCGCTCGAGCTCGATCGGCGAGTCGAGCACGATCGTGCCGACGCCGACCTCGACGGCTCGCTCGATCTCGACGAGGGACTTGTTATTGCCGTGGAAGCCGAGGCGGCCGGCATCCGCCCCCGCCGCGAGGGCGACCTCGAGCTCGCCGCCCGTGCAGACGTCGACGCGCAGGCCCTCGGCCAGCATCCAGCGCACGATCTCGGTCGAGAGGAACGCCTTGCCGGCGTAGTAGACGACCGCCTCGCCGCCGGCGAGCTCGAACGCGTCCTCGAACACGGTGCGGATGCGGTGGGCTCGCTCGCGCACCTCGTCCTCGTCGAGGACGTAGAGCGGGGTGCCGAACCGGGCGGCGAGCGCGGGCGCCGGGATGCCGCCGATCGTGATCGCGCCCTCCGCGTCGCGTCCGGCGCCGGCGGGCCACACGCCCGGGGCGAGGGAGTCGGCGTCGGCGGGCGCGGGCGGGACGGGCGGAGCGGCGGGATCGGCCACGAGGTACCTCTTCGAAATGGGGACGAAGGAAGACGTGGCGAGCGGACCCGGCGTGGCCCCTGAAGCCGTCGCGCGAGACACGCGCGGACCGCCAGTTTACCGGGCCGCCGACCACTGTGACGACGGGCCCGGCGCACCGCCTCAGCAGGTGCCGGTCGTGCCCAGGGCGTCCTCGTCGAGGGGGAAGTCGCGGGCGTCGAGCCGCACGGTCGCCGAGCCGTCGCCGATGGTGATGCCGACGACTTCGACCCCGGCGGGGAGCCGATCGGCCACGCACACGGCGATCGGCTCGTCGAGCAGGCGCGACACCGCGCCCGAGAGATCGAGGGAGCCGCCCGCCGCATCGAGGGAGGCCGATACCGGCTGGAGCAGCACCTCGGTGCCGGCCGCCTCGGCGGTCGCGGACGCCGTGTAGCCGAGCTCGAGACCGAGGAAGCTCACCGTGCCGGCGTAGCCGATCGTGCCGTCGTCGATCGTGAACGAGCCGTCGGTGCCCGGCAGTTCGATGAACTCGTTGAGACCGGCCTCGTCGAGCGTGAGGGTGCCGACGGCGTGCTCGACCTCGCCCTCGCCCGAGGGCGGCACGCCGGTCAGCACGAGCGAGGCCTCGAGCGGCACGCCGTCGACCGCGAGGTCGTCCCCCGTGAGTTCGATCCGCTCCATGCGGCCGGTCGCGTACTGCGCGAGGACCGAGACACCGCGGATCTCGGCGGAGACCCCGCCGGTGACCTGCTCGGGCAACTCCGATTCGATCGATGCGGCGATGTCGTCCTCGGCGACCCGGCGGACGATCGAGTCCGCGAGGAAGTACAGGCCGACGAGCCCGACGACGACGACGAGCAGCCAACCGGCGACCCTGAGGCCCGTCCGGCGCGACCCGTCGGCCGAACCGCCGCTCACGGCCGTCCCCGTCCGGCCATCGATCCCCCGCGCCCCCCGGTCATCGTCACATCCGTTCCGGCGCGCTCACGCCGAGCAGGTCGAGGCCGTTGCGGATGACCTGGCCCGTCGCGTCGTTGAGCCAGAGGCGCGTGCGGTGCAGGTCGGTCACGGGCTCCTCGCCGAGCGGCACGACGCGGCAGTTGTCGTACCAGCGGTGGAAGAGGCCCGCGAGCTCCTCGAGGTAGCGCGCGACGCGGTGCGGCTCGCGCAGCTCGGCCGCGCGGGCGACGACGCGCGGGTAGTCCTGCAGCGCGCCGAGCAGCGCCGACTCGGTCTCGTGCTCGAGCAGCT
The DNA here is from genome assembly GCF_009789225.1 of Agromyces seonyuensis. Classification (GTDB taxonomy): domain Bacteria; phylum Actinomycetota; class Actinomycetes; order Actinomycetales; family Microbacteriaceae; genus Agromyces; species Agromyces seonyuensis. Next base: position 5,113 of record NZ_WSTA01000105.1, on the reverse strand, counting down.
CGGGCACGAAGGCCGAGCGTTCGACGCCGGAAGCCGCGGCGTTCTTGCCGAGCTGGGTCGTGCGCGCGTGCACGTACTGCACGTAGAAGACCGGGTTGTCGTTGCTGCGCTTCTGCAGCACCTCGGGGTCGATCGTCAGCGGCGAGTCCGCGGGGTATCGGGCGAGCGTGTAGCGCAGCGCGTCGGTGCCGAGCCAGGCCTGGAGGTCGTCGAGCTCGATGATGTTGCCCGCGCGCTTGGAGAGCTTCGCCCCGTTGATCGACACGAGCTGCCCGATGAGCACCTCGATGTCGCGCTCGGGGTCGTCGCCGGCCGAACCCGCGAGCGCCTTGAGCCGGTGCACGTAGCCGTGGTGGTCGGCGCCGAGCAGGTAGATCTTGTGACGGAAGCCGCGGTCGCCCTTGTCGAGGTAGTAGGCGGCGTCGGCGGCGAAGTAGGTGGGCACGCCGTTGCCGCGCACGAACACGCGGTCCTTGTCGTCGCCGAAGTCCGTGGTCTTCACCCACACCGCGTCGTCCTCATCGTAGACATGGCCCTGCGCGCGCAGCCGCTGCAGTGCTGTGTCGATGTCGCTGAGGCCGTCGGCGCCGACCGCGTGCAGGCGGCGCTCGCTCGTCCAGACGTCGAAGACGACGTTGAAGCGGGCGAGCGAGGCCTTGATCTCCTGCAGCTGCAGGTCGTAGGCGATCTCGCGGGCCGCGTGGAGGCGGGCGTCGGGATCGAGGGCGAGCAGGTTCGGCTCGCGCTCGAGGACGCGCCGGCCGAGGTCGGCGATGTACTCGCCGGGGTAGCCGCCCTCGGGGGTCGGCTCGCCCTGGATCGACGCGAGGACGCTCTGGCCGAACTTGTCCATCTGGGCGCCGGCGTCGTTGATGTAGTACTCGTTGGCGACCTCGGCCCCGGCGGCGCGCAGCACGCGGCCGATCGAGTCGCCGAGCGCCGCCCAGCGGGTGTGGCCGATGTGGAGCGGACCCGTCGGGTTCGCCGAGACGAACTCCAGGTTGATGGTCTCCCCGGCGAGCGCGTCGCCGCGACCGTATGCCGAGCCCTCGTCGAGGATCGTCTTCGCGAGCGCGCCGGCGGCGGCGGCGGCGAGGCGGATGTTGATGAAGCCGGGGCCCGCGATCTCGACGCTCGCGATGCCGTCGACGGCCTCGAGCCCGGCCGCGAGTTCGCCGGCCAAGGCGCGCGGGTTCGTGCCGAGGGGCTTCGCCAGGCGCAGGGCGATCGATGACGCCCAGTCGCCGTGCTCGCGCAGCTTCGGGCGTTCGAGCACGATGTCGGCGGCCGACACCGCGACCTCGACGGTCTCGCCCTCGGCGCGACGTCGCTCGATGAGGGAGTCGAGGAGGCCGGCCAGAACACGCGAGAGATCGTCAGGAGTCACCGGACAATCCTACCCGGGCGGGTCTGCGTGAATACGCCGTCGGACGGGGCTAGGGTGCCGATATGACTGGCGGTACGGGGAACCAGAGGTCGATCCGGATGCTCGCGGGGCGGAGCATCCTCGTCGTGGGGCTCGTCGCGGCCCTCGCGGGGTGCGGCGCCGGAGCCGGCGCCGAACCGGGCGAATCGCTCGAGCCGACCGGGCCGGCCACGCCGCACCCGACCGCGGCCGAGACGCCGGAGCCGCCCGCGCCCGAGCCCACCGAGACCCCCGCGGCCTACGCCGTCGACTGCGACGCCCTGCTCAGCGCGGACCAGCTCTACGAATACAACTCGAACTACGGCGTCGATCCCGAGTACGCGCCGATCTCCCCGGAGGCCGCACAGGCCGCGGCCCTCGGCGGCACTGCGTGCGGGTGGTCGAATCAGACGAGCGGCGCCGTGGTCGAGGTCGCCGCCGCCACCCCGACCGCCTCGCAGCTCGAGGCGCTCCGGGCCGACGCCGCGACCGGCACGGCCGTGCCCGAATGGGGCGAGGGCACCTTCGCCGTCGTCGACGGCATCGGCACCGCGCAGGTCTTCGACGACGGACGCTGGATCGTCGTCTCGTCCGGTGATTTCCTGGAACCGGCCGACGCGAACGCGCTCGTGAAGGACGTCCTCGCCGGCGCCTGAGGCCTGCCCCGACGCGTCATTCGCACCCGTTCCGAGGTGGTAGTCTCATGCGGTGCGCCTCCGTAGCTCAGGGGATAGAGCGCCGGTTTCCGGTACCGTAGGTCGGGGGTTCGAATCCCTCCGGGGGCACGTCCGCGCGAGCGAATCGCGCACCGGCTGAACGGCCGCCCTCGGGCGGCCGTTTCCGTTTTCCGGGGCCCCGACCCGCAAGGCGGCGAGAGTTCAGCATGGCCGCCTTCGGGCGGCCGTTCCCGTTTCCGGCGTCTCGTGCCAGGATCGGAGGATGGACGCTGGGGGGCTCCAGGCGGGGGAACGTGCGGCCGAGCGCGAGGAGATGCTCGACTGGCACCTTCGAGCGCGCGGGATCGGCGATCCGGCGGTGCTCGCGGCCATGCTCGCCGTCCCCCGAGAGCTCTTCGTGCCCATCCGCCTCGCCGACGAGGCCTACGCCGACCACCCGCTGCCCATCGGGCACGGTCAGACGATCTCGCAGCCGTACATCGTCGCGCTGATGGCCGAGGCCGCGCACCTCTCCCCCGGCGAACGCGTGCTCGACGTCGGCACCGGTTCCGGCTACGCGGCCGCCGTCTACGGCCGCATCGCGGGACGCATCGTCTCGATCGAGCGGGTGCCGGAGCTGGCCTCCGAGGCATCCGGTCATCTCGCCGACATCGACGCGCCCGTCGAGGTGCTCGTGGGCGACGGCACGCTCGGCGCCCCGCAGGCCGCGCCGTTCGACGCGGTGCTCGCCGCCGCGGCAGGCCCAGAGATCCCGCGCCCGTGGCTCGAGCAGCTCGCCGACGGAGGCCGCATCGTGATGCCGATCGAGTCCGACGGCCTCTTCCAGGAGCTCGTGCGCGTCACCCGGCACGGCGCCGAGACGGTGACCGAGCGGCTCGGGGCGGTCCGCTTCGTGCCGCTCATCGGCGCGTTCGGGCATCCCGGCGGCGCGCTCGCCTGACCGCCGCTTCGCACCGGCCGGCTCCGTCGCCCCGACCGTCCGGTCGGGCACCCCGGCGCAGGCCCGCCTGTGACGGCGCCCGGAAGGCGCCCAAGGGGGCCGTCGCCCTCGCTAGGCTCGCCTCGTGACTGCCGTTGCGAGGATGAAGGCGCGCCCGATGCCGACGACGACGCGTCGGCCCGGCCCGCTCGCCCGGTTCGTCGCCGCGCTGTCGGCCGCGCTGCTGGCCCTGGTGCTCGTGCCGGGCGCCGCGCGTGCCGCCCTGACCGCCGAGCCCCCGGTGAGCTTCGGCTCGAGCCCGGTGCTCGACGAGGCCGGGGTGCTCGGCTCCGACTTCGACGAAGTCGAGGCCGCGGTGCGCTCGGCGGCGGATCGCTCCAACCGGCAGCTCTTCGTGACCTACGTCTCCACCTTCGAGGACCCGTCCGACGCCGGCCAGTGGGCCGTCGAGACGGCCGAGCTCAACGGCATGGGCACCGAGGACTATCTCCTCGCCGTCGCCGTCGACGGCCGCCAGTACCGCCTCGACGCGGCCGCGGGGGCCTCCCTCGACGCCGAGGCGATCGAGCGGATCTCCCTCGAGGTCGTCGAGCCGTACCTGCAGCGCGAGGACTGGGCGGGCGCCGCGATCGCCGCCGCCGACGCGATCGCCGAGGGCGGAGTGCCGACGGCGGGCGGGTCCGGCAGCGCGTGGCTCTGGATCGTGGTCGTCGTCCTCATCGCCGCGGCGATCGTCGTGGTCGTGCTCGTCGTGCGCCGACGCCGGAAGGGCACGGGCGAGTCCGGGGCATCCCGGCCGTCGCTCGACGACCTCCGCCGCACGGCCGGCAGCGCGCTCGTGCGCAGCGATGACGCAGTCCGCGCGAGCGAGGAAGAACTGGGGTTCGCCATCGCGGCCTACGGCGAGGCGGCCGCCGAACCGTATCGTGCGGCCATCGCCGCGGCGAAGCAGCATCTCGCCGCCGCGTTCGCGCTGCAGCAGCGCCTCGACGACCACGAGCGCGACACCGACGAGGAGCGTCGCGCCTGGTACGGCGAGATCCTCGCGCACACGGATGCCGCCGACGAGGCGCTCGAAGCCCAGGCGGAGTCCTTCCGCCGGCTGCGCTCGCTCGAGTCCGATCTCCCCGCCGAGCTCTCGCGCATCGACCGCGAACTCGGGCAGGCCGACGCCGCGATCGCACCGGCCGAAGCGGCCTACGAGCGCCTCGCCGCCACGTACGCGCCGAGCGCCCTCACCGGCATCGCTCAGAACGTGTCGCAGGCGCGCGACCGGCTCTCGTTCGGCCGATCGACCCTCGTCGAGGCGGCGGATGCCTCGCGCGCGGGCCGCACCGGCGACGCGGCTCTCGGCGTCCGCGCGGCCGAGGAGGCGGGCGACCAGACGCAGGTGCTCGCCCGCGCCGTCGCGACGACCGCCGAGGACCTCGCGAAGATCGATGCGACGCTCGCCGCGGGCATCCAGGCGGTCGCCGCCGATGCGGCCACAGCACGCGCCCTCGGCGGCCCCGAACTCCTCGCCGCCGCCGAGCGCACCGAGGCCGAGCTCGCCGAACTCCGCACCGCCCTCCAGGCCGCCGGACGCGATCCCGCGGCGCTCGCCGCACGACTGCACGCCGTCGACGCGCAGATCGATCAGGTCGTCACCGCGCGCCGCAGCGCCGACGAGGCGGCAGTGCGCGCGGCACAGCAGATCCAGCAGGCCCTCGCCGACGCGCAGGCGCGCGTGCGGCAGGCCGAGCAGTTCATCGGCTCGTACCGCGGCGGGGTGGGCAGCGAAGCGCGCACCCGGCTCGCGACGGCATCCGCGCAGCTCGGGCAGGCGCTGTCCTTGCAGACCTCCGACCCGGCCGGTGCCGTCGCCGCCGCGCAGGCCGCGTCCCAGAGCGCCGAGTCGGCGCTCTCCCAGGCGAACGCCGACGTGAACGGCGGCGGCTGGGGCGGCGGGTACGGCCCCGGGCCGGGCGGTCGCTCCGGCGGCGGCGGCGACCTGCTCGGCGCCGTCCTCGGCGGCATCATCGGCGGCACCATCGCCCGCGAGAGCGGGAGAGCACACGTCTGGACTCCAGACACCTCGGCATCTCGCACGCC
>NZ_WSTA01000104.1 GCF_009789225.1 Agromyces seonyuensis | reverse complement strand
GGGCGGCGGGAGTTGCTGCGGCGCCGGCCGGCCCTGCGGTGCGGGCGGCGGGAGCTGCTGCGGCGCCGGCTGGCCCTGCGGTGCGGGCGGCGGGACGGAGGGGTCGGGCCACGGCGTGCTCATCCGCCCATCCTGCCCGAGGCGGCCGCGCCGCCGCAGACCGCGAACGGGGGATGACCGGCGCCGCGACGCGGGCGGCGGCTCGCGGCGAGGTCGCAGACGATCGCCGCGGACGTGTCGAAACGGGGGTGCGCCGTTCGTCGGACGTGCGTACCGTGACCGGAAGGGGTCTGACATGGAATACACGCTGTTCTACGCCGAGGGGGCCGATGCCCTGCCGTACCGTCCCGAGGACGACAACGTCGGCGAGTGGCAGGACCGTTGGGAGACGCACGGCGCGCTCGAGTTCGGCGAACGACTGCGGCCCGACCAGGATGCGACCACCGTGCGCGTGCGCGGCGGCGAACTGCTCGCGACCGACGGCCCGTTCACCGAGTCGAAGGAGTCGATCGGCGGCTTCGACGTCATCGAGGCCGCCGACCTCGACGAGGCGATCGAGATCGCGGCGTCGAGTCCGATGGCCCGGTTCGGGCGGGTCGAGATCCGCCCGTTCGTGCAGTGGCCCGATGCGGAGCCCGGGTACCGGGTCGTGCCGCGCGACCTCCTCGACCGTCCCGAACGCGGACGCCGCTTCGTGCTGCTCGTGATCGCGGGCGACGGCGAACCGGCCGCGCCCGGCGAGGACGACGACCCGGGCGCCTGGGTCGCCGAGATGGACGAGCGCGGCGTGCGCCTCTTCGGCGACGTGCTCCAGGGCCCGGGCTCGGCGACGTTCGTCCGCGAGCGCGGCGGCGAGGTGCTCCTCGGCGACGGACCGTTCGCGGAGTCGAAGGAGTGGATCGCCGGGTTCGACCTGCTCGAGGTCGCCGACCTGGCCGAGGCGATCGAGGTCGCCGCGAAGCATCCGATGGCCCGGGGCGGCACGCTCGAACTGCGCCCGCTGTGGGCGTTCGACCTGCACGACGACCACGTCGCGCGGCAGCGCCGCGAGGCCGCCGAACGCGAGGTGCGCACCGAACTCCCGGCGGCCGCCGCTGCGGCGATGGCCGCGCAGGCCGGCTGAGCGGGTCCGGATGGCTCGGGGTGCCGTGCAGGGCGGCCGTGGGGGCGAGTCCTCCGCGGCCGCCGCCGCGCCCGCTCGCACGCCGGACTCCGGGGCGGTGGCCGCCGACGCGCTCGCCCGCGCCTTCGCCGACGAGTGGAGCCAGGTCGTCGCGACGCTCATCCGCCGCACCGGCGACTGGGACGTCGCCGAGGAGTCGGCCGCGGCGGCGTTCGAGAAGGCTGCCGTCGTGTGGCCCGAGACCGGCGTCCCGGAGCGTCCCGGCGCGTGGCTCACGACGACGGCGGGCAACCTCGCGCTCGACCGGCTGCGGCGGCGCGGCGTCGAGCGCGAGAAGGTGCGCGACTGGCTCGCCGAGCAGGATGCGCTCGGCCGGCTGCGCGGTCCCGACGATCCCGCCGAGCTCGCCGCGCACGAGCGCGCCCCGCTCGACGTCGACGATCGGCTCCGCCTCGTCTTCACGTGCGCGCATCCGGCGCTGCCGATGGAGGCGCGCGTCGCGCTCACGCTGCGCACGGTCGCAGGCCTCACGACGGGCGAGATCGCCCACGCGTTCCTCGTGCCCGAGGCGACCATGGCGCAGCGGCTCGTGCGGGCGAAGCGCAAGATCCGCGACGCGGGCATCCCGTACCGCGTGCCGCCCGCCGCGGCGCTGCCCGAGCGGCTCGCCGGCGTGCTCGCGGTGCTCTACCTCGTGCACAACGAGGGGTACGTCGCCTCTTCCGGCGACGACCTCCTGCGCGTCGATCTCTCCGCCGAGGCGATCCGGCTCGCGCGGCTCGTCGTGGACCTCGTGCCCGACTCGTCCGAGGCGCGCGGCCTGCTCGCGCTGCTCCTCCTGCAGCACGCCCGCGCTGCTGCGCGCGTCGACGCCGACGGCGACCTCGTGCCGCTCGACGCGCAGGACCGCACCCGCTGGGACGCGGACGCGATCGCGGAGGGCCTCGCGGTGCTCGCGGCGCCCGTCGGCGGGCTCCCCGGCGAGCGCGCCCGCGGGGCGTACCGCGTGCAGGCCGAGATCCAGGCCGTGCACGACCGCGCGGCGACCGCCGCGGCGACCGACTGGCGCGCGATCCTCGCCCGCTACGAGGAGCTGGCGCGGATGCTGCCCTCCCCCGTGATCGCCCTCAACCGGGCCATCGCCCTCGGCATGGCCGCCGGCCCGAGGTTCGGCCTCGTGGAGCTCGACGCGATCGAGGCGTCCGGGGCGCTGTCGGGGTCGCACCTGCTGCCGGCCGCGCAGGCCGATTTCCGCGCGCGCCTCGGCGAGCGGGAGGCGGCGTCCGAACGCCTCCGCGTCGCGATCGGCCTCGCCCCGACGGCCCCTGAGCGCCGCTTCCTCGAACGACGGCTCGCCGCGCTCGCGGGGGTCCCGACACCGGCGGCGCGGCCCGCGCCCGACGGTGCGCACCCGGCCTGACCCCCGAACGAGTGCCTTCGGCGCACGCGCACCCGGCACTACGATTCCCCCGTTCAGCACGGAAATCGGGGGTGGGCGGTGCGACTGTTCCGGATGTTCTCCATGGGTCGGCGCGGGTGGAGCGCCTGGCTGCTCGGCGTCGCCTCCCTCGTGCTGACCGGTTGGCTCCAGGCGCACCTGGCGATCGCCGCGATCCACGACGACGGCACGACGCTGCGCAACGCGCTCGCGGTCGTCGACGATTCCGCCATGCGCTCGGCCTTCGGCGGAGTGCTCTCGAGCGCGGTCGCGGGCGCCGGGGACGCCCCCGAGGTGCAGACGGCGATCGGCGCGATCGAGACCGCACCGGCGCTGTCCGGTCCGGTCGCCGACGCGCTCGCCGCGACGGTGCTGGATGCCCGCGACCAGGTGTTCGCCCAGTTCGAGCGACCCGCGGGCACCCCGGCGACGGCGATCTCCGTGCCGCTCGGTCCGCTGCTCGGCGCCCTCGGCATCCCGGTCACCCCCGAGACCCTCGCCGCCGCCGGGCTCGCGGCCGACGCCGACCCCGCCGCGCTGTCCTACCCGCTCATCGACGCGGCCACGGTCGACGTCCTCCAGCAGCGCTACGGGTGGCTCGCGTTCCTCGATGCGTGGGGGCTGCTGATCGCGGGCGTCGCCGCCGCGGCGGGCGTCGCGATCTCGGCGAAGCCGCTGCGCACCGCGGCGATCGCGCTCGTCCTCGCCGGCATCGTCTGCCTCATGGCGCCCATCCTCTTCGGGCTGCTGCACGACTGGATCGCGGGCGGCGGCATCGGCGCCTGGTCGCTGCTGGCCGGGCCGCTGCTCGACTCCGCCGTCGGCGAGCTGACGCCGTGGCTGCTGCCCATCGGCATCGTCGCGGCCGTGCTCGGCGCCGGCCTCCTCGCGCTGCTCATCGTGCTGAGCATCCGGGACCGCTCCGGCGAGCTCGATGTGCCGGACGAACTGACGATCTGAGCGCCGCTCAGCGCAGGGTGCGGCCCGCCCGCGTCGCCGCCGCGATCGATGCGAACGCGAAGACCGACGTCGACCCGACGAGCACGACGAGCGGCACGACCCAGTCGCCGCTGAGGTCGTGGGCGGCGCCGACGACGGTCGCCGCGGTCGCGCCGAGCGCGTAGCCGCCGCCCTGCACGAACGCGGAGAGCCGCCGCGCGTGCGAGTCCGACCCGGCGAGCGCGACGACGAGCGCGAACACGACGACGAATCCGGCGCCCTGGGCCATGCCGCCGAGGGCGAGCCAGAGCAGCCATTGCCCGGGTGCCGACAGGAGCCCGAGGGGCACAGTCAGCCACAGCGCGCCGACGATCACGGCGCTCGCCCGCGCGCCGAAGCGTGCGTTGACGAGCGGGACGCCCAGCGCGCCGGCGATGGCCATCACCTGGAACACCCCCGCGCCGCCGCCCGCCTGCGCGGGCGTGTAGCCGAGCCGGTCGCCGAGGATCGCGGGCAGCCACGCCGTCACCCCGTAGTACGAGAACGCCTGCGCGCCGAATGCGGCGAGCAGCAGGATCGCGGTGAGGCTGCGCGCGACCGCGGGTCGGTCGTGGGCCGGCCCCGGGAGATCGGCGGGCCCGGCAGCCGCGGGCGGCACCGCCGTCGAGGCATCCGTCGTCGCGTCGGCCGCGACGGGCGACAGCCGGTGTGGGGCGGACGAATCGAGGATCGGCGGGAGCGTCCGAAGCGCACGACCGGGGCCGACGACGAGCATCCACACGACGATCGCGACGACGCCGACGAGCGCCCAGAGCCCGATCGCGAGGCGCCAGCCGGCGGCCGCGGCGAGCGGCTCGGTCGCGATGGTCGCCGTGAGCGTGCCGACGTTCATGCCGCTCGTGAACAGGCCCGTCGCGAGGGCGGCGCGGCGCGGGGAGACGTCCCGGCGGATGAGCACCGGCACGACGACGTTGCCGATCGTGATGAACGCGCCGAGCACGATCGTGCCGGCGAAGAGGGCGAACTCGCCGCCCGCCGAGCGCAGCAGGATCCCCGCCGTCAGGCCCGTGAGCGACACGGTCGTCGCGAGGTCGGGGCCGAGGCGGGCGATGAGCAGGCTCGCGAGCGGCGTGAACAGCGCGAAGCACAGCACCGGCAGGCTCGTGAGCAGGCCGACCTGGGCCGCGGTGAGCAGGAAGTCGGCGCCGATGCGGCCGCTGACGGGCGCCACCGCGACGAAGGGCGCCCGCACGACGAGGGCGATGACGACGACCGCGAGGATGATCCTGGTCCCGGTCGTCCACGCGCGCATCGCCCCCACACTACGCCCGGCGCGGTTCCGGCCCGTCCGGCGGGGGGCCGGGTCGGTGGGTCAGAGCAGGCGGCGGGCGCTGGCCCAGGCGGTGAGCTCGTGGCGGCTCGAGAGCTGCAGCTTGCGGAGCACGGCCGAGACGTGGGTCTCGACGGTCTTCACCGAGATGAAGAGCTCGGCGGCGACCTCCTTGTAGGCGTAGCCGCGGGCGATGTAGCGCATGACCTCCTGCTCCCGCGCGGAGAGGCGATCGAGCTCGTCGGGCACGGCGGCCGTCTCGCCCGCGGCCGCACCGAAGGCATCGAGCACGAAGCCTGCCAGCCGCGGGGAGAACACGGCGTCGCCGCCCGCCACGGCGTGCACGGCCTTGACGACGTCGATCCCGGCCGACCCCTTGGTGAGGTAGCCGCGCGCGCCCGCCCGGATGACGCCGACGACGTCCTCCGCCTGGTCGGAGACGCTGAGCGCGAGGAACCGGGTGCCCGGCACGAGGTGCGCGGCCCGCTTCAGCACCTCGGCGCCGCCCGTGGAGCCCTCGGGCACGGTCGCGCCCGCGCCGCCCGGAAGGTGCACGTCGAGCAGCACGACGTCGGGGCGCGTCTCGGCGATGACGGCGACGGCCGCGCCGACGTCGGCGGCCTCCCCGACGACGGCGATCGTGTCGTCGAGCTCGGCGCGCAGCCCGGCCCGGAACACCGGGTGATCGTCGACGATGACGACGCGGAGCGGTGACTCAGCCATGGGCGCCTCCCGTGCGGTTCTGGTCGGGGGTCTCGAACACGAGGTGCACCTCGGTGCCGCCGGCCTTGCCGGGCCGGACCTCGGCCCGGCCGCCGGCACGGCGCATCCGCCCGATGATCGATTCGCGGACGCCGAGTCGGTCGCCCGGCACGTCGGCGGGATCGAACCCGGGGCCGCGGTCGCGCACGAACACCTCGACGCGGGTCGGCGAGCCCTCGAGGTACACCGACACCTCGCCGCCCGCGTGCCGGGCCGCGTTGAGCATCGCCTCGCGCGCGGCGGCGGCGAGCTCGCCCGAGGCGCGCTCCCCCGAGCCGCCGACGACCACGACGTCGAACGTGACCGCGTAGTCGATCTCGAGCGCCGCCGCCCAGTCGCGCAGGTCGGTGGCGAGATCGGCGTCGGGCGCCGAGTCCCCCGCGTAGAGCCATTCGCGCAGTTCCCGCTCCTGGGCGCGCGCGATGCGCCCCACCTCGCTCGTCGCGCCCGAACGGTGCTGGATGAGCGCGAGGGTCTGCAGCACGGAGTCGTGCAGGTGCGCGGCCATCTCGGCGCGCTGCTCCTCGCGGATGCGCTTCGTGCGCTCCCGGCCGAGCTCGCGCCACTGGGCGAGCAGGAGCGGCGCGAACAGCAGGGCTGCGGCGAGCGCGACGAGCAGCGTCGACAGCGCCGCCTCCGTCGCGGAGCCCGCGCCGATGATGGCGACGACGAGCATCACCCCGAGCAGGATCGCGCCGGCGATGCGCACGGCGCGCTCGCCGCCGCGACCGCGGCCGGGATCGGCCCGGTCGGCGAAGGTGCTCCACGCCCCGGCGCCCGCGACGAGGAGCAGCGCGAGGAACCCGAAGGACGTCAGGAGGCCGGCCGTGCCGAGCACGAGCCACGACAGCACCACCGAGACGGCCGCGGCGCCGAGCAGCAGCCACGCGACGGGCAGCGTGCGCGTCACCGGCGCGCGCTCCGCGCGCTCGCCGCCGGCGCCGCCCGGGAGCGCATCCCACGGGGTGAAGCACCAGAACCAGAGATAGAGGTAGACGCCCGCACCGCCGAGGAACGCGGTCGCGACGAACACCGCGCGCACGACCCAGACCGGCAGCCCGAGGTGGCGGGCGAGCCCGGCCGAGACCCCGGAGAGCAGGCACGCGCGCGGCCGCGTCAACGGCGGGCGCATGGGCGGGGCGAGGGGCGACACGCTCACATCCAATCAAAGGATGCCGGGCGCGGCAGTCGCTGCGGGCGGAAATGGGGGTCCGGTCAGGGAGGACCCCCATGGCGGGCCGGGACGCCCGTTGGAAGGCTTGCAGACATGACGAACGACGCCGACCGCACCGCTGGTCGAGGAGCGGCGGAGCCGCGTATCGAGACCGACGCGACCCGCCCCGACCACACCGCTGCGCGGCATCCGGGCCCCACGGGCGCCGAACCGCCGCTGCCGCCCGAGCCCCCGCGCGTGCCGCCCGGCGACGGAACGGCCGGTGCCCCCGGCACTCCGCGGCGCGGCGACGGCGGCGCCCGCTTCTTCGACTGGATGCGCGCCAACACGTTCCCCCGCCGCAACGGCTGGCTGGGCGGCGTCTGCGCCGGGCTCGCGTGGCGCCTCGGCATCGACCCGATCATCGTGCGCGGCGTCGCCGTCGTGCTCGCGCTCTTCGGGCTGCCGATGATCTTCCTCTACGCCGCCGCGTGGGCGCTCCTGCCCGACGAGACCGGCCGCATCCACGTCGAGGACGTCTTCCGCGGCAAGTTCGAGCCGGCCTCTGTCGGCATCGTGATCCTCCTCGTGGCGGCCATGCTGCCCATCGGCAACTGGTTCGGCTCGATCGTGTCGCGCGTCTGGGCGCCGTGGACCTGGAACGAGGGCTGGTGGGGCTGGGGCTACGGCTTCGACGGCGGGGCGTTCGTGTTCTTCCTCCTCGTGCTCGCCGGCATCGGCGCGCTCGTGTTCTGGGCCGTGCGGCGGAACCGGGCCGGCGGGGCAGCCGGTACGACGCCGGCGACCGGCCCCGGCGAACCGAACGGCCCTGCGGCCGGCCCGGCCGCCTCGGGCGCGAACGCGGCGGATGCCTCGACGCGGCCGTTCTTCGCCGCAGCGCCGGTCTCCCCGCAGTACGGACCGCCGGTCGCGACGGAGCAGGCCGCGCCCGAGGCATCCTCGGCCGTGCCGGAGGCCCCCGTCGCGCCGGCGGCGCCCGCCGGCACCTCCGACGAGGAGCTCGCCGCGTGGCGCGCCCAGCAGGAGGCCTGGAAGCGCGACCGCGACGAGTACCAGCGCGCGCAGGCCGACGCCGACAAGGCGGCGAAGGCGAAGTGGGCCGCCGAGAACAAGGCGCGCGCCGCGTCGTTCCAGGCGATGTCCGAGGCCGAGCGGGCCAAGCGCCGTGCCGAGCGCCCGCGGACGAGCTTCGCGTTCGTCGTCGCCGCGATCGGCGTCGCCATCATCGCCGGCGGCGTCACTGCCGCGCTGCTCGTGGGCGACGGCGTCGGCTTCGCCCGGCTCGCCGGCGTCGCCCTGCTCGCCGCGGGCGGCGCCCTCGGCCTCGCGATGGTCGTCGCGGGCTTCGCCCGTCGTCGCTCGGGCTGGCTCGCGCTCCTCGCCGTGCTCGCGCTCCTCGCGGGCTTCCCGCTCGCCGCCGCGCCGCGCGGCGACGTGTACCTGCAGTCGTACGTGTCGATCGGCGCGGGCGGGGCGAACGCGTCCTACGTGCAGCCGGCGGGCGACATGGACGTCCAGTTCGACGCGACCCCGTCCGACCCCGAGGGCACGCGCACCGAGATCGCCAAGGTCGTCGGGGACGTGCGAGTCGACGTCGACGACGACGCCTACGTGCGCATCACCACGGCGCTCGGCGACGGCGAGCTCTACGTCATCGACTCCGACGGCGCGTTCCGCACGATCCGCGGCGACGGGGAGCGGACGGTCGTCATCGGCGAGGGCCCCGGCGAGCCCGACGAGCTCGTCATCGCAACGGCCGTCGGCAACGTCACCGTCGAACGCGACTGATCCCGATCCGGACTCCGAGGAGCTCTCCATGAACGCCATCACCCGCAATCCCGCCGACGACGACGACCGATCCGACGCCGTGCTCGCAGACCGCCCCGACCCCGTCGTGTTCTTCGACGACCAGAGCTCGGCACCGGAACCCGAGCCGGACCCGTCGGAGACCGACGTGCTGCCGCCGGTTCCCGAGGCGCCCTCGGCCACGGCCGCGACCGGCCTCGGGGACGGCTACGGTTCGAGTCCCGTCGACGCGTCCGCCGAGCCGCCCGTCTACGCCAGACCTCGTATCCGCTGGGCGGGCATCCTCTGGGGCCTGCTGTTCGCGGGCCTCGCCACGGTCGGCATCGCCGCGGCGCTGCGGCCGGAGTTCGGCACGGCGCTGACGACGTTCCTGTTCGGCAGCGTGCCCGCGGTCATCCTCACCGCGGTCATCGGCACCGGCGTCATCGTGCTGCTCGCAGGCCTCTCGGGTCTGTTCTTCCGACGGGCCCGCCGAGCACGCTGAACGGCCGTCCGCTGGTCGAGTAGCGAAGCGTATCGAGACCTCATCGGCGGTCTCGCGCGGTCTCGATACGCTCCTCCGTCGCTACTCGACCGACGGTTCCGGGTGCTAGCGTCACGGCAGACCCGCCGGAGGATCGATGCCCGAACCACGCCCTCCCCGCGACGACGACTCGACGACGAGTCCCCGTCGCTCCCCCGACCGCGCCCTGCGTCGCGCACGATCGCGTGCTGCCCGCGAGGCCGCGAACGGCCGCCGAGCGGATGACCGCGCCCGCGGCCGCCGTCGCACCGCCCGGTATCTCCGCGCCGAGCGGTGGCCGCTCCTGGCCGCCGCGCTCCTCGCCGCGGCCCTCGCCGCCGTGGCGTTCGTGCCGACCGGTCTCGCGCCGGCCCTCCGCGCGAGCGACGCCGAGCGCGGCGTCTACGACCTGCTCGTGCGGCTGCCGAGCGGTCAGGGGGGCGACCGGGACGACGCGATCGCCGCGGCTCTGCGCGACGGCGGCGGAGCGACGGGCGCGGCCGAACTCCTGCGCGGCGGGGCGACCGACGCGCCCGATGACGACGCCGACGTCGTCCGGCTCCCGCCGAACACGACGCTCGCTCCGAGCGCGAGCCGGATGACCGAGGCCGACCTGCAGACCATCCGCGACGTCGCCGGCGTCGGCGTGGCCGCCCCCGTGACGCGCATGGGGATCGACCTCTTCGTGCCCGGAACGTCGACCTTGTTCGCGGTGCCAGTCGCTCTCGGGCAGCCCGATCCGGCGCCGGAGGCCTACTCGGTCGCGATCTCGGGCGACGGGATCGAGCAGCAGCAGGCGACGGTCATCATCGACCGCTCCGACCGCGACTTCACCTTCATCGCTCCGCCGGAGACGTTCGGCGAAGGGGCGACGTGCGAGGTCGACGGCGTGCAGGTGCCGAACGATTCGCCCGGCACCGAGTACTGCCGGGAGATCGTCGAGAGCCCCGTCGCGATCGTGTCGGCCGACGGCGACTGGTCGATGGGGGTCCAGGGGAGCCGCATCGGCGACTGGATCTACTTCGATTTCGTCTCACCGCCCCCGGTCAGCGGCACCCTCGTGCTCGTCGACCCCGTCGCCGAGGCCGAACTGCTCGGCGACGCAGCGCCCTTCCTCGAGCCGCTCGTGGGGCTCTCCGACGAGCAGGGCCCCGCCTCGTTCACCATCGCCGACGTCGACGACTGGGTCGCCGCCCATCCCGAACAGGCCGGCGAACTGCTCACCGCGACCGCTGAGTCCTGGCGCGCCTCCGCCTTCGGCGGATTGCAGTCGGCACTCGGCCGGCCGATCGACGCCGCCGCCAGTGAGGCCGACGAGCGGAGCGTCCGCGAACTGCTGACCGAGACGGCCGAGGCGGCCGAGGCGGGCGACATGCCGGCCTCGTGGTACACGAGTCTCGCCGCGGACCAGGCCGTCGTCCCGCTCGTCGTCGCATCCGGCGAGTTCACCGGCTCCGGGCTCACGCTGGACGTCGCGGACCTCGGGCCCGCGGCCCCCGGCGACTGGAGCGCGGATACCTGGAGCCGCGAGTACGAGGTGCCGGGCGACACGGAACCGGTCCCCCTCGGCTCGGTGACGACGGCCGACGTCGCCCGCCTCGGCGACCCCGATCGCCTCGCGAGCGCGTGGCCCGGCCTCCCAGCGCCCGAGAGCGAAGCCTCCGAGTTCTTCGGGCAGCCGCTCCCCGCGTTCCTCAACGGATTCTCGCTGCCCCGCGAGGTCGGCGACCCTGCCGTGCTCACCGCGAACGGCGTCTCGACCGGTTGGGGGGTCAACGGCATCGGGCAGTTCGGGTCGGATCCCGTGTTCGGGACTCGGGAACCGCTGCCCTTCCGAGCGGGAATCGATTCGGACCTCGACGTGATGTATACGCCGTCAGTGGCCGTCGTCGGAACGGTCGACGCACCGGTGCTGACGCTCGGTCGAGACTCGGCAGCCCCGCTCGGTGCCTACGAATCGGGCCGGACGACCTGGGTGCGCGACTCCGACGGGGACGAAGTCGAGCCCCTCGACCAGCCCATGACGTTCGCCGGCACTGGCGTCGCCGACTCCGGTACGGCCTTCCTCGCGCCCCTCCGGTCCGTGCTCGACGCAGCCGAGACGGAGCATGTGCCGCTCATCGACGCCGTGCGCGTGCGGGTCGACGTCGCCGGCTCGAACGCGGACGCCGCGGACCGCATCGCCGTGGTCGCCGCGTCCCTCGCCGAGGCGGGGTTCGAGGTGCTCCCGACCGTCTCCGCGACGCGCGTCCCGACCGAGGTGACGGTCGAGCCGAACCGCAACGACGGTCTCGACGGCTCTGTCGCCCCGTTCGGCACCGTCGAGCAGGAGTGGACGGAGTTCGCCGCCGCCCCGACCGGGCTCGAGCCGGCTGCGGCAACGCTCGTGGCAGGTGCGACCGCCCTTGCGAGCGCCCTCCTGGTCGCGGCGTGGTTCCCCGGAAGCCGCCGTCGACGCCGCGAGTCCGAGGTGCTCGCCGCCCTCGGCGCCACGCGCGCCCGCATCCGTCGACGACTGGCCCTCCGCGCCCTCGGCACGATCGCGCTCGTCGTCGTCGGCATCGAGCTCGGGATGCTGCAACCGGCCACCACGAGCCTCGCGGCCGCGCTCGCGGCCCCCGCGCTCGTCGTCGCGCTCGCCGCGGCGGCCGGCGCCGTGCTCCTCGCGACCCGCGGCCTG
>NZ_WSTA01000103.1 GCF_009789225.1 Agromyces seonyuensis | reverse complement strand
GGCCGCGGGCGTCGGCGTCGGCGTCGAGCGCGGCGGCACGGGCGGCTCCCGTGCCGCCGAGGCGGCGGCGACGCCCCGCGCGGGCGGCACCGGCATGCGTCGCGCACTCGTCCTCGCCGTCCTCGTCGCGCTCCTCCTCGTCGGGCATTACGGCGCCTACACCTTCCTCACGCGGCTCGCGGCGGCACCCGCCGAGGCGCTGCCGGGCGGCGTCGCCACGATGCTGCTCGTGTTCGGCGCGGCCTCCACGATCGGGATCGCCCTCGCCGGGCGCGTGCGCGGCTCGACGCTGGGCGCCCTCGCGGTGAGCGCCGCGGTCACGGCGGCGGCGCTGGTCGCCCTCCCGTTCGCCCCGGTGCATCCGGTGATCGGCATCGCGGTCGTCGCCGTCTGGGCGATCGCGTCGGGAGCGCTGCCGCCGCTCGCCCAGTCGGAGATCCTCCGCCTCGCCGGCCCCGAGCATCGCGGCACGGCCGGCGCCCTCATCCCGGTGCTCTTCAACCTCGGCGTCGCGGTCGGCGCGGCGCTCGCCTCGGTCGTCGTCGGCACCGCGGGGGTCGCGCCGCTCGGCCCGCTCGCCGCGGCGGTCGTCGGCGCCGCGACCCTCGGCATCCTCGTCGTGCGAGCCGCTGCTTCCGCTCGCGTGCGGCGTCCAGCGGCGACCGGCCCCGACACGTCGCGCACGGCCCGGGCGCAGGGTTCTGCTGTGAGCGGATCCGGGCAGACGCCGCGCACCGGCCGGGGTTAGCCTGCCCCGCATGGGGATCGCCGCCGCACCGTCCGAGACGCAACCGAAGCCGCTCTGGCGCGACGCGGTCGGGGCGGTGCTGCGGCGAACGCGCCTCGCGCAGGGCCGCATCCTCGCCGACGTCGCCCGGTCGGCGGGGGTGTCGACGCAGTACCTCTCCGAGGTCGAGCGCGGGCGCAAGGAGGCGTCGAGCGAGATCCTCGGCGCCGTCGCCGACGCGCTCGGCCTCGGCCTCGACGAACTGGCCGCCGATGTGGCCGCCATCCTCGCGCGGGCCCGCGTCGATGCCGAGCACCGGATGCTCGTGCTCGGCCGGCAGGGCCGGCCGGTCGTGCCGCTCCGGCCGGCGGGACCACACCGCCCGGTGCTCGTCGACCTCGACGGGGACGCCGAGGACGAGCGCGGCGACGCCCGCACGGGCATCCTCGAACTCGATGCGAGCCCGATCGACGCCCGGCCGGGCGCGGTCTCAGACCCGCGCGATCTCCTGCTGCTCGCCGCCTGACGCCCCCGGCCCGACCGAGCCGCCCGACCCGGCCGACGACCCCGGAACCCCGAACGCGCCCGCCCGCTCGACGGCGACCACGCGGTCGGCGAGCCCGTACTCGACCGCCGCGACCGCGGGCAGCACGAGGTCGCGGTCGGTGTCGTGCCGGATCTGCTCGCCGGTGCGGCCCGTGTCGTGCGCGAGCACTGCCTCGAGCTCGGCGCGCACGCGCAGCACCTCGTCGGCGTGCAGGATCAGATCCGGAATCGCCCCGCGGCCTTCCGACGCAGGCTGGTGCAGCACGACGCGACCGTGCCGGAGGATCGAGCGCATCCCCGGGGCGCCGCCCGCGAGCAGCACGGCCGCCGGGCCGCCCGCCTGGCCGACGCACGTCGTCGCGACCTTCGGCCGGATGTGCTGCATCGTGTCGTAGACCGCGAGCATCGCCGACGGGGAGCCGCCGGGCGAGTTGACGTAGAGCTGAATCGGGGAGTCGAGGCTCGACGACTCCAGGTGCAGCAGTTGCGCGATGAGCACGTTGGCCACGCCGTCGTCGAGCTCGGTGCCGAGGTAGACGATGCGCTCGGAGAGCAGCCGGCTGTAGACGTCCATCGAACGCTCGACGCCGCCGCTGCGCTCGGTGACGTACGGGATCGTGTAACCGCTCATGCGAGCGCCCCCATTCCCTGCACGGCGAGCGGATGCCCCGCCGCCTCGGCGCCGAACCCCGTGCCGAACCGGGTCGCGACGGCCGCCGGGTAGATGTCGGCGACGTCGGTGACCACGCGGTCGATGAAGCCGTACTCGACGGACTGCTCCGCCGTGTACCAGCGGTCGCGCAGCGAGTCCTGCTCGATGCGCTCGAGCGGCTGCCCCGTGAGCTCGGCCGTGATGCCGAGCACGGTGTCGCGCGTGTGGCGCAGGTCGTCGGCCTGCAGCTCGATGTCCATCGCGGTGCCGCCGATGCCCGACGAGCCCTGATGCAGCAGGATGCGCGCGTGCGGCAGTGCGGTGCGCTTGCCGGGCGTGCCCGCCGTCAGCAGGAACTGGCCCGCGCTCGCCGCCATGCCGATCGCCATCGTCGCGACGTCGTTCGGGATGGCGCGCATCACGTCCAGGATCGCGAGCATGGCCGGCACGGAACCGCCGGGGGAGTTGATCCAGAACGCGATGTCGCGCTCCGGATCGTCGGCGGCGAGCAGCAGCAGCTGGGTCGTGAGCCGGTTGCCGCCCGCCTGGTCGAGTTCGGTGCCGAGCACCACGATGCGCTGCCGGAACAGTCGCGCCGCGAGTTCGGCATCCATCGGATGCTGGATCGATTCGTCGCTCATGCGCACCAGGCTGCGACGGGCGGCTGCCCCGCCGCCACGGAATCCGCCGAGAGCAGTGCTGCCCAGAGCGGTGCTGCTGTGGGCAGAGCTGCCGAGGGCAGAGCCGCGGTGCGCAGCGCCCTGCAGAGCCGCAGCCGCGAACGGTCGGGCGCTCGGCTCGCGTCCGGGCAGCGGGGCGTAGGGTCGCCGGGTGACTTCGCACCACCTCGTCTCCGAACGCCTGCGCTACGACCGGCTCGTCCTCGACGACGTGGAGGGCGTCTTCGCCGTCTACGGCGATCCGGCGACCTGGGAGCACTACCCCGAGGGGCGGTTCACGGCATCGGCGACGCGATCTCGATGGTGCGGCGCAGCGACGCGAGCTGGGATGCCGCGGGCGTCGGCGAGTGGGGCGTGCGCGCCGGCGCGGGCGTCGACGGATTCGACGAGGGCGACTTCCTCGGCGTGGTCGCCGCCACGGTGAAGACGCTCGCGGGCGGAGGGCAGGTGCTGAACCTCGGCTACCGGTTCGCGCCGCGCGCGTGGGGCAGGGGGTTCGCGGGCGAGGCCGCGCGCACCGTGCTCGCCGCCGTCGAGGCCGCGGGCATTCGGATGCCCGTGACGGCCCGCGTGCTCGCCGACAACCCGGCGTCGATCCGCGTGCTCGACCGGCTGCCGCTCGAACTCGTCTGGCGCGGCCGCAGCGAGGCCGGTCCGGACGCCCCCGCGACCGCGCGGCGCGAGCGCCTGATCTACGCCGACCGGCCCCTGGAGACGGCCGTGCTCGACGGCGTCATCGCGCTCGGTTGACGACCCCGCGACGCCCGACCCGACGCCCGACGCACTCGACCGAAGGGCTGCCCGAGCTCCACACCGAGCATGAGGGCCATGCGATCATGGGCGTCCACGACGCGCGGACGGTCGTAGTCGTGGCGGCGGTCATCCGTTCGCTCCTTCCGGGGCCTCGCGTCGGGTGACGTCGGAGGCGAAGATGTTCAGCCCGAGGCTGCGCGAGAGGTAGGCGGTCGCGCGCTGGCCGCGGATGCTGTTGCCCGCGCTGTCGAGGCGCGGCGAGTACGTGCCGATGCCGCCCTTGCCCGGGGCGATCGTCACGATGCCGCCGGAGACGCCGGACTTGCCCGGCAGGCCGATCTCGAAGAGCCACTCGCCCGAGCGCTCGTAGAGGCCGCTCGCGGCGAGGGCGGCCAGGGTGTCGCGGGCGACCTCGGCCGAGACGACCTGCTCGCCCGTGAGGGGGTTCGTCCCGCCGTCGGCGAGGGTCGCGCCCATCGTGGCGAGGTCGCGAGCGGTGACCAGCACCGAGCACTGCCGCGTGTAGAGGTCGACGACGTGGCGCGACTCCCGCTCGATGCGGCCGTAGCTCTGGAGCAGTCGGGCGATCGCGCGGTTGCGCTGGTTCGTCGCCGTCTCGGACTCGTAGACCACCTCGTCGACCTCGAGCCGTCGGCCGGCGAAGCGGGAGAGCCCGTCGATGATGAACGCCCAGCGCTCGGCCTCGTGGGTGCCGGGCACGAGCGCGGTCGTCGCGAGCGCGCCGGCGTTGACCATGGGGTTCTGCGGATGACCGTCGTGCAGTTCGATCGCGATGACGGAGTCGAAGGGCAGGCCCGTGTTGTTCACGCCGACGCGTTCGAGCACGGCGTCGTGCCCGAGCTCCTGGCAGACGAGGGCGAAGACGAACGCCTTGGAGATCGATTGGATCGAGAACGGCTGCCCGGCGTCGCCGGCCTCGTGCACCCCGCCGTAGACGCCGACGACGGCGACGCCGAATGCGGTCGGGTCGGCCTCGGCGAGGATCGGGATGTAGTCGGCCACCTCGCCGTCCTCGACGGTGCGGTACCGCTCGTGCGCCGCGCGCACGAGCCCGTCGACCGCACGCCAGTCCGGCAGCCGCCCGGTCGAGACCTGCTGCGCGATGTCGCCGACATCGAGTTCCACGCGATCCCCCGATCCCGTCCACCGGACGAGCCGGCCCCCACGGGCATCCTGGCCCATCGGACGCCGTCGGCGCACCCTGCCGCGCCGGGCCCGAGCGGCTCGCTCGCCGCGCATCCATGCACCGTTCACGGTCCCGTCGACCGGGTGGCCCGATCCTTTCGGGAAGCGGCCGCACGGCCACTTCTGGCTCGCACTTGACGGGACGAATATGGGAAGCGGTCCAGGAAAGGAAATCACCAGAATGACCACGCGCATCGCCATCAACGGTTTCGGTCGCATCGGACGCAACGTCGTCCGTGCCCTAACGGAGCAGAACACCGACCTCGAGCTGGTCGCTGTCAACGACCTCACCGACCCCGCCACGCTCGCCCGACTCCTCAAGTACGACACCGCCGGCGGCAAGTTCTCCAAGTCCGTCGAGGTCGACGGCGACACCCTCGTCATCGACGGCCACCGCGTCAAGGTCCTCGCCGAGCGCGATCCCGCGAAGCTCCCCTGGGGCGAGCTGGGCGTCGAGCTCGTGCTCGAGTCGACCGGCCGCTTCACCGACGCCGAGGCCGCCAAGGCGCACCTCGCCGCCGGCGCCAAGAAGGTGCTCGTCTCGGCTCCCGCCACCGGCGCCGACGTCACCCTCGCCTACGGCGTCAACACCGACGCCTACAACGCCGAGACCGACGTCATCGTCTCGAACGCCTCGTGCACCACGAACGCCCTCGCCCCGCTCGCGAAGGTCCTCGACGACCTCGCCGGCATCGAGCACGGCTTCATGACCACCGTGCACGCCTACACGCAGGACCAGAACCTGCAGGACGCGCCGCACTCCGACCCGCGCCGCGCCCGCGCCGCCGCCGAGAACATCATCCCGTCCTCGACCGGTGCCGCGAAGGCCATCGGCCTCGTGCTCCCGAACCTCGACGGCAAGCTCCAGGGCGACGCCATGCGCGTGCCGATCCCCGTGGGCTCGATCGTCGAGCTCAACACGACGGTCTCGAAGGACGTCACCCGCGAGCAGGTCATCGAGGCCTACCGCGCCGCCGCCGAGGGCCCCCTCAAGGGCGTGCTCGAGTTCTCGGACGAGCCCCTCGTCTCGAGCGACATCGTCGGCAACCCGCACTCGTCGATCTTCGACTCGACGCTCACCCGCGTCGACGGCAAGCACATCAAGGTCGTCGCCTGGTACGACAACGAGTGGGGCTTCTCCAACCGCGTCATCGACTCGCTCAAGCTGCTCGCAGCCTGACGCGTCCCGCGCGCGCCGCGAGGCGCGCGCGGACCAGACGGGGGAACGGCGCCGCTCCGGGGGACGGAACGCGCCATGACGAGCCCGGCCGCGACACCGGCCGGGCTCGTCCCATGCTGCGCGCGTTCGGGCGCGCGGCACCGGTCGTGTCCGGCGGGCAGGGGTGTCCTGCCGGACCCGGCCGATCTCGCTCGTCGTCCGGCCCGCACCGGCGACGACCCGGGCCGATCCGGATGCCCCGTGCCGGCATCCTCGGGGTCGGGTGCGCACGGCCACGCGTCCCCGGCCCACGGCCGGCCCGGAAGCGGCACACTGGTTGCCATGTCGATCGTGACTGCGCTCCAAGGCGACCTGACCGTCCAAGCGGTCGATGCCGTGGTGAACGCCGCGAGTCCCGCGATGCGCGGCGGCGGCGGCGTCGACGGCGCGATCCACCGGGCCGGCGGCCCGAGCATCCTCGCCGAGTGCATCGAGCGCTTCCCCCACGGTCTGCCCGTCGGCGAAGCCGGCTGGACCGGCGCCGGCGATCTGCCCGCGCGCTGGGTCGTACACGCCGTCGGCCCCAACCGGCACGTCGGCGAGACCGACCCCGCCGTGCTCGTCTCGGCCTTCCGGCGCTCGCTGGAGGTCGCCGCGCTGCTCGGCGCGGAGTCGGTCGCCGTCCCGCTCATCGGCGCCGGCGTCTACGGGTGGAGCGTCCGCGACTCCGCGAACGCCGCGGTCGCCGCGCTCTCGGGGATGCCGGGTCAGTTCGAGGAGGTGCGGATCGTGCACCCCGACGCGGACGTCGTGCGCACGGTCGAGGGTGCGCTCCGCATGGGCACCACGGTGCGCCTGCTCGAGGGCGTTCGGGAACTGCATCGTCGTGGGTTCCAAGGCGTACGTGTCCGCTGCGGGCTCGCGCCGTCGGGCCTCTTCTGGCGGTTCCACGTGCTGACACCGGAGGGCGGCGACCTGGGCTGGTCGTCCGGCGCCGAGCACGACTACTTCGGCCTGCACGTCGATCCCTCGACCCCCTCGGGCGCCGTCGCGGACCGGATGCTCGAACTGCTGCCGCCGATCGAGCCGTCACGGGACCCGGTCTACGCCGGCTGGCTGTCCGGACTCATCGCCGTCGCGGTGGCCGAGCACGCCGCTCCATTCTCCTTCGCCGACTTTCCGCTCGAGCACCCGGGCTATTCGGTCGGCGCGGCCGCCTACCCGTACGAGCCGGACCCGCCCGCGCCGTCCGCGTGAGCCGGAGGGCGCCGGCAGGCCGCTCGTTGCGGCCGGGCTCGACCGCCTGACACGCTGGGCGCATGCCCCGATCGGCCGCACCCGACGCCGCCTCCGACCGCATCCACGACGCGATCCTCGTCGATTTCCCGCTCCGCGGCGCCGGCTGGATGGCCGTCACGACGCCCGCGCACCGCATCCCGAGCCACGGCACCGACCAGCTCGGCCAGCGCTACGCCTTCGACTTCGTGCGGGTGGATGACCGACCTGGCGTGCACGTGCACCCCGGCAGCGCGTGGCAGACCGAGACCGTCGGCGGGCGGGCGCGCGACTGCTTCGCGTGGGGGCAGCCGATCCACGCGCCCTTCGACGGCGAAGTCGTGGTCGCCTCCGACGGCCTGGCCGAACGCGAGTGGGTGAACCCGTTCCGCGAGTTCGGCCTCGCGCTGCGCAACGCCCTGACGTTCACGCCCGAGAAGCTGCCGCTGATCCTCGGCAACCACGTCGTGCTGCGGATGACCGAGCCGATCGAACTGCGCTCGGGCGACGAGGTCCCGGCCGACGCTCCGGAGGTCTACGCAGGGTTCGCGCACCTCGCGCCGGGCAGCGTCGCGGTCGAAGCGGGGCAGCGGGTCGCCCGCGGCGACCTGCTCGGCCGGGTCGGGCACACCGGCAACTCGACCTCGCCGCACCTGCACTTCCAGCTCATGGACCGCCCCGACCTGCTCGAGGCGCGCGGGATGCCGTGCGCGTTCCGTGTGTATGACCTGCAGGGCGAGACCGGGTGGATGCCCGTCGCCGGCGGGGTGCCCGGCCGGCGCGAGCGCATCAGGTCGGTCGGGGACTGAGCCGCCCTCCCCGGCATCCATCGCGCCCTCGATCGTCGAGGGCTCCGGCAGTGCCCGCCGTCACGCCATGCGGATCGAGACCGCCGCCTCCGGGGTGTTCACGCGGAAGCTGAAGCTCTCCTCGAAGTAGAGCGAGACCGTCTCGGCGTCGTGCGCGGCGTAGCCGATCGAGAGGTCTTCGCCGACCTCGAGCACGTAGTCGCCGCCGCGCAGGCTGAGCACGACGCCGCCTTCGAGGCCCGGCACCCACTCGATCGGGCCGCCGAGCACGTCGCCGAGGTGGCGCACGAGGGGATAGCCGCCGGCGTCGTTGGACTCGACGACGGCCGTCCAATCGGCCGGTCCGAGCGCGAGGGCGTAGGGACCGTCGATGCCGGCGTGCTTGAGCGTCGCGATCGCGGAGGCGACGTGGTCGTCGTAGCCCGCGGCATCGTCGCCGTCGTGCAGCAGCGGGGCGTGGGGGGACGACGGCACGATCCCGGCGATGCCGGCCTCCGGCCAGCCGTTGAACACGGCGGAGTTCTCGACGCTCGCGATCTGCACGGCCGCCTCGTCGAGGGGCCCGAGGTCGACGTCGTCGGCGCCGCGCGAGGCATCCACGAGCTCTTCGCGGGTGAGCGCGAAGGCGGCGCGGAGCTCGGTGAGCGGCAGCACGCGGCGGTTGCGCGCGATGACGTTCTCGGCGGGCGCGGCGACCACCGCGGTGACGCGGCCGAGGTTCGTCGCGGAGTGCTCCCAACCCTTCGGCCCCTCGAAGTCGACGAGCTTGCGCGCGGCGAGGGCGACCGGCAGCCGCTCCTTCGCCTCCTCGTCGAGCAGTCTCCAGGCGTCCGACGGGATCGGCGCGAGGTGTCGCAGCAGGTGGTCGCTCATGAGGTGCCCTTCTCCCGGGTCGTGTCGCGGTGGGCGCGCAGCGAGCCGATGCCGAGCGAGCCGTCGCCCGTTCGCTCACTGATCGCGTCGTCAGGTGCTCCGGGCTCCTCGGAACCGGCCGAACCGGTTTCGGATGCCCCGCCGTGCGGTGTCGGCCTGCCGATCGGCGTGCCGCCGCCCGGCTCCTCGGTCGGCGCGTCCGGCGGCGCCGTCGAGAGCCCCTGCAGCACCGGGTTCGACGGCACGAAGAACGTGGTGCCGGTGAGCGCCGTCGAGACGTCGAGGATGCGGTCGTGCAGGCCCGGCGGATCGCCGAGGAACATGCGCCGCAGCATGAGCTCGATCACCCAGAGCCGGCGCGAGTACCCGATGAAGAACGTGCCGAGGTCGCCCTGGCCGGGGCGGCCGAAGGGCATGTTGTCGCGCAGGATGTCGAGCTCTTCGCCGTCGTCCCCGATGATCGTCGTCAGCGTCTTGTGCGCGGCCTGCGTGCCCGGCGCGGCGTCGTCGAGTTCGACGTCGTCGGCCTTGCGGCGGCCGATGACGGCCTCCTGCTGCTCGGTGGTGAGGTCGCTCCACCGCGTCAGGTCGTGCACGTACTTCTGCACGACGACGTAGCTGCCGCCCGCGAAGCCGGGGTCCTCATCGCCGATGAGGGAGGCCTCGGCGAGCTCCGCGCCGATCGGGTTCGCGGTGCCGTCGACGAACCCGAGGAAGTCGCGAGCGTCGAAGTAGCGGTAGCCCTGCGTCTCGTCGATGACGGTCACGGCGTCGCCGAGTGCGTCGAGCAGCAGCCGCTCGAACTCGATGCAGAGGTCGAGGCGCTCGGCGCGGATATGGAAGAGCAGGTCGCCCGGAGTCGGCGGCGCCGTGTGCGTCGGGCCGACGATCAGCGGGAACTCGCGCAGTTCCGCCGGGCGGGCGTCGGGGCAGAGCCGGTCCCAGAGCCGGGCGCCGATGCCGACGACGCACGAGAGGTGAGCGTTGAGGTCGCGGAAGCCGACCGTCTTCACGAGGTCGTCGATGCCCGCGATCTCCTCGCGCACGACGTCGAGCCCCTCGGCCCGATCGGGGACCCCGAGCACGAGGAACACGGCAAACCGCGACAGCGGGGCATCCACCTGCTGCGCATCGATCGGTACCCGGTCCCCGCCGTTCGTCATCGCCACCCCCGCGTTCGACCCTAGTCACGGCTCGGCGTCGGGGCGACGGCTCGTCGCAGATCGGGCGATGGATGACCGGATCCGACGCTTCCCGTCGGCTCGCGGCATCCCGGTTCCTCGGTGTCGGGCGCGGTGCGCTCCGGTTCGGCCTGCCGCCGGCCGCGGGCGCCCCGCCACGGGCCGTCCCCAGTCCGGCCCGTCCGGTCAGCCGTCCGGCAGCCCGGCTAATCAGCCCAGCCGATCAACCGCGCAGTTTGGTGACGATGGCGTCGATGCGGCGGGCGCGGGTCTCGGCGGCTTTCGCGCCCTCGACGTTCGCGGCATCCGCTTTGCGCTTGCTCGGCGCCTGCGCGTCGAATGCCGCGCGCACGCCGGCCTCCTCGAGCGCGGCGGCGAGATCGTCGGGCACCGTGATCTCGCGCGGCGCCGTGTCGAGTTCGAGGTCGACCGTGATCGCGTCGCCGCCGTGGATGCCCGTTGCTGCCCGCTTGTCCGACGAGAACGGGATGAGCGCCTTGCCGCCCATGACCCCGACCGTGGACCGGTACTCGTAGCCGTTCACGACCACCGCGACCGCGGGCCGCTTGCCGCCGCCGAGGGCCTCGATGACTTCGGTCGGCACCTCGATGCCGGTGTTGTTGCCCATCTGGAACATGGTCGATTCGAAGCGCATGGCGGCAGCATGGCACCGACCGCGGAGATCGGCCAGACCGGCCCGTCCCGGCCTCGCCCCAGCAGCGTCGGTCGGTCAGCGGCTCTGGCGGATGATGCTCCAGCCGCCTTCGGCGAGGTCGACGTCGAGGCGGGCGGGAATCTGCTCCTGCATCGCTTCGACGTGGCTGATGAGGCCGATGGTGCGGCCGCCGGATCGGAGCGAGTCGAGCGTGCCCATCGCGATCGCGAGGGTGTCGGCGTCGAGCGAACCGAAGCCCTCGTCGATGAAGAGCGTGTCGAGCGTGATGCCGCCGGCCCGACCGGTGACGACCTCGGCGAGGCCGAGCGCGAGTGCGAGCGACGCGAGGAACGTCTCGCCGCCCGACAGCGAGTGCGGCGGGCGTGCCTGGCCGGTGTGCTGGTCGAGGATCTCGAGGCCGAGCCCGGACTTCGCCTTGCGATGCGCGACGGCGTCGGTGTGCTCGAGCAGGTACCGCCCGCCCGACATGGTGCGCAGCCGCGCGTTCGCGGCCGTGACGATCTCCTCGAGTTCGGCGGCAAGCACGAAGTTCTCGAGGCGCATCTTCATCGTGTTCGGCGTCTCACCGGCGACGGTGCGCGCGAGCTTCTCGACGATCTCGTACTCGGCGAGGCGCTCCGCACCGGATGCGACCTCGGCCGCGTGACGCCGGGCGAACCCCGCGAGCCGTTCGACGTCGCCGGCGAGCCGCTGCTGGCGACCCCGGGCGGCATCACGGTCGGCGAGCGCCGAGCGTTCGGCCGCTGCGGCCGACTCGACGTCGACGGCCTCCGCCGGGAGCGTCGCGATGCCGGGCTCGTCGAGGGTGCCGCGCGCAGTCGCGAGCCCGTCGTCGTGCACCTTGATGCGCCGCTCGAGGGAAGCGCGGTCGGCGTCGCCGCGGCGGGCCGCTCCGGCGGCGTCCGCGTCCGCGAACCTGTGATTGCCGAGCTGCTCGGCGAGCGCCGCCGACGCGAATGCCGAACGCTCTTCGGTGATTCCTCGGGCCGTGATCGCCTCGGCGAGCCGTCGGGCTGCATCGAGTTCGGCGCGGAGTGCCTTCGCCCGCGCGTCCACCGTGGCGAAGTCCGCGCGATGCTCGGCGACGAGCGCTGCCGCCGCGTCGTGGCACGCTTCGGCAGCGACGAGGTTCGCCGCCGCGGACTCCCGTGTCGCGCGAGCCGCTGCGAGCTTGCGTTCCGTGTCATCGGCTTCGGCCCGCAGCCGAGCGAGCTGCACCTTCGCCGCGTCGGCCGCGCGCGTCGCGGCGGCCGCAGCCTGCACCGCGGTTTCGTGCTCGTCGATGACGGCGTCCAGTTCCTCGACCGAGCGGCCGCCGCTCGTGGCGAGGCGGCCGGCGACGTCCGTGCGCAGCACGCCCACCCGCTCGCTCGCCGCGCGGGCCGCGGCCTCCGCGCGGTCGAGCCC
>NZ_WSTA01000102.1 GCF_009789225.1 Agromyces seonyuensis | reverse complement strand
CGCGAGCCGGCTCGGCCGCGGGGCGCGCGGCCTCGGGACGGCCCGCGCCGACGGGCACCGGTGCCTCGGCGCCGGGCGCCGGCACGAGGACACGGGCGAGCATGAGCTCGAGCTGCAGTCGGGGCGAGGACGCGCCCGTCATGTCGGCGAGGGCCGTGTTGACGAGGTCGGCGACCCGGGAGAGCTCGGCGTTGCCGAACGAGCGGGCCTGCACTGCCATGCGGTCGAGCTCGTCGTCGGGGACGCCGCGGAGCACCGCGGCCGCGGCCTGCGGCGAGGAGGCGCCGACGACGATGAGGTCGCGGAGGCGCTCGAGGAGGTCTTCGACGAAGCGGCGCGGGTCCTGGCCGGTCTGCACGACGCGGTCGGCCGCGGCGAACGCGGCCTGCGCGTCCCGGGCGGCGAGCGAATCGACGACGTCGTCGAGCAGCGCACCGTGGGTGTAGCCGAGCAGTGCGACGGCGCGCTCGTAGTCGACGGCATCGCCTTCGGAGCCGGCGATGAGCTGGTCGAGGAGCGAGAGGGTGTCTCGAGGCGACCCGCCGCCCGCGCGCACGACGAGCGGCAGCACGCCGGGGGCGACCGCCACGCCCTCCTCGGCGCACAGCTTGCCGACGTACTCGAGCATCGGACCGGGCGGCACGAGCCGGAACGGGTAGTGGTGGGTGCGCGAACGGATCGTGCCGAGCACCTTGTCGGGCTCGGTGGTCGCGAAGATGAACTTCACGTGCTCCGGCGGCTCCTCGACGATCTTCAGCAGCGCGTTGAAGCCCGACGGCGTCACCATGTGCGCCTCGTCGATGATGAAGATCTTGTAGCGGTCGCGGGCCGGGGCGAAGATGGCGCGCTCGCGCAGGTCGCGGGCGTCGTCGACGCCGCCGTGGCTCGCCGCGTCGATCTCGACGACGTCGAGGGAGCCGCCGCCGTCGCGGGCCAGCTCGACGCAGCTCGGGCAGGTGCCGCACGGCGTGTCGGTCGGGCCCTCGGCGCAGTTGAGGCAGCGCGCGAGGATGCGCGCCGACGTCGTCTTGCCGCAGCCGCGCGGGCCGCTGAAGAGGTAGGCGTGGTTCACCCGATCGGTGCGCAGTGCGGTCATGAGCGGCTCGGTGACCTGCGACTGCGCGATCATGTCGGCGAAGGCGTCGGGCCGGTATCGGCGGTAGAGGGCGGTGACCACGGACCCCATGCTAATCGGCGCCTCCGACACGCGGCCCGTGCGTTCCGGCCGGGCATGGCGCGCCGAGGAGTATGCTCGCCCCGCATCCGCAGGTACGGCCGATCCGGAGGGGGACCGAATGGCCGAACGAACGCTGACCCAGACCGCGTTGAAGCACTTCCGAACGCTCCTCGACGAGCGCCGGGCCGAGACGCTCGTGCATCTCGCGGCGCTCGAGGACGACCTCGGGGTCGCGAGGCAGGCGCGTGCAGAGGGTTCCGCCGACGACGAGCACGACCCCGACGGCCCGACGATGTCGCAGGCCTGGTCCCAGCTCTCGGGTCAGATCGTCGACGTCAACGCCGAGATCATCGGCATCGACGCGGCGATCGACCGCATCGAACGGGGCACGTTCGGCGTGTGCGTGAACTGCGGCAATCAGATCGCCAAGGCCCGCCTCGAGGCGCGCCCGGCGGCCGAGTACTGCATCGACTGCGCGCGCAAGCAGCGCTGAGACGGCCGGAACGCCCGACCCGGCTCGTGGCGCGGGGCTCAGGCGCCGACGGCCTCGAGGGTCTGCCGCGCGATCTCGAGCTCCTCGTCGGTCGGCACGACGAGCACGGACACCCTCGAGTCCGCCGTCGAGATCGTGCGCGGCTCGCGGCTGCGCACGGCGTTCGCTTCGGCGTCGAGCACGACGCCGAACCCCTCGAGTCCGGCGAGCGCGGCGGCGCGCACCGGTGCCGAGTTCTCGCCGACGCCGGCGGTGAAGACGATCGCGTCGACGCGGCCGAGCTGGGCGGCGTAGGCGCCGACGTAGCCGCGGATGCGGTGGGCGTAGACGTCGAACGCGATCTGCGCGGTCTCGTCGCCCGCCTCGACCGCGGCGACGAGGTCGCGCATGTCGGCGTGCCCTGAGAGGCCGAGGATGCCCGATTCGCGGTTGAGCACCCGGTCGACGTCGTTCGGCGACAGATGCACGCGCCGCTGCAGATGCAGCAGCACCGCCGGGTCGATGTCGCCCGAGCGCGTGCCCATGACGAGCCCTTCGAGCGGAGTCATCCCCATGCTCGTCTCGACCGAGCGGCCGCCGTCGACGGCGCAGACCGACGCGCCGTTGCCGAGGTGCAGCACGATCGTCTTGAGCTCCTCGAGCGGCCGGCCGAGGTACTCGGCGGCGGCACGGGAGACGTAGCGGTGCGACGTGCCGTGGAAGCCGTAGCGGCGGATGCGGTGCTTCTCGGCGAGCGCCCGGTCGATCGCGTAGGTGTAGGCGGCCGGCGGCAGGGTCTGGTGGAAGGCCGTGTCGAAGACGGCGACGTGCGGCACGTCGGGGAACTTGCGCTCCGCGGCCTCGATGCCGGCGAGGTTCGCCGGGTTGTGCAGCGGCGCGAGCGTCGAGAGCTCGTCGATGTTGATCTTCACGAGCTTCGTGACGATCGTCGGCTCGACGAAGCGGGCGCCGCCCTGCACGACGCGGTGGCCGACGGCGACGGGCGGATGCTCCGCGAGCGAGGGCCCATGCTCGCCGAAGGCCGCGAACATGGCGTCGAAGGCGGCGCCGTGGTCGGGCGCGTCGACGTCGGCCTCGAAGGAGGCCGTGCCGCCCGAGGCATCCGGGACCTGGTGCTCGAGCCGCCCGCCGTCGGTGCCGATGCGCTCGACGAGCCCCGAGGCGAGCGTGCCCGTCTCGGGGTCGATGAGCTGGTACTTCAGCGACGACGAGCCGGAGTTGACGACGAGGACGATGC
Source organism: Agromyces seonyuensis (assembly GCF_009789225.1). Lineage (GTDB taxonomy): Bacteria > Actinomycetota > Actinomycetes > Actinomycetales > Microbacteriaceae > Agromyces > Agromyces seonyuensis. The sequence continues at coordinate 9,148 of NZ_WSTA01000102.1, read as the reverse complement.
TCATTCGCCCGTCTCCTGGCCGGCCTGGATCGCGGTGATGGCGACGGTGTTCACGATGTCCTGCACGAGCGCCCCTCTCGAGAGGTCGTTGACCGGCTTGTTGAGTCCCTGCAGGACCGGGCCGATCGCGAGCGCCCCCGCGGAGCGCTGCACGGCCTTGTACGTGTTGTTGCCGGTGTTGAGGTCGGGGAACACGAAGACCGTCGCGCGGCCGGCGACCGCCGACTCGGGCAGCTTCGTCTTCGCGACGGCGGCGTCCGCGGCGGCGTCGTACTGGATCGGGCCCTCGACGGCGAGCTCCGGCGCCCGCTCGCGCACGAGCTCGGTCGCGCGGCGCACCTTCTCGACGTCCTCGCCCGAGCCGGACTGGCCGGTCGAGTAGGAGAGCATCGCCACGCGCGGCTCGATGCCGAACTGGCGGGCGGTCTCGGCGGCCTCGATCGCGATGTCGGCGAGCTGCTCGCTCGTCGGGTCGGGGATGACCGCGCAGTCGCCGTACACGAGCACGCGGTCGGCGAGGGCCATGAGGAAGACGCTCGAGACCGAGCCGACGCCCGGCTTCGTCTTGATGATCTCGAAGGACGGCTTGATCGTGTGGGCCGTGGTGTGCGCGGCGCCCGAGACCATGCCGTCCGCCAGGCCGGTGGCGACCATCATGGTGCCGAAGTAGGAGACGTCCTGCACTCGTTCGCGCGCCTGTTCGAGCGTGACGCCCTTGTGCGCGCGCAGGCGCTGGTATTCGGCGGCGAACTTCGCGACGTGCACGGCGTCGTGGTTCGACACGACGTTGGCGCGCCGGATGTCGAGGCCGAGGCCGAGGGCGCGGGAGCGCACCTCGATCTCCTCGCCGAGGATGGTGAGCTCGGCGACGCCGCGGGCCAGCAGGGTCGCCGCCGCGCGGAGGATGCGGTCGTCGTCGCCCTCGGGGAGCACGATGTGCTGCTGGGCGGCGCGGGCGCGCTCGAGCAGCGTGTACTCGAACATGAGGGGCGTCACGACCTCGGGCACGCCGAGGTCGATGCGATCGAGCAGCCGTTCGCCGTCGACGTGCCGCTCGAAGAGCGCGAGCGCGGTGTCGTGCTTGCGCTGCGACTCGGCGGCGAGCCGGCCCCGCGTTCGGGTGATCGCGACGGCGGCGGCGTAGGAGCCGAGTTCGCAGCGGATGACCGGGAGGTCGACGTCGAGGCCGGCGATGAGCCGCTCGATGGCCGGCGCGATCGGGAAGCCTCCGTTGACGACGATCGCCGAGATCGACGGGAACGCCGTCGACGCATGGGCCGTGATGACGCCGAGCAGCACCTCGCTGCGGTCGCCGGGCACGATCACGATGCCGCCCTCGATGAGGCGGTCGAGCACGTTCTCCATCGACATCGCGGCGACGACGACGGCCAGGGCCTCGCGGTCGAGGAGCGCCTCGTCGCCCGAGTACAGCTCGCCGTCGACGGCCCGCATGATGGAGCGCACGCTCGGTGCGACGAGGTAGCGGTCCTCCGGGATCGCCCACACGGGCGCGTCGGCGCGGCCGCCGGCGGCGGTCACGCGTTCGATCGCCGAGATGATCTCGTCGAGCGCGTCGGGGTCGGCGCGGTTGGCCACGATGCCGAGCAGCGTCGCGTGCTCGCGCTCGAGCTCCTCCAGCGAGAGTTCCGCGAGTCCGGCGATCTCCTCCGGCCTGCGGGCGGGCGCGGCGCCGAGCTGCTCGGGGTGGGCGCTCCACCCCGCACGGCCGCCGAGCACGAGCAGCACGGCCGCACCGAGGTTCGCGGCGATGCGCGCGTTGTAGGCGAGCTCGGTCGGGCTCGCGACGTCGGTGAAGTCGGTGCCGACGATCACGACGGCGTCGCAGCGCGCCTCGACCGCTTTGAAGCGCTGCACGATGCGCGCGAGCGCGGCATCCGGATTCTGGTGGACGTCCTCGTACGTGACGCCGACGGCGTCGGCGTAGTCGAGGTCGATCACGCCCTCGTGCGCGAGGAGCAGTTCGAGCACGTAGTCGGGCTCGGTGGTGGAGCGGGCGATGGGCCGGAAGACGCCGACGCGGCTGGCACGCCGCACGAGCGTGTCGAGCGTGCCCAGGGCGACCGTCGACTTCCCGGCGTTGCCCTCGATGGAACTGATGTAGATGCGGTGCGCCACGTCTTCCAGGCTAGTGAGGCGCGTGCCCGGAATCGAGGCCATTCGTCCAGCCGACGTCCAGGCTCGCAGGCAATCGGCAGGATGCACGAACGCCGCGCCCGATCCGATCGGAGGTCGGCGGAACGATCGGCTCGCGGCACCCGGTCGCCCTGCCGGCCGCCGATGTGCGGCGAGCCCGGCGGTGATCTACCCTTGCCCAGCGCGTCGCCCCGAACGCGCCGTTCCCCTGCGTCATCGGAGACTGCACGTGCACCACCCCATCGCCCTCATCGGCGCGGGACCGTCCGGCCTGGCCGGCGCCCGTGCGCTCGATGCCGCGGGCCTCGACTTCGTCGGCTTCGAAGCCTCGTCGGACGTCGGCGGCCTCTGGGACATCGACAACCCGCGCTCGACCGTCTACGAGTCGGCCCACCTCATCTCGAGCCGCACGACGACGGAGTTCGCCGAGTTCCCGATGGACTCGAGCATCGACTACCCGGGCCACCGCGAGCTCGTGCGCTACTTCGGCGCGTTCGCCGACCGCTTCGACCTGCGCCGACGGTTCCGCTTCGGCACCCGCGTGGTGAGGGTCGAGCCCGTCGACGGGGACGCCTCCGGACAGCGCGGCTGGCTCGTCACGAGCGAGGGCCCCGAGGGCCGCCGCACCGAGACGTTCTCGGCCGTCGTCCTCGCCAACGGCACGCTCGCCGAGCCGAACGTGCCGGCCTTCCGCGGCGAGTTCGCCGGGGAGATCCGGCATTCGAGCGCGTACAAGCGGGCGCAGGAGTTCGCCGGCAAGCGCGTGCTCGTCATCGGCGCCGGCAACTCGGGCTGCGACATCGCCGTCGACGCCGTGCACCACGCGGCATCCGTCGACCTGTCGGTGCGCCGCGGCTACTGGTTCGTGCCGCGCTACCTCTTCGGCAAGCCCTCCGACACGCTCAACCAGGGCCGCCCGCTGCCCGCGCGGATCAAGCAGTTCGTCGACTCCCGCGTGCTCAAGCTCTTCACCGGCGACCCCGTGCGCTTCGGGTTCCCGAAGCCCGACTACAAGATCTACGAGTCGCACCCGATCGTGAACACGCTCGTGCTGAACCACCTCGGGCAGGGCGACCTCCGCGTCAAACCCGACATCGATCGGTTCGAGGGCAGCACCGTGCACTTCGCCGACGGCTCGAGCGCCGATTACGACCTCCTCCTGCTGGCCACGGGGTACCGGCTCGACTACCCCTTCGTCGACCGCGAGCACCTCGACTGGACCGGCGACGCCCCGGAGCTCTACCTCAACGTCTTCCCGCGCTCCTTCAACGGCCTCGCCGTGCTCGGCATGATCGAGGCGTCCGGCATCGGCTGGGAGGGCCGGGCCGAGCAGGCCCGCCTCCTCGGGCGCTACCTGAAGGCCGTGCAGGATGCCCCCGCGAGCGCGGCCCGCTTCCGCGCGCAGGCGGCGAAGCCGTGGCCCGACCTGACCGGCGGCTACCGCTACCTCGGACTCGCGCGCATGTCGTACTACGTCAACAAGGACGCGTACCGCGGCACGGTGCGCAAGCTCACCGAGACCCTGCCCGACCCCGCCCGCGCCCCGCGCGCGGCAGCCACGACCGCCGCGACGGCGGAGCACGAAGGAGTGCGCGCGTGAACATCGACGACGTCCTGCTGAACTTCACCCCGGGGGCGATGACCGCCCTGAACCTCGTGCTCGGCCTCATCATGTTCGGCATCGCGCTCGACACGAAGGTGTCGGACTTCCGTGCGGTGCTGACCGCGCCGAAGGCGATGATCATCGCGCTCGTGGCGCAGATCGTGCTGCTGCCGGCCGTGACCTTCGGGCTCAGCCTGCTGCTGAACGTGCAGGCCTCGATCGCGCTCGGCATGATCCTCGTGGCGTGCTGCCCGCCCGGCAACATCTCGCAGGTGCTCACCTACCGCGCCCGCGGCAACGTCGCACTGTCGGTGTCCATGACGGCCGTCGCGAACGTGCTGTACATCTTCCTGATGCCGATCTCGATCGCCTTCTGGGGCGGCCTGCACCCGACCGCCCGCGAGATCGTGCACGCGGTGAGCCTCAACGGGTGGCAGATGCTGCTCGAGATCCTGCTCATCATCGGCCTGCCGTTCGTCGCCGGCCTGTTCATCGCGAACCGGTGGCCGCGCTTCGCGGCGCGCGTGCAGCCGTGGTTCCGCTGGGGCAGCCTCATCGCCCTGCTCGGCTTCATCATCGCGGCGCTCGCCGGCAACTGGGCGTTCTTCGTCGCCTACGTCGGCGTCGTGCTGCTCGCCGTGTTCCTGCACGACGCGGTCGCCCTCGCGCTCGGCTACGGCTCGGCCGTCATCGGCGGGCTCGGCTCCCGGGAGCGCAAGGCGATGACGTTCGAGGTCGGCATCCGCAACGCGGGCCTCGGCCTCGGCCTCGTCTTCACGTTCTTCGGCGGCCTCGGCGGCATGGCGATCGTGGCCGGCTGGTGGGGTATCTGGGACATCATCGCCGGACTCATCGTCGCGACGCTCTGGGCGCGGCGCACGCGGTCGAAGGCGAGCGAGGATGCTCTGCTCGAGGCCGCTCCGACGGCGGGAGGCGTCGCGTGACCCGCATCCTCGTCACCGGCGGTTCCGGGTTCCTCGGCTCCTCGACGGTCGCGGCGCTCGCCGCGCATCCCGAGGTCTCGCTCGTCGTCTCGGGCGACATCCGCCCGCCTGCCGGTCCCGTGCCCGACGGCGTCGTCGTCGAGACGTGCGACGTGACCGACCCCGAGGCCGTGCGCGGCGTGCTCGCCCGCAACGCGGTCGACGTGATCGTGCACCTCGCCGCCATCGTCAACCCGGGCACGCTGCCCGAGTCCGTCGAGGAGGCCGTCGACGTCGGTGGCACCGCCAACGTGCTCGCCGCCGCGGTCGAGTCCGGCGTGCGCCGCATCGTCGTGTCGAGCTCGGGCGCCGCCTACGGCTACCACGCCGACAACCCCGAGTGGCTCAGCGAGAGCGACGCGATCCGCGGCAACGAGGAATTCAGCTACTCGCGGCACAAGCGCCGCGTCGAGGAACTGCTCGCCGAGTACCGGCAGTCGAACCCGGAGCTCGAGCAGGTGATCCTGCGCATCGGCACGATCCTCGGCCCGGATGTCGCCAATCAGATCACCGCCCTCTGGGAGGGTCCGCGACTGCTCGTCGTGCGCGGCTCCGAGAGCCCGTTCGTCTTCGTCTGGGTCACGGATGTGGTGGGCGCGATCGCGCGTGGCGCGACCGGTCCGGCGACGGGCGCGTTCAACGTCGCGGGCGACGGGCGGGTGACCGTGCCGGAGATCGCCGCGGCGATGGGCAAGCGCACGCTGACGCTCTCCCCCGGCGTCCTGGCGTTCGCGCTGCGCGTCGGCAGCGCGCTGAAGCTCACGGTGCACGGCCCCGAGCGCGTGGGCTTCCTGCAGTTCCGGCCCGTGCTCGACAATGCGCGGCTGAAGACGGAGCTCGGCTACACGCCGGCGAAGACGAGCCGCGAGGCGTTCGAGTCGTACCTGTCGGCGCTCGGGCTGAAGGCGCTCGGGTAGCGAGCCGCCACCGCCGGTCGAGTAGCGAGCGCCAGCGAGCGTATCGAGACCCCGCGAGCCGACTGCCGGACTCCGGCGGGCAGCCTCACCGGGTCTCGATACGCTTCGCTACTCGACCAGCGGAACGCCGACTCGACCGACGAAGGTCCGGCGGGCAACCTCACCGGGTCTCGATACGCTTCGCTACTCGACCAACGGGAGTTCGCTGCTCGACCAGCGGCGCTGCGGCGGGCATCCGGAAACGAAAAGGACCCCCCGCGCACCCGCCAGAGCCCGGTTACCCTTGCTGCGTCTCCGCCCTGGGGGAGTTGGCCTGGATGGCGCCACGCGGGGAGCCGTGGACGAGTCTACCCGACGCCGGGCGGTGCTCGCGCCGCCGAGCGGATCGCGATGGTTCGGAGCATCCCCTCGCGTCGGGTAGGATCGTATGCGGTCGTTCTGCTCCGGCAGCACGCCGAGGAGGATTCGCCTAGTGGCCTATGGCGCACGCTTGGAAAGCGTGTTGGGTGAAAGCCCTCGGGGGTTCGAATCCCCCATCCTCCGCGATTCGCCCCCGTTCGGACTCCACTCCGGCCGGGGGCGTTTCATTTTCCCCGTCGTCGATCCGGCGGGCGGACCGGTTCGGGGTCGCGATCAGTCGCGGGGGAACTCGTGGAGGTCCGACTCCAGGGTCGTGCCGTTGAGTTCGAGGAAGAGCCGACGCTCGGTGACCGTCAGGGTCATCGCGTTGCGGCGCTCGAGGACGTCGACGGCGGCGTCGATGAAGCCCGGGTCGAAGCTGTGGAGCACGAGCTCGTCGGCGCGGTGGATGCGCTTGCCGTTCCAGAGCGCGGCGACCTTCGCCGGGTCGCGGTGCGTGTAGACGACGGTGCGCTCGGACTGCTTCGAGCCCAGGTGCAGCCGCTCGGCATCCGGAGCGCCCACCTCGACCCACGCGAGGATGCGACCCGTGAGGTCGCGCACGAGCACGGCGGGCAGGTCGGTCGCCGAGACGCCGTCGGTGAAGGCGATGCCCTCGGCGTACTCGAGGCAGTAGGCGAGCACCCGGGTCAGCATGAACGCCCCGGTCTCGGACGGGTGCTGCGCGACGCGGAGGTCGAGCTCCTCGTACACCCCGCGGTCGACGTCGGCCAGGTTCACCGTGAAGGTGTGGATCGTTGCTCCGGTTGCCACGGGGGTCGAGTCTACCGAGCGGCCCGGCGACCCGATGCCCCCGCGCATCCCGCGACTACACGAGTTCCGGGACTCGCCTCTCCGGCCGCTCGACCTCGGCCTCGGGTCCCGGCCGCCTCGGGGCGGACCCCGACGGCCACCAGTTCCATCGCCCGAGCAGCGTCATCGCCGCCGGCAGGAAGAACCCGCGCACGAGCGTGACGTCGAGCAGCACCGCGACGAGCATCCCGATCCCGATCTCCTTCATCGCGACGAGCTCCCCGATCGCGAAGCCGAGGAAGACGATCCCGATCGCCGCGGCCGCGGTGGTGACGACCGGTCCCGTCCGGGTGATCCCGAACTGGACCGCCTCGGCGTTCGCCCGGCGCGGATCGGCCTGCGGGTCGCGCGCGCTCCACCGCTCGTGGATGCGGGCGAGCAGGAACACCTGGTAGTCCATCGTCAGGCCGAAGGCGAGCAGGCCGATGAGCAGCGGGGTCGTGACGTCGAGTGTGCCGATCGGTTCGAACCCGAGCAGGGCGGCGCCCCAGCCCCACTGGAACACCATGACGAGCACGCCGAGCGTCGCGGTCATGGTGAGCGTGCTCATGGCGAGCGCCTTGAGCGGCACGACGACGGAGCGCGTCAGGGCGAAGAGCAGCGCGAAGCTCGCGAGCACCACGACGCCGATGGCGAGCGGGATGCGCTGCGCGAGATGCGCCTGCGTGTCCACGAGTGCGGCTGCCGGACCCGCGACCTGCAGGGTCAGTTCCGTGTCGAGGGCCCGGATGTCGCCGACGAGCCGCCTCGCCGCCTCGCCGGTCGCGCTGTCGCCGGTCGGCGTGACGTCGACCGCGGTCACCGAGTTCGGCAGGTCCGGCACGAGGTCGGCGTCGGCGACGCCGTCGAGGGCGGCGATCGTGTCGAGCAGGCCGCGCACCGCGGGGTCGTCGAAGTCCCCCTCGATGAGTACGGTGACCGGCTCGACGCCGAGTCCGGCGAAGCCCGATGCGGCGCGTTCGTAGGACACGCGTTCCTCGGTGCCGGCCGGGAGCGAGCGGATGTCCGAGCTGTCGAGCGCGAGGGAGGCGACCGGCGCCGAGAGGGCGCCGAGGAGCGCCGCGGCGCCGACCAGCACACCGACCGGACGACGCCCGGCGAGCGCCGCCGAACGCCCGAGCAACCCGACGGAGGCCCGGCTTCGGCCGCCCCACGGCCGCGACCAGGTGCGGACGCCGGGCTCGGGCAGGTGCCGGTGGACGAGGGCGATGGCGGCGGGGACGAGCGTCAACCCGGCGAGGGTCGCCAGCAGGACGACGACGGCGCCGCCGAGAGCCATCCCCGACAGCAGCGGTTCGCCGAGCAGCAGGAGGCCGATCAGCGCGATGAACACGGCCGCGCCGGAGACGAGCACGGCCCGGCCCGACGAGCGCACCGTGCGCGCCAACTGCTCCGCGAGGTCGTCGTCCGGCGCGGCCGCACGCTCCTCGCGGAACCGGAAGAGCATGAGCAGGCTGTAGTCGACCGCGAGGCCGAGCCCCAGGATCGTCACGATGTTGATCGCGAACTCGTTGACGGGCATCACCTGCACCAGAGCGGCGAGGGCCAGCAGCGAGGCGACGATGGTCGCGAGGGAGACCGCGATCGGCAGGAGGCCGGCGCGGAATCCGCCGAGCACCATGACGAGGACGACGAGCAGTACGAGGATCGCGAGTCCCTCGCCGACGGCGGCCCCGGTCAGGGCACGATCGACGAACGCCTGCTCGGCGAGCAGTTCGCCGCCCACGAGGACCTCGGGCGCCTCGATGCCGTGCAGCAGCGCCGAGACGGCGGCCGCAGCCGACAGCGACTCCTCCTCGCCGAGTCCCCGGTCGAGCTCGACGACGACGAGCGAGGACCGGCCGTCGTCGCCGATGAGCCCGCCGCTCGTGTACGCGTCGGTCACTTCGGCGACGCCGGGGACGGCGCGGATCTCGGCCATCGCGGCGCTGGCGCTGTCGCGGAGGACGGGGGCGAAGAAGTCTTCGCCGGCGATCACGGCCGTGACGATCTCCCCCTCCGGATCGAGGTCGTCGAGTTCCGCCTCGGTCAGGAGGGACTCCGAACCGGCCGGGGCGTCGGCGACGGAGGTCATCCGGTCGAAGACCTCGCCCGCGCTGAACAGTCCGAGCGCGACGAGCACGCTCCAGGCGGCGATGACGAGGAAGCGTCGTCGGACGGCGAATCGTCCGAGTGCGGCGAGCATTTCCGGATCCTCCAAGAGGTGAGGCGGCAGGGATGGGGGGTCCCGCCGGGGGGCGGGGGGGGGGCGGGGCGCCGGGGGGGAGGGGGGGGGTGCG
>NZ_WSTA01000101.1 GCF_009789225.1 Agromyces seonyuensis | reverse complement strand
GCCGACGGCCGTGCGGGTGCCGTGCGCGGTGACGCCGGAGCCGGGGCGGGCGGGACCTGCGCGCGCGCCGGCTGCGGCGTCTGAGTGCCGACCGGCTCCGTCCGCGTCGCGGGGCGCTGCACGGGCTCGGCGCGGGCGATCAGCGACTCGAGACCGTCGACCTCGGCGGGCGCGGTCTCGAGTTCGGCGTCGGCGACGCTCGCCGCCGCGACGGGCGCGGCCTGACCCACCGGGTGCAGCGAGCGCAGGTAGCGCTTGACGAGCTTGTCGTGCTCGACGCGGAACAGCGGCGCGAGGGCGCGCTTCGCCCCGGAGGTGCGGGAGAACCCGCGGATCGTGAACCAGACGGACTCGTCGTCGCGGTACTCGACGAGGAAGATCGTCTCGCCGTCCTCGGGGTGTCCGTCGAGCGTGCCGAGGGCGTACCCGACGCGGTCGGGCTCCTCGATCGTGAAGACGACGCGCACGGGCGCCGCGAAGTTCAGCGGGCCGGACTTGATGTGCAGCACGGCCTTCATGCCGGGCGCGATGTACGGGGTGCCGTCCTCGGCGAAACGGTCGACGGTCGCGGTGGGGTTCAGCCCGACCGGGGCGCGGGTGGCGTCGAACGAGACGCCGGCGTACTGGCGGCCCGTGCCCGCCTCGATGTCGCTCACCGGGACGCCGGCATTGCGCTGCACGCCCCACGTCAGCAGGGCGGTGACGGCGGACTCGAAGCGCGGGCGGCCGGAGCCGAGGCGCACCACGGACTCGGCGGGGCGGAAGCCCGTCGGCGGGTAGCGCAGCAGGTCGGGGTCGAGGCTGGCGCCGATCGCCGCGTAGGTCACCGGTTCGTCGGTGAACGTGCTGCGTCGCATGCGTCGCCTCCTTCTCGCCGCGTCGGATCACGACGCGCGTCACGGGATGTCGGGTGGCGCGGCGAACCGCCGCGATCGTACCCCCAGCCCTCCCAGACTACGTCGAGCCGCCGACGCTCGCGAATCCGCGAGGATCCGTCGCAGTCGGCATCCGCTACTTCTTCTTGGCTTCCTTGCCCTCGGTGTCGCCCGAGAGCGCGGCGATGAACGCCTCCTGCGGGACCTCGACGCGGCCGACCATCTTCATGCGCTTCTTGCCCTCCTTCTGCTTCTCGAGGAGCTTGCGCTTGCGGGTGATGTCGCCGCCGTAGCACTTGGCGAGCACGTCCTTGCGCATCGCGCGGATGTTCTCGCGGGCGATGATGCGGGCGCCGATCGCGGCCTGGATCGGCACCTCGAACTGCTGGCGCGGGATGAGCTTGCGCAGGCGCTCGGCCATCATCGTTCCGTAGGCGTAGGCCTTGTCGCGGTGCACGATCGCACTGAACGCGTCGACCTGCTCGCCCTGGAGGAGGATATCGACCTTCACGAGGTCGCTCGCCTGCTCGCCGGAGGGCTCGTAGTCGAGGCTCGCGTAGCCGGCGGTCTTCGACTTGAGGTTGTCGAAGAAGTCGAAGACGATCTCGCCGAGCGGGATCGTGTAGCGGATCTCGACGCGGTCCTCGCCGAGGTACTCCATGCCGAGCAGCGTGCCGCGGCGCGACTGGCAGAGCTCCATGATCGTGCCGACGTAGTCCTTCGGCGCGAGGATGGCGGCCTTCACGACGGGCTCGGAGACCTCGACGATCTTCGCGCCGGTCGGGAACTCGCTCGGGTTCGTGACGGTGACCTGCTTGCCGTCCTCCGTCGTGACCTCGTAGGGCACGCTCGGGGCGGTGGCGATGATGTCGAGGCCGAACTCGCGCTGGAGGCGTTCGGTGACGATCTCGAGGTGCAGCAGTCCGAGGAAGCCGCAGCGGAAGCCGAAGCCGAGCGCGACGGAGGTCTCGGGCTCGTACACGAGGGCGGCATCCGAGAGCTTGAGCTTGTCGAGCGCCTCGCGGAGCTCGGGGTAGTCGCTCGCGTCGATCGGGTAGATGCCCGAGAAGACCATGGGCAGCGGCTCGGTGTAGCCGGGCAGCGCGTCGGTCGCGGGCTTGACCGCCGTCGTGACGGTGTCGCCGACCTTCGATTGGCGCACGTCCTTCACGCCGGTGATGAGGTAACCCACCTCGCCGACGCCGAGGCCCTTCGTCGGGGTCGGCTCGGGCGAGGACACGCCGATCTCGAGGATGTCGTGGGTCGCCCTGGTCGACATCATCTGGATGCGCTCGCGCGGGCTCAGCTTGCCGTCGACCATGCGGACGTAGGTGACGACGCCGCGGTAGGCGTCGTAGACGGAGTCGAAGATCATGGCGCGGGCCGGAGCATCCGCGTTGCCGACCGGGGCCGGGATGCGCTCGACGACGCGGTCGAGCAGCGCCTCGACGCCCATGCCCGTCTTGCCGGAGACCCGCAGCACGTCGTCGGGCGAACCGCCGATGAGGTCGGCGAGCTCCCGCGCGTACTTGTCGGGGTCGGCCGCGGGCAGGTCGATCTTGTTCAGCACCGGGATGATCTCGAGGTCGTTCTCGAGCGCCAGGTAGAGGTTCGCGAGCGTCTGCGCCTCGATGCCCTGCGCGGCGTCGACGAGGAGGATCGCCCCCTCGCACGCGGCGAGCGAGCGCGAGACCTCGTAGGAGAAGTCGACGTGGCCCGGGGTGTCGATCATGTTGAGCGCGTACGAGGTGCCCTCGATCTCCCAGGGCATGCGCACGGCCTGGCTCTTGATCGTGATGCCGCGCTCGCGCTCGATGTCCATGCGGTCGAGGTACTGCGCGCGCATGTCGCGATCGGACACGACGCCCGTGATCCCGAGCATGCGGTCGGCGAGCGTCGACTTGCCGTGGTCGATGTGGGCGATGATGCAGAAGTTGCGGATCAACGCGGGGTCGGTGGCGGCGGGCACCGGCGGGTTTGCGGCTCTCGGAGACATCCTTCCGATTCTCCCATGACCGGGGGTGCGTCCGCTGACACCCCGATCTACGCTCGGCTCATGGGCGGTGATGCGGCGACCGACGGGCGCTTCGGGCGCGCCTCCGTCGTGCTCGTGCACGGCATCCGGACATCGGCGACGATGTGGCGCGGGCAGCTCGCGCGGCTGGCGGCGCTCGGCATCCCGGCGCGCGCGATCGATCTGCCCGGGCACGGCGCCCGGCTCGGCGAGCGGTTCGCGCTCGAGGGCGCCCGCACGGCGATCGACGACGCGGTGGATGCCGCACGCTCGGACGGCGGACCGGTCCTGCTCGTCGGACTCTCGCTCGGCGGGTACCTCGCGATGGATGCCGTCGGCCGACGGCCGGACGCCGTCGACGGGCTCGTCGCCGCGTCGGCCGGCACGCTCCCCCGCGGGCCCGGCCTCGCCGGCTACCGCGCGATCGCCCGCAGCATCGCCGCGCTGCCCGATCGCGGGCGCGCCCTCAACGACCGGATGACGCGCGCCTTCCTCTCCCCCGCGGCCGCCGACGACGTGCTCGCGGGCGGCGTCGCCCTCGACGTCATGGACGAGGGGCTCGCGGCGGTCGGCACGACCGACCCGATCGCGGCTCTCGCCCGCTACCCCGGCCCTGTGTGGCTCGTGAACGGACGCTTCGACCACTTCCGCCTCGAGGAACGCCGCTTCCTCCGTGCCTGCGTCGACGGCCGGCTCGTCATCATCCCCGGCGCCACGCACCTCGTGTCCCTCGTGCGGCCCGACGAGTTCGCCGCGGTGGTCGCCGGCGCCGTCGCCGAAGTCGAGCGCCGGGCCGGCCGGCGCACCGGCCGCGGAGCGGACGTCGCGCGAGCCTGAGCAGCCGCCGTACGGACACTCCGAGGACGCCCCCGCATTGGCGGGCTCCGGACGAAGCTGGTAACGTTGCTGTTTGGCTTGCGTGTGGGTCCCACCCCGCACGAAACGCCGGACGCGAGCCCCTCTACCTCGCGGCGGCACTCTCACCGGTACCCGCACGAACGAAAGAACGATTCATGGCGAACATCAAGTCGCAGATCAAGCGCAACAAGACCAACCTCAAGGCCCAGGAGCGCAACAAGGCCGTCAAGAGCCAGCTCAAGACCGTCGTCCGCTCCGCGCGCGAGGCGATCGCGACCGGCGACAAGGACAAGGCCGTCGCCGCCGTCCAGGTCGCGAACCGCAAGCTCGACAAGGCCGTCTCCAAGGGCGTCATCCACAAGAACCAGGCCGCCAACCGCAAGTCGGCGATCGCCAAGCAGGCCGCCGCGCTCTGACGCGAAGCCAGCTCGATCGAAGGGTCCCAGCCGCACGGCTGGGGCCCTTCGTCGTGTTCGGACCCGTTGAGCGAAGCAACCCGTTGGTCGGGTAGGCGCGCAGCGCCGCCCCAAGCGCCGGTCGAGTAGGCGCGCAGCGCCGCCCCAAGCGCCGGTCGAGTAGGCGCGCAGCGCCGTATCGAGACCCCGCAACGCACCTCACCGGGTCTCGATACGCGGCTCCGCCGCTACTCGACCGGCAACGGTTGCATCTCCGACGTTGCTCGACCGGCGACGATTGCGGCTTCGCCGCTTCTCGACCGACGGCGCTAACGACGCCCGCGGGCCGCGATGAGGCCGACGAGCTGCTCGAGGGAGAACACCGGGTCGCGCGAGGCGCCCTTCACCGCGGCATCCGTCTCGGCGAGCGCCTGCACGACGCGCCCGAGGCCCTCGTCGGTCCAGCCGTTGAGGTCGCGACGCGCGCGGTCGATCTGCCACGGCGCGAGCCCGAGCGGCCCGGCGAGTCGGGCGGCGGGGCCGTGGGAGTCGGCGACCTTCGCCATCGTGCGGATCTTCATCGCGAAGGCCGCGACCATCGGCACCGGGTCGGACCCGGAGTCGAGGGCGTGCCGCAGCGCGATGAGCGCCGGACCCTGACGGCCCGCGATCGCGAGGTCGGCGACCTCGAAGGCGCTCACCTCGGCGCGGCCGCCGTAGTACTTGGTGACCTCGGCGTCGGTGATGTCGCCGGTGGTGTCGGCCACGAGCTGCCGGCAGGCCGCGGAGAGCTCCGCGAGGTCGTCGCTGAAGGCGGTGACGAGAGCGCGGAGCGCGGACGGGGCGATGTAGCGCCCGGCCGTCTTGAACTCGGCGGCCGCGAACTCCTGCTTCTCGCTGTCTTTCTTCAGCTCGCCGCAGACGATCTCGACGCCGCCGCCCGTGCCGGCCCGGATCGTGTCGAGGAGCTTCTTGCCACGCACGCCGCCGCCGTGCCGGAGCACGAGCGTCGTGTCGGGGTCGGGCGACTCGAGGTACGCGAGCGCATCCTCCAGGAAGTCGTCGCTGCACTTCTCGACGGCGTCGACGCGGATGAGGCGCGGCTCGCCGAAGAGCGACGGGCTCGCGAGGGTCAGCAGCTCGCCGCGCGCGTAGGAATCGGCCGCGAGGTCGTGGACCTCGAGCGACGGGTCTTCACTGCGGAGGAACTCGCGGAGACGCTGGCTCGCCCGGTCGGCGAGGAACCCCTCAGGACCGGAGACGAGCACGATGCGCTCGGACGGGAGTTCGTACCACGGGAGTTGCCGGATCGCGACCTTACCGCCGCTCTTCGCCGCGGGTTTCGCAGCCGGCTTCGCCGCCCCGCGCCCCGTTCCGCGCTGTGCCATCCGGCCTCCTCACTCCGCTCGCGATTCTACGGGGCGCCGCCGACAGGGACCGCCTCGGCCGCCGGCACCGACCGCTCGCTCCAGAGCGCGAAGCCGCCGTCGGTGCGGGTCAGCACGAGCGTGCCGAGCAGGTCGCTGCGGAGCGCCGTCGTCCCCGAGTCGCGGAGGACGTCGAGCAGCCGGTCGGTCGGATGCCCGTAGCCGTTGTCGGCCCCGACCCCGATGAGGCCGACCGGCGCCGCGAGAGCCGTGTAGAGCGCCGAGTACTGGTCGGCGGAGCCGTGGTGGGCGACTTTCACGACGTCGACGGGAGCGAACGAGCGGTCGGCCGCGAGGGCGCGCTGCGCCTCCTCGCCGAGGTCGCCCAGGAAGACGCCCCTCCAGCCGTCGCCGGCGACCTCGAGCACCACCGAGGCGTCGTTGCCGGGCTCGCCCGCGGCATCCAGCGGCCATCGCACGCGCCACTCGAGCCCTCCGAGCCGCCCGCCGAGCCCGGCGGCGACCGGCACGACCAGGGCTCCCCCGGCCTCCAGGAGACCGACCGGCTCCGACGAGCGCACGCCGTCCGGCGGGCCGACGAGGGCGGTGCCGACCCGCCCGGCGACGGCCGCGACGCCGCCGGCGTGGTCGGCGTCCCAGTGGGTGACCACGAGGACGTCGATGCGGTCCACGTCGAGGAGCGCGAGGCAGCGTTCGAGCGCAACGGGGTCGGGGCCTGTGTCGATGAGCAGCAGTCGGCCCTCGGAGCGCAGCAGCACGGCATCCCCCTGCCCGATGTCGCACTGCGCGAGCTGCCAGTCGCCGGGGCGCCCCGCACGCGTGAGCGCCGGGCCGCCGAGGAGCGCGCCGAGCGGGACGAGCAGGGTCGCCACGACGAGGGCGAAGGCCAGGATGCGCCGAGCCCGCAGACCGCCCGTCGGCGGGCCCGAGCCGCCGGGCCGGCCGAGCAGCAGCACGAGCCCCGCGAGCGTGCCGACGGCGAGCAGCAGCGCGCCGAGCGCACCGGGCACCCAGGGCACGCGGTTCACGGGAATTGCGGCCACGGCGTGCGCGATCCCCGCGATCCAGCCGGCCGGCAGCGTCGCGAGCTGCAGCAGCCAGTCGGCCGGTCCGGGGAGGAACGGCAGGAGGAGGCACGCGAGCATCCCGACGACCGTGCCGATCGGCGCCGCCGGCGCGGCGAGCAGGTTCGCCACGACCCCGAGCCCGGCGACCGCCGGATCGAGCAGCACGAGCACGGGCTGGCAGGCGAGCTGGGCGGCGAGCGGCACGGCGAGGGCCAATGCCAGCGGTGCGGGCATCCACGCCGCGAGCCGTGCAGCGAGCGGGGCCGCGAGCAGCAGCAGCCCGCCCGTCGCGAGCACCGAGAGCGCGAAGCCGTAGTCGCGGGCGAGCCACGGATCGACGGCGAGCAGCACGAGGAGGGCGAGACCGAGCGCCGCGGCACCGCCCGCCCCGCGGCCCGCGCCGAGCCCGACGAGCACGACGACCGACATCGTCGCGGCGCGCACGACGCTCGCCTCCGGGGTCACGAGCACGACGAACGCGGCGAGGGCGGTCGCCGCCAGCACGAGGCGCGCGCCGCGCGGGAGCCGCAGGGCGATGCCGACCACCAGGAATCCCGCCGTCACGAGCGCGCAGTTCGCGCCGGACACCGCGGTGAGGTGGCTGAGGCTCGACGCCTTCATCGCGGTGTCCAGTTCGTCGGAGACGAGCGAGGTGTCGCCGATCGCCAGCCCCGGCACGAGCGCCCCGGCATCACCGCCGAGTCCCGCCGCCGCGGCCCGGAATCCGGCTCGCAGGCCCGCTGCCCAGTCGAGCCACGCGGGCGGTCGGGCGACGTCGACCGTGCCGGTGCCGGTTCCCGTGAGCTCGTACGCCGCCTCGTCGGCGGGCTCGCCGCGTTCCGCCTCGACCTCGAGGGCGAGCCGTGCACCGAGCGCGACGCTGCCGTCCGCGGGCAGCTCGGCGGTCAGCACCACCGGGACGCCCGCGGTCGGCTCCCCCTCGACGGCGAGGAGCCGCGCCTCGAGGCGCTGCCGGCTCGTCGGCTCCGCCCCCTCGTCGCCGCCGGCCGGCTCATCGCTCCCCCAGAACGAGAACGCGGCACGCGGCGCACCGGAGGCCTCGACGACGACGTGCACCCGGGCGCCCGATTCGGCGGCAGCGGCGAGCGGCGTGTCCGCCCGGGCCGCGGCACCGGCCGCTGCGGAGCTCGCGACGAGCGCGGCCGCTGCTGCGAGCACCGCGATGGCGGGCAGCATCGGGAGCAGCGCGTCGGGCCACCGCAGCCGGTGCGGGCCGGCCGGTGGCCGAACGTGCGGCCGGTTCGACCGGCGCCGGGCAACGAGCGCGACGGCGAGTGCCGCGCCCGCGAGCATCCAGCACCCGATCGCGAGCGAACGAGCGCCGCCGGGCGTCATCCCGATCGCGACCCACGCGAGCGCCCACACGACCGAACCCGCGACGAGCAGGCGGCGGCCGGCGTTCACAGGGCGACGAGCCCGTCGAGGCCCGACAGGATGGCGTCGCCGATGCCGGCGACGTCGCCGAGCTGGTCGACGCTCGCGAACGGCCCGTTCGCCTCCCGGTAGTCGATGATGCGCTGGGCGAGCGCCAGTCCGATGCGCGGCAGCGTGTCGAGCGCGGCGACGTCGGCCGTGTTGAGGTGCACGAGCCCGTCGCCGGCACCCCCGCCGGCCGCGGCACCCCCGCCGGCACCGGAGGCCTCCACGACCTCCCCGACCTTCGGCACCCGCAGCTGCTCGCCGTCGGTGACCGGTCGGGCGAGGTTCACCCCTGCGGGATCGGCGTCGGCGGCGAGCCCGCCGGCCGCGGCGATCGCGTCGACCGCGCGCGAGCCCGCCGCGAGCTCGACGAGGCCGGGTCGCGCGACCGCACCGAGCACGTGCACGAGCAGCGGCGGCTCCGCGGCGAGGGCGACCGGCTCGTCGCTCGCGACCCCGACCGTCACCGTGCCATGCGCGCCGCCGCCCGAGGACGTCGCCGACCACCAGGCCGAGACCCCGACCGCGAGCACCACGAGCACGATCGCCGCCCCGAGCCCGATGCGGCGGGCAGGTCGCGCGCGCGGGTGCAGCAGTGCCGCGGCATCGGCGACGGGGTCGGCCGCGCCGCCCTGGTCGCCGTGGTCGTCGGTCGGGTGAGAGAGCGCGGGCATGCCGGGCAGGCTAGGCCGCGCCCGAGCCCGGAAACGGCCGAGCGCGGCCGGGCTCAGGGGCCCGGCCGCGCTCAGCGGTGCTGTGGAGGACGACTCAGCGGACGATGAGGTTCACGAGCTTCGGCGCGCGTACGACGACCTTGATGATCTCGCCGTCGCCGACGCTGCGCAGCGCCGCCTCGGAGCCGCGCGCGAGTCGCTCGAGCTCGTCCGCGGAGACCTTCGGGGAGACCTCGAGCCGGTCGCGCACCTTGCCGTTGACCTGCACGATGGCCGTGACCTGCTCCTCGACGAGGAGGGCCGGGTCGGCCTTGCGCCACTGCACGAGGGCGACGGTCGGCTCGTAGCCGAGGCGCGACCACATGTCCTCCGCCGTGTAGGGCGCGAACAGGTTCAGGATCATCGCAGTGACCTCGCTCGCCTCGCGCACGGCGGGGTCGCCCGCGCCGGGCCCCGAGTCGATGGTCTTGCGGGTGAGGTTGACGAGCTCCATGAGGCGCGCGACGACGACGTTGAACTTGAACTGCTCGAGCAGGCCCGGGGCATCCGCGAGCAGACGGTGCGTCGCACGGCGCAGCGCGGCGTCACCGCCCTTCCACTCGACATCGGGGCTCGAGGTGACCTCGCCCGAGATGCGCCAGGCGCGCGCGAGGAACTTCGCCGAACCGGTCGGCGAGACGTCGGCCCAGTCGATGTCGTCCTCCGGCGGGCCGGCGAACGCGAGGGTGACGCGGAGCGCGTCGGTGCCGTGGGCCGAGAGCTCGGAGGCGAACTCGACGAGGTTGCCCTTCGACTTCGACATCTTCGAGCCGTCCATGAGGACCATGCCCTGGTTGAGCAGCGACGTGAACGGCTCGGTGAAGCCGAGGTAGCCCGCGTCGAAGAGCACCTTCGTGATGAAGCGCGAGTAGAGCAGGTGCAGGATCGCGTGCTCGACGCCGCCGACGTACTGGTCGACGGGCGCCCACTTCTCGGCCGCGGCCGGGTCGAACGCCCGGTCGTCGTCGTTCGCGTTGAGGAAGCGCAGGTAGTACCAGGACGAGTCGACGAACGTGTCCATCGTGTCGGAGTCGCGCTTGGCGGGACCGCCGCACTGCGGGCAGGCGACGTTGATCCAGTCCTCGGCCGCGCCGAGCGGGCTCGTGCCCTTCGGCTTGAGGTCGAGGCCGGCCGCGTCGGGCAGGCGCACGGGCAGCTGCTCGGACGGCACCGCGACCTCGCCGCAGTCGGGGCAGTGCACGATCGGGATGGGCGTGCCCCAGTAGCGCTGGCGCGAGATGAGCCAGTCGCGGAGGCGGTAGTTCTTGGCCGCACGGCCGAGGCCGCGGGCTTCGAGGTGCTCGACGGCGCGACGGATCGCGTTCGGCTTGGACAGCCCGTCGAGCGGGCCCGAGTTGATCACGCGGCCGACGCCGGTGAGGGCGACGCCCGTCTCCTTCGGGTTCGTCAGTCCGGCATCCTCGGGCAGGATCGGCTCGCCGTCCTCGTCGAAGTGGATGACGGGGATGACGCCCGTGACGGGGGCGTTCGTGTCGACGACGACCCGCACGGGCAGGTCGAAGGCGCGGGCGAAGTCGAGGTCGCGCTGGTCGTGCGCGGGCACGGCCATGATCGCGCCGTGGCCGTAGTCGGCCAGCA
The DNA here is from genome assembly GCF_009789225.1 of Agromyces seonyuensis. Taxonomy (GTDB): domain Bacteria; phylum Actinomycetota; class Actinomycetes; order Actinomycetales; family Microbacteriaceae; genus Agromyces; species Agromyces seonyuensis. Next base: position 2,245 of record NZ_WSTA01000101.1, on the reverse strand, counting down.
CGTAGTCGGCCGCCCAGATCGGCAGCCGCTCGCCGTTGACGGGGTTGACCGCGTAGCGCTCGAGGAAGACACCGGTCTTCGGTCGCTCCGAGTTGAGGCGGTCGATCTCGGTCTCGGCCTGCGTCTTCTCCAGGTAGTCCTGGAAGCGCATCCGCACCTCGGCCGAGGCGCCGGAGACGAGCTCGGCGGCGAGGTCGGAGTCGGGGGCCACGACCATGAAGGTCGCGCCGTAGAGCGTGTCGGGACGGGTCGTGAAGACGCTCACGCGGGCATCCCGGCCCTCGATCTCGAACTCGACGTCGGCACCGGCGGAGCGGCCGATCCAGTTGCGCTGCATCGCGACGACCTTCGAAGGCCAGTTGCCCTCGAGCTGGTTCAGGTCGTCGAGCAGGCGGTCGGCGTAGTCGGTGACGCGGAAGTACCACTGCGTCAGCGACTTCTTCTCGACGACGAAGCCGCAGCGCTCGCAGTGCCCGTCGACGACCTGCTCGTTCGCGAGCACGGTCTGGTCGTTGGGGCACCAGTTGACGAGGCCCTCCTTGCGGTAGGCGATGCCCCGCTTGAAGAGCTCGAGGAAGAGCCACTGGTTCCACTTGTAGTACTCGGGGTCGCTCGTGTGGAGCTCGCGCGACCAGTCGAAGGAGGGCGCGTAGGTCTTGAACGACGCCTTCTGCTGGGCGATGTTCGCGTAGGTCCACTCGCGGGGGTCGACGCCGCGCTTGATGGCGGCGTTCTCGGCGGGCAGGCCGAAGGAGTCCCAGCCGATCGGGTGGAGCACGTCGAAGCCCTGCTGGCGCCAGTAGCGGGCGACGATGTCGCCGAAGCCGAACGCCTCGGCGTGGCCCATGTGCAGGTCGCCGGAGGGGTACGGGAACATGTCGAGCACGTACTTGCGCGGGCGCGTGTCGCCGGGGCGGCCGGCCGCGAACGGGTCGAGCTCCTCCCAGACGGGAGTCCACTTCTCCTGGATGGCGGCGAAGTCCCAGGCCTCGGCGTCGGGCGCCCGGCCGCTGTCGTGCTGGGGGTTGTCGTGCTCTGCCACGGAATCCTCGATCGTCTCGTCGTCGTCTCTCGCCTTGCGGCTGAAATCGTCGGGGGCGCACTGGGGAGGCGCGCCGCACCCGACCATCCAGCGTACCGGTTCGCGCTGGATGCCCGGTCAGTGCGACGTCGGTCCGTGTCGCGGTCGTCGAGCGACCCGTTCAGGATGCCCCGAACCCCGCGAACCCGTCCGGGACGGGCGCCCGCGAGCAGCGCCGGGCATCGGCCCGGCGGCACCTTCCTCAGGATGCCTCGCGTCCCGCGAACTCCGCCGGCACGGCCGCCCCGACCGCGGCCAGCAGCGCGCGCGCCTTCACGCGCACCTCCTCGACCTCCTCGTCGGGATCGGAGAGCGCGGTGATGCCGCCGCCGGCCCCGATGCGCGCGACCGCGCCGACGACGACGATCGAGCGGATGACCATGGCGAGGTCGAGCGCGCCGTCGTCGCCGAGGCGGCCGAAGGCGCCGGAGTACACGCCGCGCGGCCCGTCCTCGAAGCCGTGCAGCAGCTGCATCGCGCGGAGCTTCGGCGCGCCGGTCATCGAGCCGGCGGGGAACGCTGCGCGCACCGCATCGATCGGACCGACGCCGGCCGCGAGCCGGGCGCTCACCGTGGAGACGAGCTGGTGCACCTGCGGGTACGACTCGACCGCGAAGAGCGCGTCGACGACGACCGAGCCGAGCGAGGCGACGCGGCCGAGGTCGTTGCGCATGAGGTCGACGATCATGAGGTTCTCGGCGCGCTCCTTCTCGCTCGCGACGAGCTCAGCGGCGAGCGCCCGGTCGGAATCCGCGTCGGCCCCGCGGGGCCGGGTGCCCTTGATGGGCTTCGTCGTCACGCGGCGCTCCGGCCCGACGTGGAGGAAGAGCTCCGGCGAGGCAGAGGCGAGGGCGACGCCGCCGATGCGCACGAACCCGCCGTGGTGGGCGGGGCTCATGGCGCGGAGCCGCCGGTGCACGGCGACGGCGTCGATGGATTCGGCTTCGACGCGGAACTCGTTGACGAGGCAGAGCTGGTAGGCCTCCCCCGCGGCGATGGCCGCCTGGCAGGCGAGGATGCGCTCGCGGTAGGCCCCGGCGGCGTGCCGCGCGGCGGCGATGATCGGCGGCGGCGGGGCGGCCGGCGCCGGGAGCGGGCCGTTCGGGATCGCGGCGATGCGGGCGACGGTCGCGGCGGCCCACTCCGCGTCGCCCGCGCGGCCGG
>NZ_WSTA01000100.1 GCF_009789225.1 Agromyces seonyuensis | reverse complement strand
GCTGGAGTTCAGACGTGCGCTCTTCGGATCCCTCGGGGGCGGCGGGCGCCTCGAATGCGGGCGCGGCCGGCGGCTCGGGAGCGGCCGGCGGGACGGGCGCTTCGGGAGCGGCGGGCGGCTCGGGTGCGCTCGGCACCTCGGGGACCTCGGGGCGCTCGTCGGGGGTCTTCTCGTCGGTCATCTCGACTCCGTGTTCGATGGTGGTCGGGGCGTCGATGCGTGCCCCCTCGGCGGCTCCGGCACGGGATGCCTCGGAGGAGTCATCCGGCCGGGTTGAGCCCGCCTTCGCTCACCTTATCGCCCGGTGCGGACGGATGGCACGCCCGAAAGCCGGGATGACCGCGGGTTCAGGGCACCTGGATCTCGGTCACGGGCAGCGTCGAGTCGGCGCCGAACGCGAGACCCGACGGCTGCCGGCCCGCCATGATCAGCTGGGCGCCGAGCGCCGCGATCATCGCACCGTTGTCGGTGCAGAGCGAGAGCGGCGGGATGCGCAGGTCGACGCCGGTCGCGGCGGCGCGCTCGACAGCGACCTCGCGCAGCCGGCGGTTGGCGATGACGCCGCCGCCGAGGAGCAGGCGGGGCACGCCCAGGTCGCGGCACGCGGCGAGGGCCTTCGTCACGAGCACGTCGACGACCGCCTCGCGGAAGCTCGCGGCGACATCGGCGACGGGCACCGGTTCGCCGGCGTCCTCGCGCTGCTCGACCCAGCGGGCGACCGCGGTCTTGAGCCCGGAGAACGAGAAGTCGTAGCGATGCCGCTCGAGGTCCTTCGGCAGGGTCAGCCCGCGCGGGAAGCGGATCGCCGTCGGGTCGCCGCCGATCGCGGCGCGGTCGATCTCTGGGCCGCCCGGGTAGGGCAGTCCGAGGAGCCGCGCGACCTTGTCGAAGGCCTCGCCCGCGGCGTCGTCGATCGTCTCGCCGAGCAGCTCGACGTCGTCGACGAGGTCGCGCACGAGGAGCAGCGACGTGTGCCCGCCGGAGACGAGCAGCGCGATCGTCGGCGTCTCGAGCGGCTGCTCGGTGAGGACGTCGGCGCCGACGTGGCCGACGAGGTGGTTCACGGCGTAAAGCGGCTTGCCGAGCGAGAGGGCGAGCGCCTTCGCGGCGCCGACGCCCACCATGAGCGCGCCGGCCAGGCCGGGCCCGCTCGTGACGGCCACAGCATCCAGGTCGGCCAGGGCGACGCCCGACTCCGCGAGCGCCGCGCGGATCGACGGCCCGAGCGCCTCGAGGTGGGCGCGCGCGGCGACCTCGGGGACGACGCCGCCGTATCGGGCGTGCTGCTCCATCGACGAGGCGATCGTGTTGGAGAGCAGCCGGTCGCCGCGCACGATGCCGATGCCGGTCTCGTCGCAGCTCGTCTCGATGCCGAGCACAAGGGGGGCGTCGCGGTTCAGCACGAGGGGGGCGTCGCGGTTCACTGCTGGGTCTCGCTTCCGACTGGGCCGATGGATGACGCGCGCGCCGGCCGGGCCTCGGGCGCCGGCACCGTCAACCGCATGGTGAGCGCGTCGATGCCGCCGCGGTAGTACCCGCGGCGCACGCCGAGCTCCTCGAAGCCGAGGGAGCGGTAGAGCGACTGCGCGACGTGGTTGTCGGCTCGGACCTCGAGGAAGACCTCCTCGGCGCCGCGGCGCCGGGCGACGGCGACGAGCTGCTGCATGAGCGCCCGGCCGAGGCCGAGACCGCGCGCCTCCGGCACGACGGCGATGGTCTGGATGTCCGCCTGGGGCGCACCGACGCCGGAGAGCAGCCCCGCGTACCCGAGCAGTGCGGTCTCGCGGCTCTCGGCCGGCGCCGCGTCGTCGACGACGACCAGGTAGTACGTGGAGGGATTCACGAGTTCGGCGCGCATGTTCGCGCTCGACCAGGCGTCGTCCTCGAAGACGGCCGATTCGATCGCCATGATCGCGTCGAGGTCGTCCGCACCGGCGGCCCGGAAGCGCGGCACGGGTCCGCTCATGAGGAGACCCGTTTCGGCCCCGCCGACATCGTGACATCGGGCGAGCGGAGGTAGAGGGGCTCGTCGGCCGGGAAGTCCCGCCCGGCGGCGTACGCGCGCTCGGCGACGAGGCCCAGCGCACCGGCCGGCACCTCGGCGGCCTCGAACGACGTGCCCGCGAAGTCCGGCAGCTCCGTCCGCAGGACGAGCCCGGGGCCCTCGACGCGGATCGGGAGCCCGGCGTCGTCGACGCCCTCGTAGACCGACCACGCGAACTCCCGCCGCCGTGCGTCGGTGAGCACGCGGAGCGCCCCGCTCCCGCCGTCGCGGTACCACGCCGAGGCGACCGCGTCGTGCGAGACGACCGGCACGACCGGCCGGCCGATGCCGAGCGCGAAGGCGTGCGCCGCGGCGATGCCGACGCGGAGGCCGGTGAACGGGCCGGGGCCCATGCCTGCGGCGACGCCGGAGAGGTCGCCCGGCGCGACGCCGGCGGTCTCGAGCGCCTCCGCGATCGCGGTGCCGACGACCTCGGCGTGGCGCATGGTGTCGGCGGTGCCCACCTCGGCGAGCACCCCGCCGTCGAAGTCGACGACGGCGACGCTCGTGCCGAGCGAGGTGTCGATGGCGAGGAGCATCCTCACAGCCTACGCGGCGGAACCCGCCGGATCCCCGGAGCGCGGCCTCCCGTCGACACCGCACGAGCGGGTGTCGACCGGGCCCAGGCGAACCCGATCCGCCGGTTACGCGGGCCGCGGCACCCCCGCGGCCCAGCGCGGCCCGATCCCCGTGACGCGGATCGTGCGGGGGGCGTCGCCGTCGAGGTGCTCGGGATCGTCGGCGGCCGCGTGCGGTCGCTCGATCTCGACGTCGAGCCAGGACTCGGCGATGCCGTCGAGCATGCCGCGCCCCCACTCAACGACGACGACCGAGCGTGCGAAGTCGAGATCGAGATCGTCGAGCTCCACCGCGTTCTGCAGCCGGTAGGCGTCGACGTGCACGAGCGGGGAGCCGCCGACGAGGCTCGGGTGCGTGCGGGCGAGCACGAACGTCGGCGACTGCACGGGACCGCGTACGCCGAGGCCCTCGCCGATGCCGCGCGTGAGCGTCGTCTTGCCGGCGCCGAGCGGTCCGGTCAGCACCACGAGGTCGCCGGCACGAAGCGCGGCGCCGAGGGCGCGCCCGTAGGACTCCATCGCCTCGGCGGTGGGCAGGGCGAACTCGGCGGTGCTCATCGACCCGAGCCCCCGACTGCCGGGTCGCGCGGGGGCCCCCACTGCACCGGTGCGTCGGCGACCGCACCCTCGGCGCCGCCGAGGTAGGTGCGTCGCACGCGCGGGCCGATCCGGGTGACGAGCTCGTAGCCGATCGTGCCGGCCCAGGCCGCGAACTCGTCGGCCGAGGGCGCGCCGGTGGCCGGGTCGCCGAACAGCACCACCTCGTCGCCCACCTCGACCGCCGCATCGCCGACGTCGACGAGGAACTGGTCCATCGCGATGCGGCCGACGATCGGGTGCCGGCGCCCGCCGAGGAGGACCTCGGCGCCCGCTCCGCTCACCGCCCGCGGGATGCCGTCGGCGTAGCCGAGCGGGACGAGGGCGAGCGTCGTGTCGCGCTCGGTGCGCCAAGCGTGGTCGTAGGAGACGCCCGTGCCGGCGGCGATGCGACGGACCGCTGCCACGCGGGCGCGCAGCGTCATCGCGGGACGCAGGCCGGCCTCGGCGCTCGTGGTGCCGTCGCAGAACGGCGGGATGCCGTAGATGCCGATGCCGAGACGCACGAGGTCGTAGCGCAGCTCCGGGCGGCGCATGGCGGCCGCGGTCGCGGCGAGGTGGCGCACTTCGGGCTCGAGGCCGGTCTCGCGTGCCTCGGCGACCGCGGCCTCGAAGACGGCCTGCTGGGCGGCATCCGAGTCGGCGTCGGTGTTGGCGAGATGGCTGAAGACGCCGACGACCCGCACGAGCCGGTCCTCGTCGAGCTCGACGGCGCGGGCCAGGACCGCGGCCCACTCCTCCGGCGGGATGCCGTTGCGGCTGAGCCCGGTGTCGATCTTCAGGTGCACGCGCGCCGTGCCGCCGATGCGGTCGGCCGCCGCGGCGGCGCGCTCCAATTGCGCGAGGGAGGAGATGCCGAGCTCGATCTCGGCATGGAGGGCGGGCACGAAATCGACGTCGGGATCGTGCAGCCAGGCCAGGATCGGCGCCTGGATGCCCGCGGCGCGCAGTGCCATCGCCTCGTGGACGTCGACGACGCCGAGCCGCGAAGCGCCGCCCGCGAGCGCCGCCCGTGCCGCGGCGATCGAGCCGTGCCCGTACCCGCCGGCTTTGACGACGGCGAGCACTTCGGCGGGGGCCACGAGCGCGGCGAGCGTCGCGACGTTCTCGCTGATGGCGCCGACGTCGACGACGGCCTCGCGGAACGGGCGTTCGGGCGTGCCGGTTCGGGGAGTGCCGAGGATCATCGCGAACCGCCGTCCGCGTCCGCCGCAGCGGTGCCCGCGACGCTCTCGACGACGACGAACGCGGTCGCGATGCCGCCGTCGTGGCTGAGGCTGACGTGCACGCGGTCGATGCCCCGGGCGGCGAGGACGCCGCCGATCGGGCCGTCGAGGTCGAAGTCGGGATCGCCGGCGTCGTTCTGGATGACGCGGAGCTCGTTCCACGGCACCGGGATGGGACCGCCGAGGGCCTTCACGAGGGCCTCCTTGGCCGCCCAGCGCGCGGCGAGGGAGTGCGGGGCGAGCACCTGTTCGCTCTCGGCGAACAAGCGCCCGCGGAGCCCCGGCGTGCGCTCGAGCGACACGGCGAACCGGTCGAGGTCGACGACGTCGACTCCCACGCCGCGGATCACCGCGCGCCCCGATCGCGCGCCGCGCGAGGCATCCCGGTCATTCGACCGTGACCGACTTCGCGAGGTTGCGCGGCTGGTCGACGTCGAGGCCCTTCGCGCTCGAGAGGTGCATCGCGAAGAGCTGCAGCGGCACGACCGCGAGCAGCGGTTCGAACAGCGGCCCGGCGAGCGGGATGCGCAGCACCTCGTCGGCGAACGGCAGCACCGCGGCGTCGCCGGCCTCCGCGATCGCGATGACGCGCGCGCCGCGCGCCCGGATCTCCTGGATGTTGGAGACGACCTTCGGGTGCAGGCTGTGCTCGCCCCGCGGGCTCGGCACCACCACGAACACCGGCTGGCCGGGCTCGATGAGGGCGATCGGGCCGTGCTTGAGCTCGCCCGCTGCGAAGCCTTCGGCGTGGATGTACGCGAGCTCCTTGAGCTTGAGCGCGCCCTCGAGGGCGATCGGGAAGCCCACGTGGCGGCCGAGGAAGAGCACCGCGCGCGTGTCGGCCATCCAATGCGCGAGCTGCTCGACCTTCGCCGACTCCGCGAGCACGGTCTCGAGCTTGCCGGGCACCCCGAGCAGCTCGTCGATCGCCTCGCGCTGCGCCGAGGCGTCCAACGTTCCCCGCACCCGTGCGAGGTGCAGACCGAAGAGGTAGAGCGCCGTGATCTGCGCGACGAAGGCCTTCGTCGAGGCGACCGCGATCTCGGGGCCGGCGTGCGTGTAGATCGCCGCGTCGGACTCGCGCGGGATCGTCGCACCCTGCGTGTTGCACACCGAGATCGTCTGCGCGCCCTGCTCGCGGGCGTACTTGACGGCCATGAGCGTGTCCATCGTCTCGCCCGACTGACTGATCGACACGACGAGCGCGTCGTCGCCGAGCACCGGCTCGCGGTAGCGGAACTCGTGGGAGAGCTCGACCTCGACGGGGATGCGCGCCCAGCGCTCGATCGCGTACTTCGCGACGAGGCCCGCGTACGCGGCGGTGCCGCACGCGATCACGATGATGCGGCGGATGCTCGCGAGCCGCTCGTCGCCGAAGGCCTCGAGCTCGGGCACGACGACCGCGCCGTCGTGCACGCGGCCGCGGATCGTGTTCGCGACCGCATCGGGCTGCTCGAGGATCTCCTTCTGCATGAACGAGGAGTACCCGCCCTTGTCGGCGGCCGCGACATCCCAGGCGACCTCGAACGGCTCCGCCTCCACCGCGGCTCCGGCGAAGTCGGTGACCTCGACCGTGTCGGCGGTGATGGCGACGATCTGGTCCTGCCCGATCGCGACGGCGCGCTTCGTGTAGTCGATGAACGCCGCGACGTCGGAACCGAGGAAGTTCTCGCCGTCGCCGAGGCCGATCACGAGCGGCGAGTTGCGGCGGGCGCCGACGACGAGGCCGGGCGCCTCCTCGTGCACCGCGAGCAGCGTGAACGCGCCGTCGAGCCGCGACACCGTGCGCCGGAACGCCTCGCGCAGGTCGCCCGTCGCGCGGTACTCGCGGCCGAGCAGGACCGCGGCGACCTCGGTGTCGGTCTCGCTCGAGAACTCGAAGCCCTCGGCGAGCAGCTCGGCCTTCAGCTCGGAGAAATTCTCGATGATGCCGTTGTGGATGAGCGCGAGCCTGCCGTCGTCGCCGAAGTGCGGGTGCGCGTTCGCGTCGTTCGGGCCGCCGTGCGTCGCCCAGCGGGTGTGTCCGATGCCGGTGGGGCCGTCGGCGATGGGCGAGGCCTCGAGCAGGTCGACGAGCGCCTGCAGGCGGCCCGCCTTCTTCGCCGAGGCGAGCGTGCCGTCCTCGCCGATGACGGCGACGCCGGCCGAGTCGTACCCGCGGTATTCGAGCCGCTTCAGCCCGCCGAGGAGCACCTCCGTGCTCGGGCGAGGGCCGACGTATCCGACGATTCCACACATGGGCCCGATTCTACGGCGCGGGGCTGTGCACCCCGCCCCGACTACACTGGGCCGGTGCTCGGTCCCCAGTCGCAGTCGAACGCGTCGCAGCAGTCGCCGTTCATCGAACTGGACCGTGCGGCGTGGGCGGCGCTCGCCCCCTCGCTGCCGCAGCCGCTCACCGAGACCGAGATCGTGCAGCTGCGCGGCCTCGGCGAGCCCCTCGACCCGCGCGAGGTCGCCGAGGTCTACCTGCCGCTCTCGCGCCTGCTGAACCTCTACGTCGGCGGCACCAAGTCGTTGCGCAACGCCACGAACGAGTTCCTCCGCGAGCGCACCGAGCCCACGCCGTTCGTCATCGGCGTCGCCGGTTCGGTCGCGGTCGGCAAGTCGACCATCGCTCGCCTCCTCCGAGAGCTGCTCTCGCGCTGGGAGCACACGCCGCGCGTCGAGCTCGTCACGACCGACGGGTTCCTCTTCCCCAACGCCGAGCTCGAGCGCCGCGGCCTCATGGGCCGCAAGGGCTTCCCCGAGTCGTACGACCGCCGCGCGCTGCTGCGTTTCGTGAGCGAGGTCAAGTCCGGCGCCGCCGAGGTCAAGGCGCCGTTCTACTCGCACCTCGCGTACGACATCGTGCCGAGCGCCGCCATCACCGTCCGACGTCCCGACGTGCTCATCGTCGAGGGGCTCAATGTCCTCCAGCCGCCCGGCCCCGGCCACCGCCTCGCGGTCAGCGACCTCTTCGACTTCTCGATCTACGTCGACGCCCGCACGGTCGACATCGCCCGCTGGTACGAGGAGCGCTTCCTGAAGCTCCAGCGCGGCGCCTTCGCGAACCCCAAGTCCTACTTCCACCGCTACGCCTCCCTCACCGAGGACGAGGCGCGTTCCCGGGCGCGCGAGATCTGGACCGCGATCAACGAGCCCAACCTGCTGCAGAACGTGCGGCCGACCCGCTCGCGGGCGAGCCTCGTGCTGCGCAAGAGCGCCGATCACGCCGTCGATTCGGTGCTGCTGCGCAAGCTCTGACGCTCGCTCCCTGCGCGCCCGACGCGGCCGGCCCTCCCGATTCGCCGCCGCGCCGCGGCACCGATGCCGTGAACGACGGATGCCCCGTGCCGCGGACTGCGGCAACGGGGCATCCGTCGTTCGAATCGGTCAGGCGGGGATCGCGAGCTGCTCCCGCACGACGGCGGCGAGCCGCTCGGCGATCTGCTCGGCGTGCTCCTGCTCGGCGGCCTCGACCATAACGCGCACCATCGGCTCGGTGCCGCTCGCGCGCAGCAGCACGCGGCCGGCGTCGCCCAGCTCGGCCTCGGCCTCGGCGACGGCCGTCGCGACGACCTCGTCGCCGCCGAGCGCCTCGCGGTCGACGCCGCGGACGTTGAGCAGCACCTGCGGGAAGACGGTCATGATCGACGCGAGCTCGGCGAGCGACTTGCCCGTGCGGGCGATCTCGGCCGCGAGGTGCAGGCCCGTGAGGACGCCGTCGCCGGTCGTCGCGAACTCGGTGAGGATGACATGGCCGGACTGCTCGCCGCCGAGGGCGTAGCCGCCGCGGTCGAGCTCCTCGAGCACGTAGCGGTCGCCGACCTTCGTCTCGATGACGCGGATGCCGCGCTCGGCCATCGCGCGCTTGAGCCCGAGGTTCGACATGACCGTCACGACGAGGGTGTCGTCGGTCAGGGCGCCGCGCTCGTGCAGCGAGTTCGCGAGGATCGCCATGATGCGGTCGCCGTCGACGACCTCGCCGGCCGCGTCGATCGCGAGGCACCGGTCGGCGTCGCCGTCGTGCGCGATGCCGAGGTGCGCGCCCGTCTCGAGCACGGCCTGCTGCAACTGCTCGAGGTGGGTCGAGCCGTAGCCCTCGTTGATGTTGATGCCGTCGGGGTCGGCGCCGATGACGGTCACCTCGGCACCGGCGGCGCGGAACGCGTCGGGCGAGACGCCGGACGCCGCACCGTGGGCGCAGTCGAGCACGACGCGCACGCCGTCGAGGCGGTGCGGGAGGGTGCCGAGGAGGTGCACGACATAGCGGTCCTCGGCGTCCGCGAATCTGCGGATGCGGCCGACGCCGTCGCCCGTGGGGGCGAGCTGCTGCCCCTTGGCGAGGGTCTCCTCGATCCGGTCCTCGACCTCGTCGGGGAGCTTGGTGCCGCCGAACGAGAAGAACTTGATGCCGTTGTCGGGAGCGGGGTTGTGCGACGCGGAGATCATCACGCCGAAGTCGGCGTGGATGGAGTCGATCAGGAACGCCGTCGCCGGCGTGGGGATGACGCCCGCGTCGAGGACGTCGATGCCCGAGCTCGCGAGTCCCGCAGCGACCGCCGCGGACAGGAACTCGCCCGAGACCCGGGGGTCTCGGGCGAGCACTGCCACCGGCCGGCGGCCGACGGTGCGGAGGTAGTCGGCGTGCCGCCCCTGCGTGAGCACGTGGGCGGCCGCCTGGGCGAGGTCCAGGGCCAGGTCTGCCGTGAGTTCACGGTTCGCCAGGCCCCGGACCCCGTCGGTTCCGAACAGCCGTGCCATACGGAGTGCCGGTTCCGAAGATCAGCGCTTCGAGAACTGGGGCGCCTTGCGGGCCTTCTTGAGACCGGCCTTCTTGCGCTCGATGACGCGGGCGTCGCGCGTGAGGAAGCCGGACTTCTTCAGGGTCGGACGGTTGTTCTCGCGGTCGATCTCGTTGAGCGCACGCGCGATCGCGAGGCGGAGCGCACCGGCCTGGCCGGCGGGGCCGCCGCCCGTGATGCGGCCGACGACGTCGTACGCGCCGGTGAGCTCGAGGACCGTGAACGGGTCGGTGATGAGCTGCTGGTGGAGCTTGCTCGGGAAGTAGTCCGCGAACGCACGGCCGTTGACCGTGATGCTGCCGGAGCCGGGGACGACGCGGACGCGGGCGATGGCCTGCTTGCGACGGCCGACGGCTGCGCCGGACACGTTGAGGACGGCGCGGGGTGCGCTGGGGGCTTCGGAGGCCGGAGTCTCGGTGCTGTAGCTCTCCGGAGCCTGCTCGATCTGGTCTGCGATCTTCGCCATGGTGTCGTTGAATCCTTTTTCGATCGAAGGGGCCGGAGTTACTGGGCGACCTGGGTGAGGGTGTACGTCTTGGGCTGCTGCGCCTGGTGCGGGTGCTCCGGGCCGGCGTAGACCTTCAGCTTCTTCAGCTGCGTGCGGCCGAGGGAGTTCTTCGGCAGCATGCCCCGGATCGCCTTCTCGACGGCGCGGACGGGGTTCTTCTCGAGGAGCTCGGCGTAGCCGACGGCCTTGAGGCCGCCCGGGTAGCCGGAGTGGCGGTAGGCCACCTTCTGCTCGAGCTTCTGGCCGGTGAGGGCCACCTTGTCGGCGTTGACGATGATCACGAAGTCGCCGGTGTCGACGTGGTTCGCGAAGATCGCCTTGTGCTTGCCGCGCAGGATCGAGGCTGCGTGGCTGGCGAGACGGCCGAGGACGATGTCGGTCGCGTCGATGACGACCCAGTCGCGCTGGATCTCGGTCGCCTTCGGGGTGTAGGTGCGCGTCACTAGAGTGCTGCTTTCTGGTCGATGGAGTGGTTCGTGAATCCCGCTCCGGTCGGTCTTCGACGGCGAGGCCGGCGAAGGAGCCGGTCGTGCCTGCGGCACGAGTCGGAGGGCTCACATCGGGTACCGCGCGCAGTAACGGACGGCACCAAAGGGATAGCCTAATCGATGAGTGGCGGTATGCGCAATTCGTGGGCGCCGCGACGGTTGCGCGTCTGCGCCGCGCGGGCGGACAGTTCGGCGTCGTCGGGGTAGCCGACCTCGGTGAGGGTGAGCCCCTTCGCCGGCATGACGAGGAACGCGCTCGTGCGCTCGGCGGCGTCGAGCAGGCGGCGGGGGTCGTCCGCGCCGAGCCGGCCCTCCCCGACCGCGACGCTCGCGCCGACGAGGGCGCGCACCATCGAGTGGCAGAACGCGTCGGCCTGCAGCTTCGCGGTCACGACGCCGTCGGCGCCCCGCGACCACTCGAAGCGCTGCAGTGTGCGGATCGTCGTCGCGCCCTCGCGCGGCTTGCAGTACGCGGCGAAGTCGTGGAGCCCGACGAGCGAGCGTGCCGCGGCGTCCATCGCGGACTCGTCGAGCGCCTTCGGCAGTCGAACGGTGTCGTGCCGCCGCAGCGGGTCCGGCAGCGCGCGGGCATCCGCGATGCGGTACTCGTAGCGTCGCCACACCGCGGCGAAGCGCGCATCGAACCCGTCGGGTGCGAACGACGCGCCCGTGATCGCGACGTCCGAGTCGAGGCCGAGGATGCCCGTGAGCCGACGTCGCAGCGCCGCCGCGGCATCCGCGTCGCCGGACGCGTTGCGCGCGCGCTTCGGCGAAGTGAGCGCAGCGAGCTGCCCCTCGGTCAGGTCGACGTGCGCGACCTGGCCGATCGCGTGCACGCCGGCGTCGGTGCGGCCGGCGACCGTCAACCGCAGGGGCTCGCCGTGCCGGCGGAAGAGCGTCGCGAGCGCCTCTTCGATCGCGCCCTGAACGGTGCGCAGGGTCGGCTGGCGCGCCCAGCCGGCGAAGTCGGTGCCGTCGTACGCGATGCCGAGCCGGATGCGCCGCGAGCCCGGGGCAGGGCCCTCGAGCGGCGGGTCGGCCGGGTCCGCAGCCGGGGCTCCGACCGGTTCGGTCTGCTCGTCGGCCATCAGTACTCCGTCACGAGCGCGACCTCGCGCCGGCCGGGTGCGTAGCCCATCCGCTCGTACAGCCCGAGGGCGCCGCTCGGGTTCTCGGTGTCGACGTCGAGCACGGCGTCCTCGAGCCCGGCGGCGGCGAAGGCGCGTAGCTGCGCCGCCATGACGGCCGGGGCGAGGCGGCGGCCGCGCCCCTCGCGGCGGACGCCGATGAGGTCGATGTAGCCGAACGGGCGACCCCGGCCCGCCCATTCCTCCTCGTTGACGGAGGCGAGGGCGAACGCGATCACCCGGACTCCGCCGTCCGGGTCGTCCGCGACGACGAGGCGCGAGAGGTCGGCGCGGAAGCGGGCGGCGCCCGTGAACTTCGCCCAGCGTTCCGGGTCGGTCGACTGGCTGCCCCAGTGGTCGCGGAACGCGTCGTTGCGCGCGAGCCGCGTCGCCTCGGACAGCTCGGGCTCGTATGGCACGAGACGGACTCCCTCGTCGAGCGCGATCTCGGGGATCGGGTCGGCGACGGGCCGCTCCATCTCGGTGAACCAACGCACGATGCGGAGGCCGAACGACTCCGCCAGGCGGATGAGGCTCGTGTTCTCGGCGAGCCCGCTGACGTGCGTCCAAGCGGGCAGCGCCGAATCCAGGCCTGCGAGCTGACGGCGCGAGCGCGCGATCTGCCACTCGAGCAGGCTCCGGCCGATGCCGCGGCCCCGGACGTCGGGTCGGACGGTCCCCCACAGGTGCGACTGCACGCGCGTCTCGCGTCCGGGGTGCAGCCACACGAGCCCCCACGCGAGCACGTTCCCCTCGCCGTCGAGCGCGAGCATCGAGTCTCGCGCGAGGTCGACGTTCGAGCCGGTGAGGTCGTCCACGAGGTGCTCGCGCGGCTCGAGGAAGTCCGGGTGGTCGGCGAGCTCCGCGGCCCGCTGCGTCGCGAAGATCGCATCGACGTCGTCGAGGGTCGCCGACCGCCACAGCACGACCTCCGGATGCTCCGGAAGCGACGGCTCCTCGGGAGCGTGCACGCGTTCGGCGAGGGGCGGCAGGGCCTCGGTGGTCATCCGTTCAGCGTACTCAGCCCGCGCCGCCGAGGGCCGCCCGCACAGCCTGGGCGTAGAGCTCGCCGCCGCTCGGACCGGGGTGCACGCCGTCGGCCGCGAGCAGCTCCGGATGCGGGGCGATCGCGCCGTTCCAGTCGGCGACGACGACGTTCGGGTTCGACCCCGCCACGCGCCGGATGCGGTCGTTGACGGCGGACGTCCACGTCATCGGACCGGCGATGTCGACGAGCACGACGGTGCGGCCCGTCCCGGCGAGGTCGATGATCGACTGGTAGGCCGAGTCCGGCCCGTCGCCGTTGGTGCCGAGTGCGACGACCAGGATGTCGCGATCTCCCGTCAACGCCGCGCCCACGATGTCGTCACCCACGCGCAGCTGCCGCGAGACGGCGGCGTCGATCCGGATACCGGGGAACGCGGCCTGGAGCGCCGGCGCGGCCGCGAGCATGACCGAGTCCCCCACCGCGAGGATGCGGTCGCCGGACTGGGGTACCGCATCCGGCTGCGGCGCCGGTTCGGGCACGGGTTCCGGCGCCGGTTCCGGCGCCGGTTCGGGCACGGGTTCCGGCTCCGGCGCCGAGGTCGTGTCGGGCGCGGGATCGGCCGGGCCGGCCGCCGCACCGGCCCCGTCCGCGCCGCCCGAGGACGCCGC
>NZ_WSTA01000010.1 GCF_009789225.1 Agromyces seonyuensis | reverse complement strand
CCGCCCGGGGCCGGCCCTCCGCCCGCCCGACGGCGCGGCGAGCCTGCCCGCCGACGAGCCGGCCGCGGCGTTCGCCCTCGCGCACGGCTACGAACTCGCGCAGCTCGATCGCGTCTCCCGCCTGGACGTCGGGGGCCGCTCGGCGGAGTTCGCCGCCACCGCGGCCGCCGCCGCGGCCCGGGTGCCCGGCTACCGGGTCGAGTCGTGGGAAGGCGCGACGCCCGACTCGCTCGTCGACGCCTACGCGCGCGCCCGCACTCGGATGGCCCTCGACGTGCCCGCCGGCGGGCTCGAGATCGACGAGGAGCCGTGGGACGCCGACCGCGTGCGGGCTCGGGAAGGGCGCATGGCCCGCGCCGGCTCGCGCGTGCTCGTCACCGCCGCGCTCGATCCGGGCGGCGCCGTCGCCGGGTACACCGAGCTCGAGCTCACCGCCGGCAAGCGGGTCGCGCAGCAGGCCGACACCCTCGTCGTGCCCGAGCACCGCGGCCACGGGCTCGGGATGCTCGTGAAGGCCGCGAACATCGTGCGGCTCGCCGAGCTCGCACCTGAGCGGACCGGCGTGCTCACGTGGAACGCCGACGAGAACGACCACATGCTCGCGATCAACGTCGCCCTCGGGTTCCGGGTCGTCGGCTACGAGGCGGCCTGGCAGCGGGCATCGGCTCCCCCGCCTCGCGACGGCGATCCGGGCGCGATAGCCTGATCGGCTGCCCGCGACGCCCCGGGCAGCGGAGGGAACCGACGTGCCGCGACTCAGCATCCAGCCCATCCATGCTCCCGACCGAGTCGGCATCCCCGAGTCGGCCGCGCTGGAGGCCTACGCGGACTTCGCCGCGCGCATCCAGACCGAGACGACCGGCACGGACGAGTTCAGCTATTCGGCCGCCGAACTGGCGGCGCTCAGTCAGGACGCCTATCTCGCGCGCCGCCGCTACGGCGTCTGGGACGGCGACCGGCTGGTCGCGGCCCTCGCGACGTTCTGGGAGCTCGACACCGCCAACCGCACCGCCTACGTGAGCGTGCTCGGCGTCGACCCCGCGTACCGACGGCGCGGCCTCGCCGGGGAGCTCCTCGATGCCGCCGAGGCGGCGATCGCCGAGGACGGCCGCAGCACGGTCATCCTCATCTCGGAGCACCGGGTCGACGACGGTGCCGGGGAGCGGGTGCGCGCCCCGCAGGGCGATGCCAGCCTGCCGGCCGACGCGCCCGCCGCCCGCTTCGCGCTCGGTCGCGGCTACCGGCTCGGCCAGCTCGTCCTCGCGAGCTCGCTGCCGCTCGCCGGCCGCGCCGACGAGTTCCGCGCCCGCGGCCTCGCGGCCGAACGCCACGACGGCTACCGGCTCGTGACGTGGCAGGACCGCGCGCCCGAGGAGCACGTCGCCGCCTACGCCGCCGCACGCACGCTCATGAACGTCGAGGCGCCGAACGGCGACCTCGACGTCGGCGAGGAGCACTGGGACGTCGAGCGCGTCCGCGCGGACGAGGAACGCACGCTCGGTGCCGGCCGCCGGATGCTGAGCGTCGCCGCCGTCGCGGCCGACGGCGAGATCGCCGGGTACACGACCCTCGCCCTCGCGCCGGGCAAGCAGGGCGTCTACCAGCACGACACGATCGTGCTGTCCGCGCACCGCGGCCGCCGCCTCGGGATGCGGATGAAGCTCGCGAACCTCGTGCTGCTCGCGGATGCCGCACCGGAGCGCACCGCGGTCTACACCTGGAACGCCGACGAGAACGACCACATGCTCGCGATCAACCGAGCGCTAGGGTTCCGGCCGCACTCGTTCCAGGCGACCTGGCAGCGCGGCTGAGGCGCACCCGACAGTCCCGTCCGGTCGCCGTGCGAACGGGACTGGCAGGGCCCGGCGACGGGCCCTGCCCTCGGTCAGACCTTGGACTTGCGGTACCCCGCGGCGATCGCGGCCGACTCGGATGAGAAGCACGCTTCCGGGTTCGTGCGCGTATAGAAGGATTGCCCCGGCAAGTGATAGATCATCGAGCTCTCGTTGCCCTTGATCGGCGCCCAGCTCGGGCAATTCCAGGTGCCCGGGATCGCTGTGGTCCTGGCAGGCGGGGGCACGGCAGCGGTCTGGGCCGAGGCGGCCGACTTCGTGGAGTACCCCGTCTTCGAGCCGGTGACGACGACATGCAGTCGCTTGCCGACGTCGCTGCTCCCGACGACGTAGGTGCGACCGGTCGCACCGGAGATCGCGGCGCCGTTCCGGTACCAGCGATACGTCAACGTCGTACCGCTGGTCGCTGCTGCAACCGCGCTCAGCGTGCCGCCGAACTTCGCGGAACCTGAGATGCGCGCGGTGAGCGACAGCGTTCCGGGCACGATCGAGCCGGTTCGAGCGGATGCCTTGTCAAGCGTCGTGTACCCCGTCTTCGTCCCCGTGACATGGACGGAGATCATCGTGCCGAGGTCGGCCGCAGCGAGCACGTAGGTCGACTTCGTCGCACCGGAGATGGCCGCGCCCGAGCGGAACCACTGGTAGCGCAGGCTCGCCGCCGGCGACCAGGTGCCGGACACGGCCGTCAGCGTCTGCCCGACCGCGCGAGTGCCGGTGATCGTCGGCGATGGCGCGCTGAATGTTCCTGGCGCGACCGGCGACGTCCTGGCCGAGGTCACTGCCTTCGACGAATACCCGGTCCGCGCCCCGGTGACCACGACGGAGATCGAGGCGCTGAGGTCCGACGCCGTCAGCACGTACGTCGACTTGGTCGCACCGGAGATGGTCGCGCCGTTGCGCAGCCACTGGTAGCGGTACGTCGCCGCCGGTGACCAGTTGCCCGGCACAGCCGTCACGGTCCTGCCGACCGCCCGGGTACCGGAGATCGTGGGCACGGGCGCGCTGAACGTGCCTGCCGCGACCGTGATCGAACCGGACGCCTTGGTCAGTGTGTTGTACGCGCTCGCTGAACCGGCGACGACCACGGTGAGCTGGTGCGCCCGGTCGGCCGCCGTCAGCACGTAGGTCGACCTCGTCGCACCGGAGATGGCGACGCCGTCGCGCTTCCACTGGTAGGTGAACGTCGCCGCGGGCGACCACGTGCCGGGCTTCGCGGTCACCGTCCGTCCCACCGCGACCGTCCCCGAGATCGTCGGGGGCGGCGCCGAGATGGTCCCCTTCGCGACGGCCGCGGTCGCCGACGACGTCACGCTCGCGGTGGTCACGCCGGAGAGGCCGGCCGTCACGACGACGGTGATCTTGGCACCGAGGTCGGCCGCGGTGAGTCGATAGGTCCCCGCGACGGCCTTCGCGATCGTTGCGCCATTGCGCTTCCAGACGTAGGTGAACTTGGCACCCGACGGCTTCCATGCACCCGGCACCGCCGTCAACGTCGAGCCGACCTTCACCGATCCGGAAACGGTCGGACGCGCCGACGTGAACGACCCCATCGCGGCCTTGATGGTCGACGAAGTCGTGGATGCGGTCTCGTAACCGGCGCGCGAGGCGGTGGCCCGAACCGAAACGGCCGCGTTCACGTCGCTCTGGGTCAACCGGTACGACGAGGCCGTCGCGCCCGGGATCTCGATGCCGTTGCGCAGCCACTGGACAGCGACGCTGGCCGGTGCCGGCAACCACGAGCCGACGGCGACCGTCAGGATCTCCCCGCCCTTGGCGGTGCCGGCCACGACAGGTTTCGGCTTGCTCGTGAACATCCCCCCCGAAACCACGCCCGAGGCGGCAGTCGCGGTGTACGCCGTGTGACCGGCGGTCGTCGCCGTCACCGCGACGCTGAGGACGGCACCGGCGTCGTCGTCACCGACCGGGTACTCGGCAAACGTGCGGCCCTCGACGGCGATGCCGTCGCGATACCACTGGAAGTCCGCCTCACCGAGGTCGGACGGCAGGACGACCGTGAGCGCCCCGCCCACGATCGCGGTGCCGGTGATCGACACCTCGAACGGCACGCCGTCGCCTTCGCCGACGACGACTCCGTCGGCTGATGCGGTCGCCGTCGTCCAGCCGGCACGGCCGGCCGTCACCGTCGCCCCGACGGTGCGACCGAGGTCGGCGGTGCTCGGCGTGTACCCCGTGCCGGTCGCCCCCTCGATCGGGGCGCCGTCGCGCGTCCACTGGGTGGTGAACTCGATGCCGGAGAGGTTCCAGGAGCCCGTCGTCACTTCGAGCAGCGCGCCCACGACCGCTGCGCCCACGATCGCGGGCGCCGACGTGGCCACCAAACCCACCGGTCGCAGGGCGATGTCGGCGGACTCGGCGGCGGAGCCGTCGATGACGACGACGCCGTCACCGACGGCCGGGGACTCGATGCCGGAGGGCGCCCACGTGCGAACGCTCTCCGCCGGGAGGTCGCAGGGCTCCGCGGACACCGCGTACTCGCCGTCCGCGAGTCCCTCGATGGCGTACGCGCCAGTGGCGTCGGTGCGCACCGGCTCAGGGAGCCCGACTGGCATCCACACGCCGTCGACCGCTGTGTCGACGGAGATGCAGACGTTCTCGGCCGGCTGGGATGCCGGATCGACGACGATTCCCGCAAGGGACGGCGCCGCCGTCGCGACGACGCCGTCCTCGCCGAAACTCGGAGTCGTAGTGAGCAGCGAGGCGAGGACCGCGGCCGAGACGGTCACGGAGACGAACGCGACAGGGCGCGCGCGGCGAAGCACTGCGGGCAAGGAGGCCTCCAGATCAGGTGGACCAACCAGCCTATGAGCGTCCCGACGCCGGCCGTGTCCGACGGCCGTCCCCAGTCAGGGGGTCTTCCGGCCGGTTCGCAGTCGTCGCTCGGCGAAGATCCGGGTTCAGGCTGCGGCGACGGCCGTGCGCGGCGCGCGCAGGCGCTGGCAGCGGGGGCAGCGGTGCGAGCCGCGGTTCATGAACTGCTCGCGCACGATGGGCGTGCCGCAACGGCGGCATTCGCGGCCCTGACGGCCGTACGCCTCCAGTGAGTGGGCGAAGTAGCCGGCTTGCCCGTTGACGTTGACGTACTGGGCGTCGAAGCTCGTGCCGCCCTCGGCGAGCGCCTTGCGCAGCACGAGTTCGATCGCATGCAGCAGTTCGTCGACCTTGCGTCGCGAGAGCGAGGACGCGGGCTGCTCCGGGTGGATGCGCGCGCCCCACAGCGACTCGTCGGCGTAGATGTTGCCGATGCCGCTCACGACGCCCTGGTCGAGCAGCACCCGCTTGATGCCGCTCGACTTGCCGGCGACCAGGTGCCGGAAGCGGGCGGGATCGAAGCGCGGGTCGACCGGGTCGCGCGCGATGTGGGCGACCTGGGTCGGGATGCCCGTGCGCCACGGCGCATCCTGATCGGAGCGCGCCGCCGAGAGCAGACCCGCGTCGCCGCCCGGGCCGCCGTCGAGGGTCGGCACGAGCCGGTCGACGGCCATCCCGCCGAACACACGCTGGTCGACGAAGTGCACGGCCAGCTCGCCGTGCTCGGGATGCTCGATGCCGAGACGGATGCGCAGGTGCCGGTCGGCGGGCGCGCCCGCCTCCCGCAGCAGCAGTTGGCCGCTCATGCCGAGGTGCCCGACGAGCGCCAGGCCGTCGCCGACGGGCAGCCAGAGGAACTTCCCGCGGCGGACCGCTGCCTCGATCGTGCGACCCGTCAGGAGCCCTTCGAAGTCGCCGGCGGCGCGGTCGTGCCGTCGCAGCGAACGCTCGTCGACGACCTCGACGCCGCTGATCCGGGCACCGGTCACCGCGGGCGCGAGTCCGGCCCGCACGACCTCGACTTCGGGGAGTTCGGGCATCCTCAGGCGTGCTGCAGCATCGTCCAGGCTTCGAGCGCCGCGGCCATCTCGGCCTGCTTCTTGCTCGTGCCCTGGCCCTCGGCGCTCGCGAGCTCGCCGACGAGCACCGTCGCCGTGAACTGCTTGGAGTGGTCGGGGCCGGATTCGGCGACCGTGTAGGCGGGTGCCGGCGCGCCGAGCTTCGCCGCGAGCTCCTGCAGGCTCGTCTTCGGGTCCATCGCGGCGCCGAAGCGGGCGGGGTCGGCGGCGAGCGGCCCGATGAGCCGCAGCACGAGCGCCGTGGCGGCGTCGCCGCCGGCGCCCAGGTACGTCGCCCCGATGATGGCCTCGACCGTGTCGGCGAGGATCGACGCCTTCTCGCGGCCGCCCGTCATCGTCTCGCCGCGGCCGAGCCGGATGAACGGGCCGAGCCCGATCGTGCGGCCGACCTCCGCGAGCGCCACCGAGGAGACGAGGCTCGCTCGCCGTTTGGCGAGATCGCCCTCGTCGAGGTCCGGATGCTCGCGGTAGAGCTTCACGGTCACGGCCTGCCCGAGGATCGAGTCGCCGAGGAATTCGAGACGCTCGTTGTGCGGGATGCCGCCGTGCTCATATGCGAACGACCGGTGCGTGAGCGCCAGCCGGAGGAGTTCCTCGTCGATCTCGATCTGCAGCTTCTGCTGCAGCGCGGAAAGATCGGGGAGCTGTTCCTCGGGGCGCGTCACGACCGGTCGTTCGTGGTTCGACTGATGAGTCTCGGGAGACTCAGACGTCGGCGACCTTGCGGCCCTTGTACTCGAGGAAGAGCGGGGTGCCCGCCGAGTCCTCGACGACCTTCGCGCGGTGCGGCAGGCTGTACGTGACCTTGCCGTTCTCGATGGTCTTCACGAGCGTGGGGACCTGCGCCTTCCACTGCGAGCGGCGGGCGTGGGTGTTGGCGCGAGACATCTTCCGCTTGGGAACAGCCATGTCTAACTCTACTTTCTGTGGTCTGCGTCCGGCTCGTCGCCGGATCCTTCGTCGGTGGAAGCCGTGAACCCCGCGAGCGCGGCCCAGCGAGGGTCGTGCTGCTCAGGCGCAGCGAGCTCCGGGTGATCGGCCAGTCGGAGGCCCGTCTCGGGGTCGAGACCTGGGCAATCCGGCCGGCACACCGGCTGGAAGGGCAGTGACAGCACTACCGCATCTCTGACGAGCGGTTCAAGATCCACGTGGTCGTCTTGAACCCCATACTCGATGGCTTCTCCCACATGATACCCGAACAGTTCCTGGAACTCGACTTCGACGGGCAGGGCGATCTCCCGGAGGCACCGTCCGCACTCGCCGTCGGCGGTCGTGTCGACCTCCGCGGTGACGAGGATGCCCTCGTGGACGGACTCGAGGCGGACGTCCAATCGGACCTCCGTGCCGGCGCGCACGGCGACGAGCCCTTCGCCCAGCGCCTCGGCGGCGGGGACGTCGAGTTCGACCTCGCGATACTCGCCGGGCTTGCCGACGAGATCGCGGACGTTGACGGAGAACGGGGTGCGGGTTGTCACGAGGACCCATCGTACCGGCGCCGGCCCACGCATCGCCCGAAGCCACGATCCGCTCTCGGTCGACACCCGGCCGACGCACAGGAACCGGGCCCTTGGATCGGCTCGCGCCGGTTCGCGCCGCAGCCGTCAGGCGCGGCGCTGCAGCAGCGCCCCCGCGCGGTCGACGACGTAGATCGCGAACGAACGGGGCGCGGCGATCGAGAGGAGCGCCCGCCACCACGGGCGTTCCGCCCGCAGCGCCGCCACCGCGAGGTCCACGTCCGCCGGGGTCGGGGCGTCGACGTCCCCGGGGCGGGCGTACTCGGCGCGCTCGACGGCGACGGTGATCCGTTCCAGGGCGAGCACGGCGGGCTCGGCGTCGCGGGCGCGGAAGCCGGGCGAGTCCGCACGGATGCGCGCGGCGAAGCCGCGGACCGTCGCCGCGTGATCGGGAACCTCGCCGAGGTCGACGGCCGTGTCGCGAACCTCCGACCAGGCCGCTCGGGCGCCGTCGGCACCGCCGTCGAGGATGCGCCCGCGCCGCAAGGCGGTCCGGAGCGCTCGCAGCAGGGCCGGGAGGAGCAGCAGGATCAGGCACGCCAGGACGCCGACGCCGGTCTGCAGGTTCACCGCCTCCGCCTGCGCCTCGGCCTGCTGCTCCGGGTCGATCGTCTCGGCGGGGCGCACCGGGGCGCTCGCCGTCGGCGTCGTCGTCGCGCCGGGCTGCCCCGGTGCGCTCGTCGCGGGGGTCTCGGGGTCGCCGGCTTCAGGCGAGGTGACCCGCGAGTAGTCGGGGACGACCCCTCGGCCGGGCGTCGGCTCGAAGGGCACCCAGCCCACGCCCTCGAAGTAGAGCTCGGGCCACGTGTGCAGGTCGTGCGAGTCGATGTTGCGGCGGGAGCGGCCGTCGATCACGGTGCCGCTCGAATCGCCCGGCATGTAGCCGAGCACGATTCGGGCCGGGATGCCCTCGGCGCGCGCCATGATCGCCATGGTGCTCGCGAAGTGCACGCAGAAGCCCGAACGCACGTCGAGGAACTCCTCGACAACCTCGAGCGAGCCGCCGTCGTAGCCGGCCTCGACGGGGGTGTCGAGCGAGTAGTCGAACGTCGGCCCGCGGAGCCAGGCCTGCAGCGCCGTCGCGGCGTCGTAGGGGGTCGCCGCATCCGCCGTCACTTCCGCGAGGGCGTCCGCGACGCTCGCGGGCAACTCCTCCGGCAGCTCGGTGAAGCGCTCGAAGTCGGCCGGCACCTCAGCGAGGCTCGCGGCCCGCAGCTGCTCGGCCGTCGGTTCGACGACGAGGCGGGAGACGGTGTACTCCTGCGCGTCGGAGGACGCCGCGGCCGAGCGCACCGCGCGCGTCGAGGCATCCCAGTACCAGTCGCCCTCGAGGCCCTCGACGCTCGCGACCGGTGCCGGCACGGGCAGCCACGACGAATCGAGGCGATCGACCCAGACCCGCACATCCTGCTCGTCGACCGCGACGTCCTCGGCGAGGCCGGCCGGCCGGTCGAACCGGGCGACGTCGCGCGAGCGGTCGAGCGCGGACTCCGAGGGCCGCCAGACCGCCCCGTCGATCTCGTCGAGCGTCATGAGCCCGAAGTAGACCCGTTCGTCGTCGCTCGTCGTGTAGTGCAGGACCTGCCGCGCGGCGGGGCGCCGCAGGTCGGCGGCGAGATCGACGAACGGCGTCACGCGGGTGCCGCCGGAGATCGATCCCGAACCGATGCCGCCGCCGGTCATGGGCAGCGAGGAGGCCACGATCGAGGCCAGCAGGAGCCCGGCGCCCGCGAGGGCCACGGCGCTGCCGATCGCGGGCGAGGTCCGTCCCCGCCGATCGGCGTGCGCGCGCGGCAGCCCCGGCGCGGGCGGTTCCGCATCGTTGCGGCGGACGCGCACGTCGACCCAGAGCAGCAGCAGGTAGAGGGCCGCGACGAGCACCACGAGGCCGAGCTCGAGCTCGCCGAGGATGATGATCGGCACCGCGAGCGGCAGCGCGACGGCGAACGCCGCGAACGCCGGGGCGCGCAAGGACATCGCGAGCACGTCGACGACGACCGCCACGACGGCGGCGCCTGCGGCGAGCAGGAAGCGCAGCCCCTCGTCGGCCGACACCGGCGCGGTCTGCTCCCGGATCGTCGCCGCGGCCGCGGCCCCGAGGTCGCCGAACGACTCGAACGTCGCCGCAGTCGGCACGACGCCGAGGACGGCGCCCTCGCCGAAGAGGAGGGTGAGGATGCCGAGCGCGAGGAGGAGTTCGGCCGGCGGGACGAGCGCCGCGGGGACGCGCGCCGCGCGCATGCCGAAGCCGCCCGCGAAGATCGCCAGGGCGACGAGCGCACCCGTCCACCACCACCCCGAGCCCTGCACGAGCGGCACGAGCGCCGCCATCGACGCCAGGACCAGGGCCAGGCCCGCGCCGGCGAGGGCGGCATCCTGTGCGGCGGTGCGTCGCAGTTCAGTCCGCATCGAGCGATCCTCTTCCCGCGTTCGCGTACTCCCACGCGGCGGAGAGCGCGCCGGCCTCCGTGAGCGTCACGACGTTCCAGTCGGCGGATTCGAGCCGGGTGCGCGCGTCGGCGGAGAGCCCGCCGATCGCGATGACCGTCCGCGGCTCGAACCGGGAGGCCAGCACCTCGAGCGCGGCGAGGACCTCGCGGTCCGGGTCGACGAGCACGGCGTAGACGGGTCGGCGCTCAGCGTGGCCGCGTCCTCGCAGCTGCGGCGACGGCCACTCGAGGCCATCCGGCACGGTCGGCTCGTCGAGCCGCGCGAGCTGGTCGAGCAGCCCCGCGACGCCGGACGCTCCGCGGACCTCGACGGAGCGGGCGCCGTGGAGCCCGCCCGGCCGGCCGTCGGCCTCGACCGTGCGCAGGAACTGCACGCGGAAGCCGTCGCGGATGAGGCGCACCCCGACCGCGGCCGCGACCTCGACGCCGAGCTCGAACCCCACCGGTGCGAGCTCGCCGCTCGGCAGCAGCTGCCACCCGGTGCGCCGGAACGCCTCGGCCCCGGTGTCGAGCACGAGGACGGCCTCGGGGTCGCCTGACTGCTCCTCCTGGCGCACCATGAGCTCGCCGAGGCGCGCGGTCGCCCGCCAGTGCACCCGGCGATACGGGTCGCCGCGACGGTACTCGCGGGCGATGAGCTCGTCGGCGTTGGGGATCGTGCGGCGCGCGAGCGAGCGCACGGTGCCGTCGCCGCCGGCGCCGCCGGGGGCGCCCTCCTCGAGGGTCGCGACGCGCGGCGTCACGACGAGTTCGGCCACGGGCCCGTGCGTCGAGTCCCCGCGAGCGAGCCCGAACGGGTCGTGCACGGTCAGGCGCAACGGACCGACGGCGAACACGCCGCGCCGCTCGGGCTCGAGCCGGTAGCTCAGACTGACGCTCTCGCCGGGCCGCCCGGCCGCCGCGGCGGTCGGCAGCACGGCCTCGGGCTGCGGCACGAGGGAGTCGTCGGTCTCGTCGCGCCAGGTGGCGCCGTCGAGCCGGCGGGCCGAGCGGTTCTGCACGACGAGCTGCACGTCGGTGGCGCCGCCCACGGGCAGCATCCGCGCGTCGAAGACGCGCACGACCTGCACGTTCGGGCGCCGCAGCGCCACCCACGCGAGTGCGGCCAGCGGCATCCCGATGCCGATGAGGCCGGGCAGGAGCAGCCCCCGCGTGTGCAGGGCGAAGGCGAGCACGACGAGGAGGACGCCGACGACGATGAGGGCCCAGCCGCGGGCGGTCGGCCTCGGCGCCCGTCGGAGGCGGTTCGCCGTCCGGCCGAGCGCGTCGAGCGCGGACATCGCTACTCCGAACGGGGCGAACCGAGCGGCACCGCGGTCTCGCCGATGATCTGCCGGACGATCGACTCGGTGAGCGAGGCACCGTCGTGGTCGTGCGCGCCGATGGCGCGCCCGGTGGGCACGAGCCGGTGCGCGAGCACGGGGATCGCGAGCGCATCGAGGTCGTCGGGGATGACGAAGTCGCGGCCGTCGATCGCGGCACGCGCCTTCGCGGCGCGGACGAGCTGCAGGGTCGCGCGGGGGCTCGCACCGAGGCGCACGCGGCGGTCGGCGCGCGTGCCGCGGACCAGGGCGACCGCGTACTCCTTGACGGGCTCGGACACGTAGACCCCGCGGGCCGCGCGGATCATCGCGACGAGGGTGGGCTCCGAGACCACGGGGCCGATCGAGTCGATCGGCGAGGACTCCGCACGCGCCCCGAGCATCGCGACCTCGTCGCGGGCGCCCGGGTAGCCCATCGAGATGCGCGCCATGAACCGGTCGCGCTGGGCCTCGGGCAGCGGGTACGTGCCCTCCATCTCGACGGGGTTCTGCGTCGCGATGACGATGAACGGCTCGGCGAGGCGGTGGCTCGTGCCGTCGACCGTGACCTGGCGCTCCTCCATGCACTCGAGGAGGGCGGCCTGCGTCTTCGGGCTCGCGCGATTGATCTCGTCGCCGATGACGAGGTTGGCGAAGACCGGCCCCGGCTTGAACTCGAAGTCGCGCGCGACCGCGTCGAAGACCGCGACGCCCGTGACGTCGCTCGGGAGCAGGTCGGGCGTGAACTGGATGCGGCCGACGGTGCAGTCGACCGAGCGCGCGAGCGCCTTGGCGAGCATGGTCTTGCCGACGCCCGGGACGTCCTCGATGAGGAGGTGGCCTTCGGCGAGCAGGACCGTGAGCGCCGCCTCGACCGACGAGCGCTTGCCGTCGATGACGCGCTCGACGTTCTCGATGATGCGGCGCGCGTGCGCGCCGACCTCACCGATCGGCAGCGCGGCGTCGGCGATCATGGGGTCCTGCAGGCTCAACGGGGGTTCTCCTCGAGGTAGGTCGCGACGACGCTCGGCACGTAGGGCGACACGTCGCCGCCGAGCGCGGAGACCTGGCGCACGAGCGAGCTCGACACGTGGGCGTTGGCCGGGTCGGGCAGGAGGAAGACCGTCTCGACCCCCGCGAGGTGGCGGTTCACGATCGCCATGGGCGTTTCGTACGCCACATCGACCTGCGAGCGGATGCCTTTGACGAGCACGCTCGCGCCGACGTCGGTGCAGTAGTCGACGAGCAGCCCCATGCTCCAGGCGGCGACGATGACGCGGCCGCCGGTGCGCTCGGGGATGCCGGCGTCGGCGATCGACTGCTCGATGAGCGCGACGCGCTGCGCGATCGGCAGGAGCGCGTGCTTGTCGGGATTGTGCACGACCACGACGTGCAGTTCGTCGTAGAGTCCGGCGGCGCGTTCGATCACGTCGAGGTGCCCGAGAGTCACGGGGTCGAATGATCCTGGAACGACGGCGATCCGCTGCATGCTGTGCAGCATAGCGGCGTCGTGGGAAGCCCTTCCGCCGCTTCAGCCCATCCACAGGCGCGCGGCGTCGAAGTCGACGGAACCTCGTTTCCGGGCTCGGGCGGTGCCTCCGCGACGCGCCGCTGCGGCGCACGGACGAAGGCTCACCCCTTGGCGAGGAAGGACGCGGATTCCTCGTCGAGGCGGCGCCGGAGCGCAGCCGCGAGGGCCGGGTGCGACGCGAGCGTCGGGTCGTCGGCGAGGATGCCCGCGGCGGCCGTGCGCGCATCGGCGATGAGCTCGCCGTCGTGCGCGACGCGCAGCAGTTTGAGCGAGGAGCGGCCGCCGGACTGGCGCTCGCCGAGCACGTCGCCCTCGCGTCGCAGTTCGAGGTCGACGCGGGCGAGCTCGAACCCGTCGAGGGTCGCGGCGACCGCCTCGACGCGCTCGAGCGCGACCGAGCCGGGCTCGGCGCCGGTGACGAGGAGGCAGACGCCGGGCACCCCGCCGCGGCCGATCCGGCCGCGCAGCTGGTGGAGCTGGGAGACCCCGAAGCGGTCGGCGTCGAACACGATCATCGTCGAGGCGTTCGGCACGTCGACGCCGACCTCGATGACGGTCGTCGCGACGAGCACGTCGATCGCGCCGCCCGCGAACTCCTGCATCGCGGCATCCTTCTCGTCGGCGCTCATGCGGCCGTGCAGCGCCTCGACGCGCCGCCCCGCGAGCTGCGGGTGGGCGCGGGCCTCGGCGAGCGTGTCGACCACGGTCGCGAGCGGCCGCGCGTCCTCGGCGGCCTCCGCCGCCTCCTCGGGGTCGAGCCCGCCCGCCTCGAGCTGGGCGCCCTCGATGGCGGGGACGACGACGAAGCCTTGACGCCCCTGTTCGAGCTCTTCGGCGAGCCGCGACCAGATCCGCGGCCGCCAGCCCGGGCGCAGCGCGAGCGGCACGACGTGGGACTCGATGCCGGCACGGCCCGCGGGCAGCTGTCGGATCGTCGAGACGTCGAGGTCGCCGAAGACCGTCATGGCGACCGTGCGCGGGATGGGCGTCGCCGTCAGCACGAGGACGTGCGGGGGCGTGCGACCCTTGCGCCGCAGCGCCTCGCGCTGCTCGACGCCGAAGCGGTGCTGCTCGTCGACGACGACGAGGCCGAGGTCGGCGAACTCGACCTTGTCGCCGAGGAGCGCGTGCGTGCCGACGACGATGCGCGACTGGCCGGCCGCGGTGCGCAGCAGCGCCTTGCGGCGCTCGGCCGCCCCGAGCTGGCCCGTGACGAGCGTCGGCAGCAATTCGGCCGAGAGCATCGGCCCGAGCATCCGCGCGATCGAACGGACGTGCTGGGCCGCGAGCACCTCGGTGGGCGCGAGCAGCGCCGCCTGTCCGCCGGAGTCGGCCACCGCGAGCATCGCGCGGAGGGCGACGAGCGTCTTGCCCGAGCCGACCTCGCCCTGCACGAGCCGGTTCATGGGCGCGGTCGCCGCGAGGTCGGTCGAGATCTCCTCGCCGACGGATCGCTGGTCGTCGGTGAGCTCGAACGGGAGCGCGGCGTCGAAGCGCTCGAGCAGGCCGCCCGGCCTCGGCTCGCGGGAGACCGCGACCGCACGGCGGAGCTCGGCGCGTCGCTGCAGCAGCGCCGTCTGCAGGGCGAACGCCTCGTGGAAGCGCAGGGTGCGCCGCGCCAACCGCGTCTGGCCCTCGCTCTCGGGCCGATGCACGCCCTCGAGCGCGGCGCGGTAGCCCTCGAGCGAGCGCTCGCGGCGCAGCTCGGCGGGGACCGGGTCGTCGAGCGGGCCGAGGGCGTCGAGCACGAGCTCGATCGCGGCCGCGATCTGCCAGCTCGCGAGCGTCGAGGTCGCCGGGTAGATGGGCACGGGCGTCTCGGCCCAGCGCCGGGCCTCCTCGGAGCCGACGTCGAGCTCCTGCTCGGCGAAGAGCTCGTAGTCGGGATGGGCCAGCTGCCGCTTGCCCTGGTACGCGCCGACCTTGCCGGCGAAGACGCCGCGCACGCCCGGCTTGAGCTCGCGCGAGCGCCACGCCTGGTTGAAGAAGGTGAGCGTCAGGATGCCCGTGCCGTCGGAGATCGACGCCTCGAGGATCGAGCCCCGCCGGGAGCGCATCGTGCGCTCGCGGACCTCGAGCACCTCGGCGACGATCGTGACGTGCTCGTCGAGCGGGAGTTCGGCGAGGGCCGTGAGCTCGCCGCGCCGCGCGTAGCGACGCGGGTAGTGCTGCAGCAGCTGCCCCGCGGTCTCGATGCCGAACGCCTTGGTCAAGGCTCCGGCCGTGCGGCCTCCGAGCACGCCGGAGAGCTTGGCATCGAGCCCGATGCCGCCCGGCGGTGGCGCGTCCGTCACGGTTCGATCGTAGGCGCGCCCCCCGACACCTCGCCGTCGGCGTCGGCGTCGGTATCGGCCTCGGTTCCTGCGGCGGCCGGGCCATCGGCGTAGCCGGCCTCGGCGTCCGACTCCGGGGCGTCCGACCCCGGGGCGGGCGCAGCGTCGGGGGCGACCTCGGCGTGCGCCGCCCCGGCCGCGGTCTCGGCCGCCGAGTCCGTCGCGCCTTCGGCGACGAGCGCCTCCGCTGCCAGGGCGTCCTCGGCGGCGGTCAGTGCCGGGCCGGCGGACTCGCCCACTGCGGCCGCGAGCACGGCGGCGAGGCCGACGCCCACCGGCTGACCGGCGGCGACGGGCCGCTCGGTCGGCTCGGTGCCGCCCGGCTCGCCCACGGGCCCGCCGGCGAGCGCCTGCTCGAGGAGCGTGATCTCGGTGTGCACCCAGGGGTCGTCCGGTCGGGAGCGCGCGAGCGAGCGCTGGATGCCGAGCGCCTCGTCGTAGCGGCCGAGCGTGCGCAAGCACCGGGCGATCGCCCAGCGAGCGAGCTGGCGCTGCTCGTTCGTGCCGTAGGCGTCGGCCGCAGTGGCGGCGGCGTCGAAGCGCGCGAGTGCGTCCTCCGGACGACCGTCGTCGTGCAGGTGCCAGCCGAGGTTGTTGTTGACGGCGACCGCCCAGCGCTTCGTACGCGGCTCCTGCGCGGTCTCGAGCATCTGGAGCGCCTCGGCCGCCCACTCCTCCTCGTGTCCGACGTCGGCGAGAGCGAGCATGTGCAGCGCGTCGAGCGCGAGGAAGGCGGAACCCGCGGTCGCGGACTCCCGGGCGGCGAGGGTGAAGACCGGGACCGCATCCTCCGGCAGCCCCGCGGAGGCCAGCAGCCGACCGCGTTCGAGGGCGATGCGCGCGCGGAGCGCTGCAGCCTCGGCGCCGGCGATCGCCGCGACGAGCTCGTCGTCGCCGTCGGTGGACGGATGCTCGCGCACGATCGCGCGCGAGCCCGTTCCGGTCGGCTCGGTCTCGACGGCCATGAGCACCGCCTCGCCCTCGTCGAACTTCGACTGGAGGCCGAGCGCGCGTGCGAGCTGGGTGGCGAGCACCGAACGCAGGTGCGACGAGTACGCGTCGTCGTCGGCGGCGTCACGGAAGCGGGCTTCGGCGAGCGTCGGGTCGGCGAAGTTCCAGAGTTCGTCGAGCAGGAGCTGCTCGGCGTCGCGTCGTTCCCGCAGGATCGTCTCGACGCCCGTGCGCGCCTGGTCTTGGTCGAGGTGGTCGGCGTCGGAGGGCGGAGTCGTCGCGTCGGTCACGCTTCTCATCATGGCAGCCCGCAGGGACGCACGGATAAGCTCGGAACCGCCATGACCCGTCTCATTTCCGGCTTCGCCGGCTCGACCCGCCTCGCCGTGCCCAAGCGCGGCACCCGTCCGACGAGCGACCGCGTGCGCGAGGCGATCTTCTCCGCGCTCGACGCCCGCGACGAGCTCGCCGGGGCGCGCGTGCTCGACCTGTACGCCGGTTCCGGCGCCCTCGGGCTCGAGGCGGCGAGCCGCGGCGCCCGTGAGGTCGTGCTCGTCGAGAAGTCCGAGGAGGCGGCGAACGTCTGCCGCAAGAACGCGGAGGCCGTGCGCTCGGCCGCCCGCGGTCGCCGCGCCCCCACGATCACGGTGGCCGGCCAATCGGTGCAGTCCTATCTCGCGACGCGGCGATCGAGCGTCGACGTCGTCTTCATCGATCCGCCGTACGAGCTCGGGGAGACCGAGGTCGCCGCCGACCTCGCGGCGCTCGCCCCGCTCCTCTCGGAGGACGCGACCGTCATCGTCGAGCGCTCCGGGCGCTCCCCCGAACCGATCTGGCCGGCGGGCATCCGGCTCGAGCGCAAGCGCGACTACGGCGACACGATGCTCTGGTGGGCGTACGCCGCCGATCCGGATGCCGCGGACGACGACGAGGACGGCCCCGCGGACGGCGAGAGCGCCGCGGATCAGCCCGCCTGACCGTCCCAGTCGGCGAAGGGGTCCCAGCCGCCCGGGTCGATCGGCCTGCCGTCGAGCGAGACGACGCCCGCGTCGGACGTGACGACGCCGAGACGCTCGAAGCCCTCGGGCAGCGCGGCGTCCGCGGGGAAGGTCGCGAGCATCCCGTGGTCCTCCGCGCCGCCGAGCGCCCAGCGCGGCTCGTCCCCCAGCGCGCCCGAGTCGAAGTCGAGGCCGACCCCGCTCGCGCGGGCGATGCGCGCAGCATCCTTCGCGAGCCCGTCGGAGACGTCGAGCATGGAGGTCGCTCCGGCGACGGCCGCGGCGACCCCGGCGGCGACGGGCGGTTCCGGCGCGAGCTGGGCGCCGACGAGCTCGGGGTGCGCCCGCCGCAGGGCCGCGGCGAGGTCGGCGTCGGGCTCCCCCGAGGCATCCCGGCCCTGCTCGAAGAGCAGCGCGAGCCCGCGTGCCGCCGCGCCGCGTGCGCCCGCGTGCGCGAGCACATCGCCCGCGCGCGCACCTGAGCGCAGCACCGGCTGACGGCCCTCGAGGTCGCCGAATGCCGTGACCGCGATCGTGAGCACCCGGGATGCGGACAGGTCGCCGCCGACGACGCCGGCCCCCGGCGCGAGGGCGTCGAGGCCGGCGCGCAGGCCGTCGGCGATGCCCTCGAGCAGCGGCACGGGCGTCTCGGGCGGCGCGGCGATCGCGACCACGAGGGCGGTCGGGCGGGCCCCCATCGCCGCGACATCGGTGAGGTTGGTCGCCGCGGCCTTCCAGCCGAGGTCGAACGGGCTCGACCAGGCGAGCCGGAAGTCGGGGCCGTGCACCATGAGGTCGGTGGTCACGACGAAGCGCGAGTCGGGCGCGGCCACGACGGCCGCGTCGTCGCCCGGTCCGAGCAGCGCCGACGCCCCCGAACCGAGGCGGGGCAGGATGCGGGCGAGCACGCCGAGTTCCCCGACGACGCCGACGGTGTCGGCGTCGGTGTCGGCCGGATCGCCCGTGGGACTGCTCGAGGAGGCATCCGCATCGGCCGGGCGGGCGGCCCGGGGCTCGGGTTCTTCGAAGGTCGACGGCACCCTGCAACGGTAGCCTGAAGGGGATGAACCGCCGTCTCCCCCGCCTCGCCGGCGTGCTCGTCGGCGCCGGTCTGCTCACCACCGCCCTCGCCGGCTGCGCCGGCACCGTCGCCGTCGACGCGGCCCCCGATGCCGCGAACGCCGCCTGCGCCGACGTCTCCGTCGCCCTGCCCGACACCGTCGCCGGCCAGGAGCGCCGGGAGACGAACGCCCAGGCGACCGCCGCCTGGGGCGACCCGGCCGCGGTCATCCTGCGCTGCGGCGTGCAGCCGCTCGGCCCCACGACGCTGCCGTGCCAGACGGTCGACGGCATCGACTGGGTCATCGACGACAGCGACGCCCCCCGCTACCTGCTCACCACGTACGGGCGCGAGCCCGCCGTCGAGGTCTACCTCGACACCGAGCTCGTGGCCGACTCGACGGTACGCGCCGACCTCGGCGCGGCGATCGAACGGATCCCCGCGACGGGCGGCTGCACCGACGAGACGGTCGGCTAGCGCGCTCCGCGCGCGATGCCGCTGTCGACGAGCTCCGAGATGAGCTCCGGGTAGCTGAGCCCGGAGTTCAGCCAGCACGTCGGGAACATCGAGATCGGAGTGAAGCCCGGCATCGTGTTGACCTCGTTGACGACGAAGCCCTCGCCGGAGAGGAACACGTCGACGCGGGCGAGACCCTCGCCGCCGATCGCCTCGAACGCCTGCTGCGCGATGCGCTCGAGCTCGAACCGCTCGCCCTCGCCGAGCTCGGTCGGGCACACGAGGTCGACGCCGTCGGCGCCGAGATACTTCGCCTCGAAGTCGTAGAAGTCGCGGCCGGTCACGACGACCTCGCCGGCGACGCTCACGCGCGGGGCGCCGCCCGCCGGGTCTTCCAGCACGCCGCACTCGATCTCGCGGCCGACGACGGCCGACTCGACGAGGGCGCGGTCGTCCTCGGCGAACGCGATCTCGAGGGCGCGGTCGAGCTCCGACCAGTCCGAGACCTTCGTTACGCCGACCGACGAGCCCGCGCGAGCGGGCTTGACGAACGCGGGCAGCCCGAGGGCCTTCGCGCGCCGGTGCCACAGGTCGCGGCGCTCGCCGGCCCAGTCGCGCCGGGAGATGGTCACCCACGGCGCGACGGCGATGCCGGCGGCGTCGAGCATCGACTTCGTGACGTGCTTGTCCATGCCGATCGCGGAGGCGAGCACGCCGTTGCCGACGTAGGGCAGCCCGATGAGCTCGAAGAGCCCCTGGATCGTGCCGTCCTCGCCGAAGCGGCCGTGCAGGATCGGGAAGACCACGTCGACGTCGCCGAGGGAGCGCTCGCCCGAGGCATCCTGCACGCGGAGCTCGCGCGTCGCGGCCGATTCGGGCCAGCGCACGCGGGTGCCGTTGTCGACGACCTCCGGCAGGTGCTCGGGATCGAGGGCGAAGCGGGCCGGGTCGTCCTCGACGAGGACGAAGGCGCCGTCGCGGGTGATCCCGACGGGGATCACCTCGAAGCGGTCACGGTCGATCGCCGCGAGCACGCCTCCCGCCGTCGCGCAGCTGATCGAATGCTCGCTGGAACGCCCGCCGAAGAGCAGAACCACCCGGTGCCGGTTCATTCGTGTTCCTTTCGCCCGTCGGGCCGTCGCTGTCGGTGGTCAGATGTGGTGCGATCTTCGAGGGATGCATGGTGCCCGCGAGCACCATCCGCACCTGTTCGACGATGGGCATGTCGACGCCCCGCGACTTCGCGAGCTCGAGGATCGGGCCCACGGAGGCCAGCCCCTCGGTCGTCTGCTGCATGCGGTCGACGACCTCGGGGAGCTTGTAGCCCTGCCCGAGGAGGCGCCCCGCGGTGTTGTTGCGGGACAGCGGCGACTGGCACGTCGCGATGAGGTCGCCGAGGCCGGCGAGTCCCGACAGGGTGTCGGGGTGCGCGCCGAACGCGACGGCGAAATCGGTCATCTCGACGAGACCGCGCGTGATGATCGACGCCTTGGTGTTCTCGCCGTAGCCGACGCCGTCGACGATGCCGATCGCCACCGCGATGAGGTTCTTCAGGACGCCGCCGAACTCGGTGCCGGGCACGTCCTGGTTGACGAAGGTGCGGAAGTACGGCGTCGTCGACGCCCGCGCGACGGCCTCGGCCGTCTCGAGCGAGTCGGAGGCGACGACCGCGGCCGTCGGCTGCTCCTTCGCGATCTCGAGCGCCAGGTTCGGCCCGGAGACGACGGCGATCCGCTCGCCCGGGATCTCCAGCACCTCGGCGATGACCTCGCTCATGCGCAGGCCGCTCGACTTCTCGACGCCCTTCATGAGCGAGGCGACGATCGTGCGCTCTCCGAGATGCGGCTGCACCGCGAGGAGGTTCTCGCGCAGCGACTGGCTCGGCACGGCGAGGTAGACCTGCTCGGCGCCCTCGACGGCGCGGTCGAGCCGGCTCGTCGAGTGCAGGCCGGCAGGCAGGTTCACACCGGGGAGGTAGTCGCTGTTGCGGCCCGCCTCCTCGATCTCGCGGGCGAGCTCGGGACGGCGCGCCCAGATCACGACGTCGTTGCCGGCATCCGCGAGGATCTTGGCGAACGTCGTGCCCCAGCTGCCCGCTCCGAGCACCGCGATGCGACGAGCATGGCCCCGGCGCCGGTGCACGGCCCTATCCATCGAACTTCCCGGTCTCCCGTTGGTCGTGGTTCGCGGGGTTCCAGCGCTCGGCCGGCGGCTCCTCGCCGCGCAGTTCGCCGAGCAGGCGGGCGATCTCGGCCATGACGACGTCGGTCGCCTCGGTGAGGGTCTTCGCATCGAGCGGCTTGCCCTCGAAGGCGGAGAGGTCGACGGGGTCGCCGATGATCACCGTCACCGGCTTGCGGAGCGGCCAGAAGCGCAGCTTGCCGTAGCGCGGCATGACCGCCTGCGCGCCCCAGTGCGCGCACGGCACGATCGGGATGCCCCGCTCCAGCGCGATGCGGACCGCGCCGGACTTGCCGCGCATCGGCCACAGGTCGGGGTCGCGGGTGAGCGAGCCCTCGGGGTACACGACGACCATGCGCCCCTTCTCGACGAGCTCCTCGGCGGCGCGGACGGCGTCGCCAGACTGCCGCCCGGTGCGCTCGACGGGGATCTGCCCGGACGTGCGCAGCAGCCAGCCGACGACCGGCACCTTGAACACGGAGGCCTTGGCGAGGAAGCGCGGCGGGCGGCCGAGGTACCACGAGGCGGCGCCGACCACGACCGGGTCGATCTCGCTCAGGTGGTTCGGCGCGAGCACGAACGCTCCGGCGGCGGGGAACTTGTCGCGGTCGACGAAGCGGAACTTCACCAGCAGCCCCACGAGGGGCAGCAGGATGCCGGCGAGCAGCCAGAAGATCGAGGGTCGTCGCTTCTCCGCTCCGCGGCGTGCGGCGGGCTCGGAGCCCGTCGTCACGCCGCGGTCGGGGGATGGATCACGGGGTGGCACTCCCCCATTATCCTTCGACGACGAAGTCGGCCCCGAGCAGCTCGAGCTTCGAGATGAAGTTCTCGTAGCCGCGCGCGATGATGCCGACGTTCGAAACGGTCGAGCGCCCCTCGGCCGACAGCGCGGCGATGAGGTGGCTGAAGCCGCCGCGGAGGTCGGGGACCTCGACGTCGGCGCCCGTGAGCTTGCGGGGCCCCGAGATCACGGCGGAGTGCTGGAAGTTGCGCTGTCCGAACCGGCACGTGCGCGCGCCGAGGCACTCCTTGTGGACCTCGATCGTGGCGCCCATGTCGACGAGCGCGTCGACGAAGCCGAAACGCTGCTCGTAGACGGTCTCGTGGACGATCGAGACGCCCGTGGCCTTGGTGAGCGCCACGACGAGCGGCTGCTGCCAGTCGGTCATGAAGCCGGGGTGCACGTCGGTCTCGATGATGACGGGCTTGAGCTCGCCGCCCGGGTGGTAGAAGCGGATGCCGTCCTCGTGGATCTCGAACGCGCCGCCGACCTTGCGGAAGACGTTGAGGAAGGTCAGCATCTCGGGCTGCTGCGCGCCGCCGACGTAGATGTCGCCGTCGGTCGCGAGCGCCGCGGCCGCCCAGCTGGCGGCCTCGTTGCGGTCGAAGAGCGCGCGGTGCGTGTAGCCGTCGAGCTTGTCGACGCCCTCGATGCGGATCACCCGGTCGGTCTCGACCGTGATGATGGCGCCCATCTTCTGGAGGATGTTGATGAGATCCATGATCTCGGGCTCGATCGCGGCGCCCGTGAGCTCGGTGATGCCGTCGGCGAGCACCGCCGTGAGCAGCACCTGCTCGGTCGCGCCGACGCTCGGGTAGGGCAGCGACACCTTGGCGCCGTGCAGGCCCGTCGGCGCCGACATCCGGATGCCCGAAGGCAGCTTCTCGACCTTGGCGCCGAAGTTGCGCAGCACCTCGAGGTGGTAGTCGATGGGGCGGTCGCCGATGCGGCAGCCGCCGAGGTCGGGGATGAACGCCTCGCCGAGCTTGTGCAGCAGCGGGCCGCAGAACAGGATCGGGATGCGGCTGGAGCCCGCGTGCGCGTCGATGTCGGCCATGTGCGCGGATTCGACGTTGCGCGGGTCGAGGATGAGCTCGCTCTCGTCGACGCCGTGCGTGACCCGCACCCCGTGCACCTCGAGGAGGCCGCGGACGACGCTCACGTCGGAGATGTTCGGGACGTTCTTCAGGACGGAGGGGGTGTCGCCGAGGATGGCGGCGACCATGGCCTTCGTCACGAGGTTCTTCGCGCCACGCAGTTCGATGCGGCCGGTCAACGGCTTGCCGCCGTTGATCGTCAGTCGGTCGACGTTCATGCCGACCGCCTTTCCGTGCTGCTTGGCGTCTTCCACGAGAGTGTTCACTGGCCCCCTACTTCTGCCGGTTCTCGGACGGGAAGCGTCCTCGGCCGCCACGACTCGCGCCGAGTCTCGAACTCGGTGATCGAGTCTTCGTCGCGGAGGGTCAGGCCGATGTCGTCGAGACCCTCGAGCAGCCGCCACCGAGTGTAGTCGTCGATCCCGAAGGGGACGCTCAGCTCGCCGATGGACACCGTACGGGCAACCAGGTCGACCGTCGCGGTTATTCCCGGCTGCGCCTCGATCGCGGCCCAGAGGCGCTCGACGTCGGTCTCCTCGACCTGGGCGGCCAGGAGGCCCTGCTTGCCGGAGTTGCCGCGGAAGATGTCGCCGAACCGGGGGCTGATCACGACTTTGAAGCCGAAGTCGCGCAGCGCCCACACGGCGTGCTCGCGGCTCGACCCGGTGCCGAAGTCCGGCCCCGTGATGAGGATCTCGGCGCCCTGGAACACGGGCTGGTTGAGCACGAACTCCGGGTCCTGGCGCCAGCCGAAGAACAGCGCGTCGTCGAAGCCGGTCTTCGTGACGCGCTTCAGGAACTGCGCGGGGATGATCTGGTCGGTGTCGACGTTGGAGCGCCGCAGGGGCGCTGCGATCGCCGTGACCGTCTCGAACTTCTCCATCAGGCCATCGCCCCTTCCGTCTCGCTCGCGGACGCCGGGTCGGCGATCTGCTCCAAGTCCCACGGGCTCGAGAGCGTGCCGCGGATGGCGGTCGCGGCCGCGACGAGCGGCGAGACGAGGTGGGTGCGGCCGCCCTTGCCCTGGCGGCCCTCGAAGTTGCGGTTCGAGGTCGAGGCGCAGCGCTCGCCGGGGGCGAGCTGGTCGGGGTTCATGCCGAGGCACATCGAGCAGCCTGCGAAGCGCCACTCGGCGCCGAACTCCTCGAAGACCTTGTCGAGGCCCTCTGCCTCGGCCTCGAGACGCACTCGGGCGGAACCGGGGACGACCATGACGCGCACGCCGTCGGCCTTCTGCTTGCCGCGCACGATCGACGCGAAGGCGCGCAGGTCCTCGATGCGGCTGTTCGTGCAGGAGCCCATGAAGACGGCGTCGACCTTGATGTCCTTGAGCGGGGTGCCCGCCTCGAGGTCCATGTACTCGAGGGCGCGCTCGGCGGCGGCCCGCTCGTGCGGGTCCTCGAAGTCGTCGGGGGCCGGCACCGTGTCGGAGAGCGAGACGCCCTGGCCGGGGTTCGTGCCCCAGGTGACGAAGGGCTCGAGCGCGTCGGCGTCGATGAAGACCTCGGCGTCGAAAGTCGCGCCCTCGTCGGTCGGCAGCGTGCGCCAGTACTCGACGGCGGCGTCCCAGTCCTCGCCCTCGGGCGCGTGGGCGCGGCCGCGCAGGTAGTCGAACGTGGTGTCGTCGGGGGCGACCATGCCCGCTCGGGCGCCGGCCTCGATCGACATGTTGCAGATCGTCATGCGGCCGTCCATCGACAGCGCCCGGATCGCCGAGCCGCGGTACTCGAGCACGTAACCCTGGCCGCCGCCCGTGCCGATCTTCGCGATGACGGCGAGGATGATGTCCTTCGCCGTGACGCCCGGGCGCAGCGTGCCCTCGACGTTGATCGCCATGGTCTTGAACGGCTTCAGCGGCAGCGTCTGGGTGGCGAGCACGTGCTCGACCTCGCTCGTGCCGATGCCGAAGGCCATGGCGCCGAAGGCGCCGTGCGTGGAGGTGTGCGAGTCGCCGCAGACGACGGTGATTCCGGGCTGCGTGAGGCCGAGCTGCGGACCCACGACGTGGACGATGCCCTGCTCCTTGTCGCCGAGCGAGTGGATGCGGATGCCGAACTCGGCGGCGTTCTTGCGCAGCGTCTCGATCTGGATACGGCTCGTGGGGTCGGCGATCGGGCGGTCGATCTGGAGCGTCGGCGTGTTGTGGTCCTCCGTCGCGATCGTCAGATCGGGGCGTCGGACAGGGCGGCCGGCCACGCGGAGGCCGTCGAAGGCCTGCGGGCTCGTCACCTCGTGCACGAGGTGCAGATCGATGTAGATCAGGTCGGGGTTGCCGTTCTCACCCTGCGAGACGACGTGGGCGTCCCACACCTTCTCGGCCAGGGTGCGCGGGGCTTCGGTGCCGGGACGGGCGGATGCTGCGCTGTTCATCAGGATGCGTTCCTCAGACTCGGGGAGGTCAGGCCGACGACGGACTCCGCGACGGGGAAGGCCTGCTAGAACGAGGCCCCGTCGCGGCGACGAAGAAGGAGTCGGCCGACGAGCACGAGCGACAGATTACCACCGCGGGCCGGATGCCTTTCGCCGGTCCGGTAGCGAAGCGTCTCGAGACCCCACCGCCGGTCGAGGAGCGAACCCTCCGTCGATCGAGGAGCGAAACCTCCGTCGGTCGAGTAGCGAAGCGTATCGAGACCTCGCAAGGCGACGTACCGGGGTCTCGATACGGCGCTGGCGCGCCGACTCGACTACCGGAAGCTGCCCCCGGCGCGCCTACTCGACCACCGGAGGCTGCCCCCGGCGCGCCTACTCGACCGCCGGAGGCTGCGAGCCGGTCTCGACCACGACGATGCTGACGTTGTCGCGGGCGCCGTCCTCGAGGGCGGCCGCCATGAGCGCCGGGACCGCCGACGCGGGGCCGTCGGGGGCGTCGGCGAGGAAGCGGGCGATGGCGGCATCGTCGAGTTCGCGCGTGAGCCCGTCGCTGCACACCAGGAACGCGGCCCAGTCCTCGGGGCGCTCGAGCCGGTCGTCGAAGTCGACGACGTCGGCCATGCCGAGCGCGCGGGTGATGACGTTGCGATCGGGATGCGTCGCCGCCTGCTCGGGCTCGATGAGCCCGAGATCGAGGTACTCCTGCACCGCGGAGTGGTCGCGGGTGAGTTGCTCGAGGCTCCGCCCGTCCCAGCCGTAGACGCGGGAGTCGCCGACGTTGACGACGAGCCACCCGGTACGACCGCCGCCGGTCTCGACGAGGACGACCCCGGCGAGCGTCGTGCCGGCTCGGCCGAGCCCCGTGCCGCCGCTCACGCCGCGCACTGCCTCGTTCGCGGCTTGCACGGCGTCGAAGACCTGCTCGGGCGTCGCAGCATGCCGACCCGCGAGCCGCTCGCGCAGCGCGTCGACGGCGGCGCGGCTCGCGAGCTCCCCGCCCGCGTGGCCGCCCATGCCGTCGGCGACGAAGAACGCCGGCGCGGCCTCGAGCACGGCGTCCTCGTTCTCGCGGCGGACACCGCCGACATCCGTCGCCGCCATCGAGACCAGCCCTCGCTCGCCCAGCGACGCGGTCGTCACTTCGTCCTCGGCCCCCACCTGCACCCCTCGCGCAGCCCCGCGCGCCCCCACCGAGCGCGCTCCCACGCTAGCAAACGCGCCGCGTCCGGCGCCGCGACGCGCGACGGGCCCCGGCCGATCCGGCCGGGGCCCGTCGCGGAACGGGGGGTGCGGAGCACGAGGCATCCGTCACCGGGTGGGCTCAGCCGCGCTCGCGCTCGGCGTCCTCCGTGAAGTGCGGGACCTCTTCGGAGAGCGTGTGCCCGCGACGCTTGGCATCCCGGTTCGCCTTGATGAGGCTCGCGATCGTCGCGACGGCCATGGAGGCCACGATGACGATGAGGGAGGTCCACGTGCTGATCTCGGGCGCCCACTCGATGTGGTGGCCGCCGTTGATGAAGGGGAGCTCGTTCTCGTGCATCGCGTGGAAGACGAGCTTCACGCCGATGAAGGCGAGGATGAACGCGATGCCGTACTTGAGGTACTCGAGGCGCTCGAGCAGGCCGCCCAGCATGAAGTAGAGCTGGCGGAGGCCCATGAGCGCGAACACGTTCGCCGTGAACACGATGAAGGCGCTCTGGGTGATCCCGAAGATCGCCGGGATCGAGTCCAGGGCGAAGAGCAGGTCGGTGGTGCCGATCGAGATGAAGACGATGAGGATCGGGGTGAAGACCTTCTTGCCGTCGATGACGGTCTTGAACTTCAGGCCGTCGTAGTCGTCGGTGATGTCGATGCGGCGGCGCAGGAGCTTGATGAGGCCGTTGTCCTCCTGGTCCTCCTCCTTCGCCGTCGCCTGCTGGATGGCCGTCCAGACCAGCCACGCGCCGAAGATGTAGAAGATCCACGAGAAGTTCTCGATGAGCGCGGCGCCCAGCAGGATGAAGATGCCTCGGAAG
Organism: Agromyces seonyuensis; assembly: GCF_009789225.1. Classification (GTDB taxonomy): domain Bacteria; phylum Actinomycetota; class Actinomycetes; order Actinomycetales; family Microbacteriaceae; genus Agromyces; species Agromyces seonyuensis. Next base: position 33,990 of record NZ_WSTA01000010.1, on the reverse strand, counting down.
ATCAGCGCGAGGATGATGCCCACCATGAGCACCTCCTGCTGCATCTTCTTCGGCACCGAGAAGCGGGCCATGATGATGACGAACACGAAGAGGTTGTCGATCGAGAGGCTGTACTCCGTCAGCCAGCCGGCGATGAACTGCCCCGCGTGCTCGGCGTCGCCCAGCAGGTACATGAGCAGCGCGAAGACGAGCGCGAGGCCCACGTAGAACGCGACCCAGAGCGAGGATTCCTTCAGCGAGGGAACGTGCGGTCGCTTGATGACGAGCAGCAGGTCGGCGAGCAGGATCAGGGTCAGCGCGACATAGGTGCCGACTTCGAACCAGAGCGGGATTTCCACGCGGGCAGCCTTTCGGAAGTGTGCGATTTCAGGGACGACGGAGTCTCGAACGTCTCTCCCGACCGTCGGACGACGGCCTCGAGGCCCGGGGCGGCTGCGACGGCGCCCGTACTGACGGATCTCGAACGGGGCGCCACGCCCCGGGGGTACTCCCCTTCGCTCGGGCGAGCCTAGCGGAAGTCGGGCACGGCGATCGCACCTCTACTTCCCGTAGAATCTCGACACCCGAACGCGACCAGGAGGCTCGTTGCACACCCCTGCCCCCCGCCCGATCACCCGCACCGCTCCGTGGGGCCGCGCCGTCGGCGGGCTCATCTTCGCCAGCCGCTGGCTCCAGGCGCCGCTCTACGTCGGCCTCATCATCGCCCAGCTCATCTACGTGGTCGTCTTCCTCGTCGAGCTGTGGCACCTCGGCGAATCGGTCTTCCACGACCCGACGCACATCGACGAGGCGACGATCATGCTCGGCGTGCTCGGCCTCATCGACGTCGTCATGATCGCGAACCTGCTCATCATGGTCATCATCGGCGGCTACGAGACCTTCGTCTCCCGCATCGGCGTCGACGGCCACCCCGACCAGCCCGAGTGGCTGAGCCACGTCAACGCGAACGTCCTCAAGGTCAAGCTCGCGATGGCGATCATCGGCATCTCGTCGATCCACCTGCTCAAGACCTTCATCGAGGTCGGCGGGATGACCGACAGCGGCGTCGCCGCGGAAGGCGAGCGCTACACGTCGACCGGCGTGATGTGGCAGGTCGTCATCCACCTCGTGTTCATCGTGTCGGCCCTCGCGCTCGCCGCGATCGACCGGATGAGCTACCACCGCGTGTCGCCGCACGAGGTGCACGACGGCCTGCCGGTGCCCTATCCCGACTTCCCCCAGCCCGGCGAGGCCGCGGCGCCCGCGCCGGCGGTCTCCGACGCGACGGAGCCGGCGCGCCACTAGTCGGCAGACGACGGCGGCCCCGAGGTCCTGGACCTCGGGGCCGCCGTCGTTCATGATCCGAGCACGCACGCCCGGAACGCACGACACCCCCGGTCCGAAGACCGGGGGTGTCGTATTCGGTGACCCCAGCGGGATTTGAACCCGCGCTGCCGCCGTGAGAGGGCGGTGTCCTAGGCCGCTAAACGATGGGGCCGAATGCTGTTCAGTTGTCGTACCGACGAACGCGAGCGTTCGTCAGAGCCATGGAAAAACCCCCGAAAACCGGGGGTTTCTCCGTCGGTACTGCTCTGGTGACCCCAGCGGGATTTGAACCCGCGCTGCCGCCGTGAGAGGGCGGTGTCCTAGGCCGCTAAACGATGGGGCCGTTTTTGCAACGCGGATAAGTATGGCACAGGTTCAGGGCGACTCCAAATCGAGCGCCGGTGCCGTCGCGCACGCCTGCGCCCGGGTCATCCGAACTCCCGGATGCCCGTGCTCCTGACACCGTACCGACCGACCGGCCTTGTCGAAACCCTCTCGCCCTGACCTGGGGCATCGCGCCGCAGGTTGTCGAGTCTCGACTGACTTGCGTCGGAAGCGTTGAGGGAATCTCCTGTCCTGCTACGTTCATGCCGATTCCCGAGCGCCCCCGGGCGGACCGCGATCGACGACGACCGCGCACACCCCCGGAACCGACGGCACCCGCGCGCGCGGATCGCACCACGGCTCGCGACGCCGCCCCGGCACGCGCGCCGCACCCGACCATCCGCGGGACGCCGTCGGCGCGCCCGGACACCAGGAGACCTCAATGACGAGAACCGATCACGCCCTCCCGCATCGGCACGGGCTCGGCGTCCGCATCGCCGCAATCCTGCTCGCCGTCGCCCTCGTGGGGGCCACGGCGTTCTTCCTCCTCGCGACCGGGAAGCTCTCGGCCGGAGCCGCGCAGCTCTCCGACGGGGCGTCCCGGGCAGGCGCCGGAGCCACGGAGCTCTCGGCCGGCGCCGAGACCCTCGCGAACGGCGCGAGCGACCTCGACGCCGGAGCGGTGCTGCTCGCGGACGGTGCCGACTCCGCCGCGTCCGGCGCCGCCCAGCTGAGCGAGGGAGCGACCAAGGCCGCAGCCGGTGCCGACTCGCTCGTGCTCGGGGCGGGCGACCTCGCCGCCGGCGCCCTCAGGGCGTCCACCGGTGCGGGCGACCTCGCCGCGGGCGCCGACCGCGCCTCGAGCGGCGCGAATGCCCTCTCCGACGGCGCCTGGACCGTCGCGACCGGCGCCGGCCGTCTCGTCGCGGAAGGCACCGCGCCCCTCTCGAGCGGTGCTGCGGACGTCGCGGAGGGCACCGCCGCCGTGCACCAGGGCGTCGTGCAGCTCGACGCCAAGGTCGGCGAGCTCGCCGCGGGCGCTTCGGGCTTCCAGTCCGGGCTCTCGACGTTCAACGCCCAGCTCTCCGGCTACGCCGCCCAGCAGCAGGCCTTCAACGCGGGCGTGCTGCCCGCCCTGCAGTCGGCCCTCGCCTCGACGACGGCGGCCCGCGACTCCATCCCCGCCGACGCGACCGGCGACCTCGCCGCCACCCGCGCCCAGCTCACCGCCCAGATCACCGGACTGCAGACGCTCATCTCGTCGGCACCCGCGCTCTCGACGGGCGCCGGGCGACTGGTCGCCGCGAGCGGCACCACGGTGCTCGACCCGAAGCAGCCGCCGCTCGGCTACTACGCCGCCCGGATCGCCGCCGGCGCGAGCGCGCTGCAGGCCGACGGCACCCAGGCGCTCCTGGCTGCGGACAAGCTGCCCAAGCTCGACGCCGGCGCCGCGCAGCTCGCGGCCGGTGCGGCGGAGCTCGACGGCAAGGCGCGCGAGCTCGCGGACGGCACGGCGCTGCTCTCCGTCAAGACCGGCGACCTCGCCGCCGGCGTCTCGACGCTGGCCGGCAAGACCGACGAGCTCTCGGCCGGTGCGCTGAAGGTCTCGAACGGGGCCGCGAACCTCTCGAGCGGCGCGGGCGCGCTCGCCGCGGGAACCGGCACGCTCGAGCAGGGCGGCCTCGACCTCGCGTCCGGCTCGGCCGAGCTCGCCGAGGGCGCCGCGTCGCTCTCCTCGGGCGCGAGCGAACTCGTGGCCGGAGCCGGCACTCTCGCCGACGGCGCCGTGGCGCTCGACGACGGCAACGGGCAGGTCGCCGCCGGTTCCGCCGACCTCGCCGCCGGCGCCGCGGGCGTCGCGCCCGCCGCGCTCCTGCCCTGGATGCTCGTCGCCGCCGGCATCGTGCTCGCGGCGATCGCCGCCTGGGTCGTGCACCGCGTGCGCTTCCGCACCGGGATGGCCGTCGCGGCGGCCTGATCCGTCGTACCGACGCACGGCGACGCGGGGTCCGGGCTTCGGCCCGGGCCCCGCGCTCATGCTCCTCCTCCGCCGCAGCGCTCCCGGCCCATCCATTCGCACCGCGAGTGGGTAGGTATAGCGGGTCGAGGCGTCGCCCGACCCGCCATACCTACCCACTCGCGAATGATGGTGGGGACGGTCGGGGGCGGCAGGCGTCAGCGGAAGACGCGGAGGGACGCGGGGCGCACCTCGACCTCGACCGGCAGGGCGCCGATGCGCTCCCCGTCGGCGTAGGCGACGGCATCCTCCGATTCGAGCCGCACCCGCTTCGCCTGCACGAACTCGACGGCGGGGTGGTCGATGTGGGTGCCGGCGAACACCTTCGGGAAGACCCGCAGCAGCTCGAGCTTGCTGATCGGGTGCACGACGAAGACGTCGAGCAGCCCGTCGTCGAGGGAGGCCTGCGGCACGATCCGCATCCCGCCGCCGATCGACGTGCCGTTCGCGACGGAGATGAGCATCGCGCCGAGCTCGCGGGGTTCGCCGTCGTCGATCGTCAGCCGGTAGCGGCGGGGCCGGAAGGTCGCGAGCTCGCGCACGAGCGCGATCGTGTACCGACTCGCGCCGCGGGGGCGGCGCATCCGGTTCGCCCGCTCGTTGACCCGGGCGTCGAAGCCCGCGGAGAGCACGCAGCCGTACGAGATCTCCTGATCGCCGTGGCGCACGAGGGCCGTGTCGACGGGCACGGCGTCGCGCTCGAGCGCGCCGAGCAGGTGGTCGAGCCCCGCCATCGGATCCTCGAACGGCAGCCCGAGGGCCCGCGCGAAGTCGTTGCCCGTGCCCGCGGCGACGATGCCGAGCGGGATGTCCGTGCCGACGAGCGCGTTGACGCCGAGGGTCGCCATGCCGTCGCCGCCGACCACGACGAGGCCGTCGGTGCCGAGCGAGACCGCGTGGCGGACCTCCCGCTCGAGCAGTTCCCAGTTCGCCTCGCGCGCGATGGAGACGTCGTACCCCTCGGCCGCCAACCGTCGCGCGACCTCGGGGCCGACCGAGAGGTGGCGGCCGAAGGAGGCGGCGGGGTTGATGGCGACGACGAGGCGCCGTTGCGTCGAGGGCATGCGGGCCAGCATAAGCGGCCGTTGGGCGCGTTCCCGCCACGCCGCCGCCCGGGCCGGCCGGCGGGCGATGCCCGGCTTGCGCCGCGCGGGCGGCCGGGTGTCGACTGGATGCCATGCGCATCACCAAGTTCGAACACGCCGAACTCGTCCTCGAAGAGGCCGGCTCGAAGCTCGTCGTCGACCCGGGCAACTTCTCCCGGCTCGTTCCCGGCCCCGAGGGCGTCGCGGCCGTCGTCATCACGCACGAGCATCCCGACCACTGGACGCCCGAGCAGCTCGCGTCGATCCTCGCGGCGAGCCCGGATGCCCGCGTGTTCGGCGCGGCGGGCGTCGCCGCCGCGGTCGGCGAGTACGCACCGGTGGAGGTCGTGCACGCGGGCGACGAGGTCGTCGTCGGTCCGTTCGCACTGCGCTTCTACGGCGGCCGGCACGCGGTCATCCACTCGACGATCCCCGTCGTCGACAACCTCGGCGTGCTCGTGAACGGCGTCTTCGCCTACTCGGGCGACTCCTTCGCGGTGCCGCCGGAGCCCGTCGACGTACTCGCGGCGCCCGCGGGCGCCCCGTGGATGAAGATCGCCGAGACGATGGACTACGTGCTGGAGGTCGCGCCGAAGCGCGTCTTCGCCGTGCACGACGCCGTGCTCTCGGGACCGGGCAAGGCGATGGCCGACGGCCGGCTGACGTGGGCCGTCGAGCAGGGCGGCGGTTCGTTCGTGCCCCTCTCCCCCGGCGAGTCGTTCGAGGTCTGAGCGAAGGCGGGCCGAAGGAGCGCGGGCCGAGCGAGCGCGGTTCGAACGAGCGCGGCCCGAGCGATCAGGACGGTCCGCCGCCGAGGTCGCCGAAGAGGAAGCCGGCGTGCTGCTCGCGCTGACGGCGTTCGACCTCGCTCGGGTCGAGCGAATCGCCGTCGTCCTGCACGACGGCGGGGGCCTCCGAGTCGTCGACGACGGGCAACGGCTCGCCCTCCAGCCGGAGGCGTTCGTCGGCCGCGTGCTCCACGAGCGCCGGGATGTACTCCCGCACCCGCCCGTCGGCGAGGCGCTCGGCCTCTTCCCCGACGACGGCCTCCACCCGCTCGCGCGTCAGCGTGGGGAAGCGTTCGACGAGCCGCTCGATGACGTTCGCGATCGCATTGCGTTCCACTGGGTCGCCCATTCATGCATTGTGCGGCCCCGACCCGACCCGGGCAAGGGAACGGATGACGAACTTTGCTCCGGACCCGGCCCGTGTCACAACCGCGGCCGCTCCCCGGTCTGTCTGAGCGAGCCCGTTCGCGGGCAGTCGCACGAGACGAGGAGCCTCCCATGTCCAGCATCCCCACCCCCGAGACCGCAGCCGCCGACACCGCAGCCGCAGCGACCGACGCCGCCGGGCCGGTCGCCTTCGTCACCGGGGCGTCCTCCGGCATCGGCCACGCCACCGCGCTCGCGCTCTCCCACGCGGGCTACCGCGTCGCCGTCGGCGCGCGTCGCGTCGAGCGGCTCGGCGAGATCGAGGATGCCGCCCCCGGCGTCATCCTGCCGATCGAGCTGGATGTCACCGACGCCGCCTCGGTGGTCGGCGCGGTCGCGCGCACCCTCGAGCGGTTCGGTCGGCTCGACGTGCTCGTCAGCAACGCCGGCCTCATGCTGAACGGCATGATCCTCGGCGCCGACCTCGCCGCGTGGGAGCGGATGGTGCAGACGAATCTGCTCGGCTCGATGTACGCCGTGCACGCGGCGCTGCCCGCCCTCATCGCCGCGCGCGGCCACGTCATCCAGGTGTCCTCGACGTCGGGGCGCATCGCCTCGCTCGGCAGCGGCGTGTACTCGGCGACGAAGTTCGGCGTGAGTGCCTTCACGGAGTCGCTGCGCCAGGAGGTGACCGCGCAGGGCGTTCGCGTGACCGTCGTCGAACCCGGGTTCGTCGCCACCGAGCTGACGAGCCACCTCACCGACCCGGCGATGCGCGCGGCGGCCGCTGAGATCGGCGACTCCATGCGCACGCTGCAGGCCGACGACATCGCCGAAGCGGTGCTCTACGCCCTCCGCCAGCCCGAGCACGTCTCCGTCAACGAACTGCTCATCCGCCCGACCGACCAGGTGCGCTGAGCCCGGCGCGAGCCGGCGATGCTCATCGGCGTGAGCGGAACGGGGAGCGCGCCGTTCCGCTCACGCCGTCGCCGTACGGATGCGGACCTCGCGCTCCATGCGCTGCTCGTGGCGCCGGCGCCCCTTGACGGCCTCCGCCTCGCGGTTGCGGGGCGGCGCGTTCGTCGTGAGCCCGTCGAGGAGGCGGCGGGTCGCCACGGCGATCTCCTCGATCGCGGCGTCGAACGCGGCCGTGTTCGCCTTCGACGGATGCGTCGAGCCCGAGACCTTGCGGACGAACTGCAGCGCGGCCGCCCGGACCTCGTCGTCGGTCGTCGGCGGCTCGAAGTTGTGGAGGACGTGGATGTTGCGGCACATGCGGGCAGGGTAACCGCGGCCGCCGACGGCCGTCCGGATCGCTGCCGCGCCGTCCTCCCCGAGGCGCCGGTCGCCGGGCTCCGGCACGGGGCATCCGTCAGTTGATGATCTCGCCCCGCTCGGCGCGGATGACCGCAAGCCGCTCGTGCCAGGCGGCGAGCGCCTCGGGGGTGAGCCGGGTCCAGTCGTGCACCTCGCCGACGATGCGGAGGGGTTCGCTCGAACGGTAGGAGCGCGTCGGGTTGCCCGGGAACTTCTGGTCGGTGACGTTCGGGTCGTCCTCGAAGGACCCGGTCGGCTCGACCTCGTACACGCGCGGCTCGCCGTCGCCGGCGGCGAGCTCGGCGGCGAGGCCGGCGCCGTCGGGCAGCGCCGTGAAGTAGATGTGGTTCATGACGACCTCGGGCCGGTAGTTCGACCGGAATCCGGCCGTGAGCAGGTCGCCGACCCCGAGGTCGGCCTTCGTGCCGTGGAAGAACGGGCCCGTTTCGGATGCTGCACTCACGAAGGCCAGGGTACCCGGGCCGGTTCGATGACGGCGAGGGCGGCGCACTCCGGCGAGCGCGTGTGGACAACCCCGGCCGCAGCCCGCGGGCCGTCCGCTACGGTCGCCGCATGACCCGCACCCACCGCGCGCGCACCGCGGCCCTCCCGAGTGCGCTCGCCCTCCTGTTGGCGATGAGCGGATGCTCCGCCGCCGACGTACCCGAACCGGTCGCGACGACGAACGCCCCGCTGGAGTTCGCGGATGAGGCGGAGGCTCGGGCTGCGGCGGAGGCGGCATTCGGTCGCTACCACGACGTGCAGCAACGAGCCTGGCAGAGCGGCGGTGTCGATGTTGCAGACTTCGAAAGTGTCGCCGTTGACGACGCGCTCGATGGGGCAATCATCGACGCCAACGGCTTCAAAGATGCGGGGTTGCACACCGTCGGAGAGACATCATTCGAGGTGCGTGAAATCCAGCAGTACTGGCATGACGACGAAACTCTGTTTGTGCAGTTCACCATTTGCGAAGACCTGTCGGGCCTCGACGGGCTGAACGCCGACGGCGAATCCATGGTCAGCCCTGATCGACAGCCGTTCGTGCCCTACACGGCAACCGCAATGGGCTCTGACCCCGACCTCATGAAGATTTCGGAGTACGAATCATGGCGTGGTTCGAACTACTGCTTGTGACCGCGCTTGCGTTGGGTTCGGCCACAGCGAGTGTCGATGACTCGGATTGTCCAAGATGGCAGGAGTCACTCGGGTATTGCGGCAACTCGGCCTCCAACGAGGGCGACCACACTGAACTCGTCGGGCTGGAGACCTCCGGAGGCGAATCCGGAGCGGGCAACGGGGGTTCCTCCGGCACCAGCAACTGGGTCCGCCCGCCCAGCATCACGTGCGACGCTCCTGACGGACAGGTGTGCGCGGGTTCCGGTGTTCCGGGCGATCCGGAGCCGCTCCTCACGCTCGCCGACCTCGCGGCGTTCAAGCCGGTGACGCCGGTCGCCGACTCGCTCCCCCACGGCGGCGGCCTGGAGCACCGCCCGATCGCCTTCACGGCGGTCGGCACCGAGCAGCACGTCGTCGCCGGAACCCTCCTCGATCGCCCGGCCGACGTGCGTTTCACCCCCGCACTCGCCCGCTGGGACTTCGGCGACGGAGCATCCGACTCGCTCGACGGCCCCGCCGCGGAGCACGCCTACGACGAGCGCGGCACCTACACGGTGCAGCTCGCCGTCGACTTCACCGCCGAGTACTCGTTCAACGGCAGCAACTGGATCCCCGTCGCGGGCACGGTCGTCGCGACCGCCGCACCGTACGAGATCCGCGTCTTCGAGGTCAGCACCCGACTCGTCCGCGGCACGTGCGACGAGTACCCCTCCGACCCGGGCTGCTGACGCGCACGACCGGTCAGCCGTCGGCCTCGTCGTCGCGGCGGATCCGCTCGAGCGCGAGTGCGCTCGTGCGGGCGAACACGTCGAGCTGCGCCGGGTTGTAGAGCTCGACGACCGCCTCGACGAGGGTCTGCTGCACCGATCGGGCGTTGCGCGCGGTGTGCTGCGTCGGGTCCCGCAGCCACGGGTAGGTGCGCAGCAGCTCCACCATCGAGGGCACCATCGCCTCGGCGAGGTGCTGACGCGTCTCCTCGTCGGCATCCGCGGGGAGGCCGTCGATCGCGTCGCGGAGCTCGGGTGGGTCCTCCGTGACCATCTGGCGGAGGTCGGTCATCGCCTCGTCGTCGTAGAGCCGTCCGTAGATGTGCAGGATCGACCGGTCGGCCTCGGACATCGTCCCTGCCGACTCGGCGAACCCGGCCGGCGCATCGGCGGGGGCGCGCTCGCGCCGGATGGCGGCGATGTCCTCGCGGACGCGACGCAGCCGTTCGATGGTCGCGGCCAGCTCGGCATCCAGTTCGCGCAGTGCGTCGCCGCCCCGGTCGCCGCCGTCGACGACCTCGGCGATCCGCGCGAGCGGGATGCCGAGGTCGACGAGGCGGCGGATGCGCAGCAGCCGCACGAGGTCGGGCACGCCGTACTGCTTGTAGCCGTTGACCCTGCGCTCGGGCTCGGCCAGCAGCCCGACCTGGTGGTAGTGCCGGACGGTGTTCACGGTCGTGCCCGCCAGCTCGGCGAGCTCCCGCGTGCTCCAGGCCATGGACGCCTCCTCAGGCCCGGACTCTACCGGCGGGCCGCCCGGGCCTCACCAGCCGAGCAGGCTGATGAGCCCGGTGGCCGCGGCGGTGACGAGCCCCGTCCACAGCACGATGGCGACGACCTGCCACAGCATCACCCAGCGACGGTCGACGCCGGAGGCGACGAAGACGCTCGCCGTCAGCATGGTCGGCAGGGCGAGCGGGGCGAGGATGCTCGCGCCGGGCACGCCGAACCGCACGAGCCAGGCGGTCACGCGGCGGCGTCCCTTCTCCTTGCGCGTCGGCGCGGTCGCAGCGCCCGCTGCCGCGTCGCGGTCGGTCGACAGGCCCGTCGACGGATGCCCGTCGGCGTCGGCCGCCCCGACGGCCTCGGTGTCGGTGTCGGCGGAAGCGCCGGACCGGCCGCCGACCGCGACGGCGCGACGAGCCCCCGCTCGTCGGGCGACGACGCGATCGCGGGCGCGCGAGGTCAGCATGACGACGCCGAGCACGGCGAGGCTGTTGCCGACGACGGCGGCGAGCGCGGCGACGATCGGCGGGATGCCGGCGATGATGCCGAGCGCGGCCGCGCCCTCCCCCTCGACGTAGGGGATGGCGGCGAGCACGGCGACGATGAGCGGCTGCAGGAGGTCCGGCAGACCGGTCACGAAGTCTTGGAAGCCCTCATACGGGTTCGACATGGCGATGCACTTCTTTCGGATCGGATTTCGTACGATCCGATCAGAAACCGTGTGGTCGCCACAGGGTCAAGCGGACCCGGCATCCGGCGGGACGATCGGCACTCGCCATCTGCTCGGGGCGTCGCTCGGGCGGACTCCGGGGCGATGCCGGCGCCTATCCGAGCAGCGCGACCCCGAAGCCGCTGACGACGGCCCGCACTTCGGCGAGGTAGCGCTCCGCCTGTTCGGTGAGCGGGATCGCGGCGTGGCCGATCCATCCGATCTCGATCTGTTCGTCGACGTCGAGCGGGATGGCGACGATCGCCGGGTCGAGTTCGTCGCTGATGATGCCCGTCGAGATCGTGTACCCGCCGAGCCCGATCATGAGGTTGAAGATCGTCGCGCGGTCGGCGACCCGGATCTCCTGCTTGCTCGAGCGCGTGGAGAGGATCTCCTCCGCGAAGTAGAAGGAATTGTTCGCCCCCTGGTCGAAGGTGAGCCGGGGCAGATCGGCGAGATCGGCGAGCGTCGCACGCCCCCGGGCGGCGAGCGGGTTCGTGCGGGCGATGAAGATGTGCGGCGAGGCGAGGAAGAGCGGGCGGAAGGCCAGCCCGGAGTCCCGCAGCAGTTTGCCGATGACCTTCCGGTTGAAGTCGTTGCGGTAGAGGATGCCGAGCTCGCTGCGCAACGTGCGCACATCCTCGATGATGTCCCAGGTGCGGGTCTCGCGCAGGGTGAACTCGTACTCGGCCGCGCCGGTCGCCTTGACCATGCGGACGAACGCGTCCACCGCGAACGAGTAGTGCTGCGCGGACACCGCGAGCAGGCGTCGAGCCGGCGGCCGGCCGAGGTAGCGCTGCTCGAGGAGCGCCACCTGCTCGACCACCTGTCTCGCGTACCCGAGGAATTCCGCGCCGTCGTCGGTGAGGGTCACCCCGCGCGCGGAGCGTGTCAGGAGCGAGCGCCCCACCCGGCCCTCGAGGTCCTTCATCGCCGCGGACACGGTCGGCTGTGCGACGTAGAGCGTGTCGGCGGCCGCAGAGATCGATCCCTCGGCGGCGACTTCGATGAAATAGCGGAGCTGTTGGAGCGTCAGCCCGCTCGATCCCTGCACCATAGGCCGACCCTATATGAATGCATAGACGCGTCGAGTTACCCGATATCTTGTGCCGGGCCGCATCCTGGAGGCGACTGCTCTTCGAAGGCCGAGCCCGGCCGATCACCCATCGGATTGACGACATGGCCGACGCGTTCGCATTCAGCATCAGCACCACCCGCTTCGACGAGGACTATTCGCCGTCGGAGGACTCCCGGATCACCACCAACTTCGCGAACCTGGCGCAGGGCGAGCACCGGCGGCAGAACCTCCGCAACGCCCTGATGATGATCGACCGCCGGTTCAACGACCTCGCGGACTGGGACAACCCGGACGGGGACCGCTACACGGTCGAGCTCGACATCGTCTCCGCGCACCTGGACTTCGCCGCGGAGGGCGGGGACCGGACGTTCCCGCTGCTCGAGGTGCTCGACATCCAGATCGTGGACCGGCAGACCGGAACGCGCCGTCACGGGATCGTGGGGAACAACTTCTCGTCCTACGTCCGCGACTACGACTTCAGCGTGCTGCTGCCGGCGGCCGGCGGCGGCGCGGCCGGGCCCGCCGTCCCCGACGGCTTCGGCGACCTGCACGGCAAGCTCTTCCAGCACTTCCTCGACTCCGACGCGTACCGCGAGCGCTTCCCGCAGTCGCCCGTGGTCTGCATCAGCGTGTCGACGAGCCGCACCTACCGTCGGAGCGCCAACCGCCACCCGATCCTCGGGGTCGAGTACCTGCAGGATGGCGCGTCGGCACTGACCGACGAGTACTTCGGGAAGATGGGGCTGCGAGCGCGGTACTTCATGCCGCGCGGCAGCGTGGCGCCGCTCGCGTTCTACTTCCGCGGCGACCTGCTGAACGACTACACCGATCTGCAGCTCATTGGCACGATCAGCACGATGGAGACCTTCCAGAAGATCTACCGCCCGGAGATCTACAACGCCAACTCGGCCGCCCCGGCCGTCTACCGGCCGAGCCTCGGCGAAGAGGACTGCTCGCGCACTGAGATCGCCTACGACCGCGAGGAGCGCAGCCGGCTCGCGAGCACGCAGGGCAAGTACACCGAGGAGCACTTCATCACCCCGCACCGGGACCTGCTCGAGCAGTGGGCCGGCAACGCTCCCGCCCCCGTCGCATGACCACCGGAGGATCCTCGAACATGCACTCGCTCTTGCCGACCACGACCGTGGGCAGCCTGCCGAAGCCGTCGTGGCTCGCCCAGCCGGAAGTCCTCTGGTCGCCCTGGAAACTGGAGGGGGACGCGCTCGTCGAGGGCAAGCAGGATGCCCTGCGCATCGCCGTCCAGGAGCAGACCCGTCGCGGCATCGACATCCTCAGCGACGGGGAGCAAACCCGTCAGCACTTCGTCACGACCTTCATCGAGCACCTCGACGGCGTCGATTTCGAGCAGCGCCAGACCGTGCGCATCCGCGATCGCTACGACGCGAGCGTGCCGACCGTCGTCGGGTCGGTCAGCCGCGAGCGGCCCGTGTTCGTCGAGGATGCCAAGTTCCTCCGCTCGATCACCGATCGCCGGATCAAGTGGGCGCTGCCCGGCCCGATGACGATGGTCGACACGCTCTCCGACGCCCACTACCGCAGCCGCGAGAAGCTGGCGTGGGAGTTCGCGACGATCCTCAACCAGGAGGCGAAGGAGCTCGAGGCGGCGGGCGTCGACGTCATCCAGTTCGACGAGCCCTCGTTCAACGTCTTCTTCGAGGAGGTGCAGGACTGGGGGGTCGCGGCCTTGGAACGCGCGGTGGAGGGGCTCAGCGCCGAGACCGTGGTGCACATCTGCTACGGCTACGGCATCAAGGCGAACACCGACTGGAAGGCGACGCTCGGATCGCAGTGGCGCCAGTACGAGGAGTCGTTCCCGCTCCTGCAGCGCTCCAGCATCGACATCGTCTCGCTCGAGAGCCACCACTCCCATGTTCCGATCGACCTCATCGAACTCATCCGCGGCAAGAAGGTCATGCTCGGGGCCATCGACGTGGCGAGCGAGACGATCGAGACGCCCGAGGAGGTCGCCGACACCCTGCGGAACGCACTCCGCTTCGTCGATGCGGACAAGCTCATCCCGAGCACGAACTGCGGCATGGCGCCGTTCCCTCGGAACGTCGCGCTGGCGAAGCTGAGCGCGCTCAGCGCGGGGGCCGACCTCCTCCGCGATGAGCTCGCCGGCACCGATCGCGAAGCAGCCTGAGCATGTTCCACGCGTACCCGACCGCGGACTGGGGCGAGCGCCCGAAGGCGGGCTTCTCGTCGTCGCTGTCGAGCGACGAGTTCAAGGCCCTCTTCCGCGGACACCCCGGGGGCGTCGCCGTCGTCACGGCGGATGCGGGCGACGGTCCGGTCGCGCTGACGGCGACCTCGGTGGCGTCGGTGAGCGCCGAACCGCCCCTGCTGATCTTCTCCATCTCGGCCCAGTCCTCGGCATCCGACGTGCTCTCGCGAGCCGAGACGGTCGTCGTGCACCTGCTCGACGCGAGCGACCTCGACGTGGCGAAACTCGGAGCGACCAGCGGCATCGATCGCTTCGCCGAGGCCGACCGCTGGTCGCGCCTGGTCACCGGCGAACCGGTCTACCGGGACGTCCGCGCCTGGGTGCGCTGCGCCGTCATCGATCGCATGGATGCCGGTGCCTCCACGGTAATCGCCGCCCACGCGCTGCAGTCCCACATCGAGCGCGGCGTCGCCCCGGACGCTCCCGGCGACGCCCTCGTCTACCACGACCGCACGTGGCACCGCCTGGGCGAGCACTCCCGCATCGAGGGGTGAGCGGGGTGCCGGGGGCTCGGGTGCATGCTCGCGTGCGTTGACGGCGGAGCCGGCTGAGGTCCCGGTCTGCGCGGGCTACCTGAAGCCGGACGTCGTCGAGCGCATCGCGCACGGAGCGGGCCTCACCGACTGGGCGGCGCGTACGCCGAGCAGTACAGCTCCGCCGGCTTGCCCCGCACACCTCGGCGCAGGGTGCCCGTCGGCTCGAGCTGCGGCAGCATCAGGCGCCGGAAGGCGTCCCGTGAAAGCCGTTCGCCGAGCACCGCTTCGTGGAGGCGCCGGAGCTCGAAGATCGTGAACGAGCCGACCGGCTCGTCGTCGCGCCGCTCGGGAACTGCCAGGAGTCCGGCCGGGTCGGGTGAACGCCGGTAGTCGGCCCGTAGCGCCTCGACCGCGGCGCCGACGATCGCGTCGTGGTCGTACCTGAGCCCGGTGACCTCGTCGACGCCGGTGAGCCTGGTGCGCTCGATGAGTGCGATCCGGTGCGTCGGCACGACGTCGGAATGCGCGACGGAGAGCACCCAACCGCGGTCGTCCCGATCGGGCGCATCGAAGACCCGCAGCTGGCGCGGACGAAGGCCGGTGATGCCCGCCTTGGCGCGGAGCGAGCGCAGCACCGCGACATCGAGCGTCTCCCCCGGGTGCACGAACGTGCCGGGCAGTCGCCACTCGTCCGCACCGTCGCGGAGGGCGTCGTTCGTCTGCGTCAGCAGCACCGACAGCGGGCCGCCGTCGGGCACGGTCAGCACCGCGGTGTCGACGGCCACGGACGGGCGCGGATAGTCCTCGAGCGTGCGATCGGAGCTGTCTCGGTAGACCATTCCCCCACTGTAGGGGGAATTAGAAGCGATGCGCGCTAAATGTCGGCGGCGCCGTGCATACTGATCACGTACGAGAAAGACGGAATTTGCGCTAAATAAACCGGAGGCCTCATGCCCACCATCGAATCGGCGAACCACCACGACCCGAGCCTGTACTGCGCCTACTTCGGCGGGCCGCGCGACGGCCTCAAGTCCGGCGACCTGCCGGTGACCCTCTCCGGTAAGCGGCTCACCGGGATGGTGGTGAAGACGCCCCTCGCCGAGCCCGCCGCGTACAGCGTATTCGCCGTCTACGAGTGCGTCGGCGAGACGCAGGTCGACGGTTTCTGGCAGTTCTTCTTCCGCGGCCTCGAGGGCCCGAACGGCGAGGCGCTCGTCGCGCATGCGCCGGCCGAAGAAGCTCCCCGACCCCGACCTGCCCGAACCCCAGGAGCCCCCATGTCCCGTTCCACCTTCACCCTCGACCGCACCATCGGCGCCGTGCTCGCCTCCGCGGCGGGCGACGCCCTTGGCTCCCAGTACGAGTTCGGGCCCGCACTGCCCGACGAGGCATCCATCGCCTTCGGCGTCGGCATCTTCGGGCACGGCTTCGGCGAGTGGACCGACGACACGAGCATGGCCGTGCCGCTGCTGCAGGCGCTCGCGCGCGGCGAGTCGCTCAACGACCCGGCCGTGCTCGGCCGCATCCCCGCGGAGTGGCGCGAGTGGTCGCGCACCGCCCGCGACGTCGGCGCGCAGACCCGCGCCGTGCTCGGCCGGCTTCCGGAGCTCACAACCGAGGATGCTTCGCGCGCCGCCGCCGAGGCGCAGCACCGCCGCTAGGGCCGCTCCGGCGGCAACGGCTCGCTCATGCGCACGAGCCCGGTCGCGCTCGGCTAGCTCGCCGACGGCACGGAGGCGGACCTCGTCGACGCCGCCGCCCGGGTCGCCGAGCTGACCCACTGGGAGCCCGACAACGCGGATGCGACGGCGCTGTGGTGCCTCGCGATCCGGCATGCGATCCGCACGGGCGAGCTCGACGTGGCCGCGGGCCTCGCGCACCTGCCCGCCGAGCGGCGGGACCGCTGGGCCGCATTCATCGACGCGGCGCTCGCGCCCGGCGCGCACCCCCGCGACTTCAGCGCGAGCAACGGCTGGGTGGTGCGCGCGTTCCAGGGCGCCCTCGCGGCTGTCGCCGGCGCCGGTTCGCTGCAGGATGCCCTCGAGCGCGCGGTGCGCGGCGGCAACGACACCGACACCGTCGCGGCGATCGCCGGTTCCCTGGCGGGGGCGCTCTACGGCGGCAGCGCCGTGCCCCTGTCGTGGAAGCGGCGCCTGCACGGCTGGCCGGGGCTCGGCGCCGACGACCTCGTACGCCTTGCGGTGCTCGCCGCCCGCGGCGGGAAGCCCGACAAGATCGGCTGGCCGAGCGCGCCGAGCTCCGCGCGGCCGTGGTTCCAGCACACGCCGGCCCGCCGGCATCCGCATGACGAGGGCGTCTGGCTCGGCTCGCAGTCGGCGCTGGCCGACCTGCCCGCCGAGGTCGACGCGGTCGTCTCGTTGTGCCGCCTCGGCACGTCCGAGGTGCCCGTCGGCGTCGAGGCCGTCGGCGTCTGGCTGATCGACGAGGCTGGCGCCAACCTCGACCCGGATGCCGTCCTCGCCGACACCGTCGACACGATCGCCGCGCTCCGCGCCGAGGGCCGCACGGTGTTCGTGCACTGCGCGGAGGCTCGGAGCCGCACGTCGGCAGTTGCCGCGCTCTACGGCAACCGGCACCGAGGCATCCCGATCGCCCGCGCTTGGCGCGACGTCGAGGCGACCCTGCCCGGCTTCGCACCGCAGCCGTTCCTGCAGGATGCGGTGGCCAGGCTCGCGGTACCCGCCGCTTCCGGCGGATCGGAGGCGGCGTGAGCGCGGGCGACGACGGGTTCGACTTCGAGTTCGACGACGAGTGGCTCGAGCGCCTCCGCGAGCGCGCCGCCGAGCCGCTCGCGAGTACGGCCAGGCTTTGGTCGAGGCGATCCGCCGCGAAGGCGAGGAGAACACCGCGGCCTCCCCCACCGAACCCGGCCTCTACCGCCTGCCGTGCGGGAGTTGCTACGTCGAGTTATGGATCGGCTCGGACGGCGAGGAGCACTGGTCGGTGCCGGGCAACCCGATCGGCTTCACCCGCGAGTCGATCTCCTTGTGCATCCACGGCCCGCGCCCCTGGACCCGCCTCCACACGCTCGCCGAAGCGTCGCAGATCTTCGCGGCGAGGATCGAAGGCGGCGCGACGATCGACGAGCTGGTGCGGGAGTACGAGGAAGCGGAGGCAGCGGATGCCTGAGGGCCAGCCGTTCCCGGGCTTCACCTACTACGAACGGCACGGACGGCTCTTCCGCGCCCGGCGGTACCCCACCGAGCGATGGGACGGCGACGAGTGGGTGGACATCGGCAATGCCCTGCTCGACTGGTATCGCGACCTCGACGTCGACCTCGACGACCTCACCGAGGACGAAGCCCGCGCGACATTCCCGAACGCGTTCGCCACGGCGCCGGCGACGCTGTCGGCCGCGACGAGCGACATCGACCGACCGCCGCTCTCGGACGACGAGCGCGGGCGATGGTATCGGTAGCTGACCCCAAGCGAGGCACCGCGGAGCAGCTCGCCCACGCACGTGCCTGGTGGGGACCGACGAGCGCATCCTGGATGCCTGGGAGATGGGTCCGTAGCAGCAACCCGCCCCAGTTCGGGGGATGGAGTGCCGCTCGACGACTCTCCCCGCGACCCCCGCGAATAGCCTGAAGACCGCACCTGCACCTCCCTACCGAAAGCTGCAACGGATGCCCCGAACTTGGCTCGAACTCTTTCCGTGGCTCGAAGGGGTTCCCCTTCACGAGCGAGCACCGTGGATGACGCTCCCGACCGACGACAACGCGGTCGCGCGACGTTTCCGGATCGGCGATGTCGCCGAGATCGCCATGAACGAGTTCGGCGCTCGCACGATCGGCGATCTCTTCACCGGTATTCCGTCGGAACTGCGTCTCACGGATCTCGAGCTGCCGACTCGAGCGTCGAACGCGTTCGCCCGGCGCTCGATCACAACTGTCGCCGACCTGCAGGACCACCGCATCGGCGAGATTCGCCTTTGGCCCGGAATTGGGGTGGGCACCGTTCGATCGTTCGTCGCCTCACTCGTCGAAGCCGCGATGCACGAGCCCTCTGCGTCCGCCACGAGCACGACTCCCGCGGACGAACTCGGAGCATCCGCCTCGCTCGCCGGAGCGGCCGACGATCTCCGCATCATCGCGACCTGGCACACGGCGCTGGGGCTCACCGACCAGCCGCTCCTGGGTTCGGCGCTGCCGCCCGGGGCACCGGAATACGTCATCGCAGCGCGGAGTCGGCTCGAGGCGCTGGTCGCCGCCGATGTGCTGGTCGCCTGGGAAGCGGAAGCAGACGTGGCGGATCACTTCGATGCTGCCTTCGCCGAGTTCGATCCGCGAATGCAGCGCATTCTCGCCGAGCGGCTCTTCGCCGACAAGCCCAACACCCTGGACGCTCTGGGTCAGAACTTCGACGTCACGCGCGAACGCATCCGACAACTCGAGACGAAAGCACGTTCGCAAGCGACCGCCCTCATGACCGGCGACGGAATCATCCCGTCGGTGGCGGAGGCAGTCCGGCAGCGGATCGGCGCCGCGCTTGCACTCGAGGATCTCCTCGCGTCCATGCCTGCGCTCGCCCACGACGTCACGATCGTCGGGCGGCAGGCATGGCGCGTGCTCGACCGCCTCGACGACGCGTACGAGATCCGAGACGGATGGTGCGCCGCACCGACCGTCGCCGCGGCGATGGATGCATCGCGCGAGACCGTGCTGGCTCTCGTGAACTCGCACGGCGTCGTTCCCGTCGACGACATCACCGGGAAGCTGTCCATCGCGGAAGCGCGGATCGCCGAGTGGTTGACGGCGTGCGGATATCGAGTTCTCGAAGACCATGTGCTGACCCGCTCGAGCAACCTGGCCGACCTGAGCGCGGCGGTGCTCTCGATCGAGGGAGCGCCCATGAGCTCCGTGGAGATCCACGAACGGGTGGGCAGTGCTCGCACGCTGGCTTCCCTGCGGAACCAGCTCGCCGTCCACGATCGTATCCGTCGTATCGACCGGGACTCCTGGGCCCTGGACGAGTGGGAGTTCGAGACGTACGGCGGCATCCGCCCTGCGATCGCAGAGCGTGTGGAACGAGCGGGCGGCGCCATCGCTCTCGACGAGCTCGTCGCCGAGATCACCGAGAAGTACTCGGTCAGCCCGAACAGCGTGATCACATACGCGAACACCTCGCCCTACGAATGCAAGAAAGGCGTCGTGCGCTTCGCAGACCAAGGTCCGAAGGTTCGCAAGTCGCCTTGGATCACCCGCCGCCTCTATCGCCGTGTCGACGCATGGATGCTTCGGGAGACGATCAACGCCGACCACGAGCGCGGCAGCGGCTTCGCGATACCGCACGCGTTCGCCGGCGTGGTCGAGCTGGGCGTCGGCGACGTCCGCAACATCCCGTCGCGGCTCGGACCGCAGGCGCTGACCTGGAACGCCATCCAGCCCGCCTTCGGCAGCATCCGTCGCTTCATCCTCGCCGACGGGCTGAAAGCCGGCGCCGAGGTGCTGCTCATCGTCGGCGACGACGGAACCTTCGACGTGGAGGAGCTGCCGGCGATGACCGGCGACGCACTCCACGACGCCCTCCTGCTCGTCGGCGCCGCACCGACGATCCACCCCACGAGGGCTCGGGCATTGCTCGCTCGCGCGATCGGCAAGTCGGACACGGCGTCGGTGGACGAGCTCGCCGAGGCCTACCGGGCACGAGGCGACCTGGAGATCGCGGACCTCGTGCTCGGCGCGCGTTCTGCGCTGCAGGGCATCGCCTGACCGCCTGCACCAGCGCTCTCCCGATACCGACGACCGCGGAAACGGCTAGCCTGACTGCCGCTCCGAAACATATGGAAGGCCGCGACACGATATGGACGTCCAAGAAACGCAGCTGCAGTCGGTGCTCGCCGGCGTGAAGCAGTACCGGGTGCCGCTCTACCAACGCACCTACTCGTGGTCGAGCAAGCAGCTCGGCCGGCTCTGGGACGACATCGTCGCGCTCGCCGACGAGCAGCGGCAGAACTCTCGCGCGACGCACTTCACCGGATCGCTCGTGCTCTCGCTGGGCCAGGTAGGCGCCGGCGGCACGGAGTTCCTCGTTGTCGACGGCCAGCAGCGCCTCACCACCCTGACGATGCTGCTCTGCGCATTGCGCGACCACTACAAGGAGACCGAGCCCGACCGCCCCGAGAAAGCCGCTCGTGTCGAAGAGACCTATCTCGTCGACCGATTCAAGAGCGGTGATGAGAAGTACAAGCTCCTCCCGACCCAGGCGGACCGCGCCGCATTCCGCGCCATCGTCGGCGGCACACCCGAGCACGCCGGCACCTCCGGTCTCCTCGAGGCGTATCGGTTCTTCCGCGCCGGGCTGCACCGCGCTGACGATCCGGAGGACCCGCACGATATCGATCGGATCGAAGCGGCCGTTCTGAGTGGCCTGGTCTTCGTCTCAATCACGGCACGCGGCGATGACAACGTCTATCGGATCTTCGAATCGCTGAACAACACGGGCCTCAAACTCACGCAGGGCGATCTCATCCGCAACTACCTGTTCATGCGGCTGGGCACGCGCGGCGAAGACGTCTACAACGACATCTGGCTGGACTTGCAGCGCAAGCTCTCGACCAATGACCTCGAGACGCTGTTCTGGCTCGACCTCCAGCGCACTCGGCCCGATTCGAAGCCCGGCGACATCTACACCGCCCAGGTCGAGCGAATGAATGCGCTCCCGGACGAAGCGATCGTCGACGAAGTCCGTCGTTTCTCCGACCTCGCGTCGATGCTGCAGGTCATCCGTTCTCCGCTGCACGAATCGTCGCCCGCGGTTCGCCGGCAGCTCGAGCGGCTATCGCTCTGGGGGCTCGGTGCGACCGATGCACTGGTGCTGCATCTCCTAGATCTCCGCGCCGGCGGCGTCCTGACCGATGACGAGGTCGCACGCGGACTGCAGCTGCTCGAGTCGTTCCTCGTTCGACGTCTCGTCATCGGCGCTCCGGCGAACGCGCTCTCCCGCATCCTGTACCGCGCACCGCTCGAAATCGCGGACGCCTCCGACGCGGTCGATGCGCTGCATCGCTACTTCTCCTCCGGCCGCAAGTACTTCGCAACCGACGCCCAGATCATCGATGCGGTCGGAACCAAGCAGTTCTACTACCAGGGCAAGTACCACCAGCGACGCGCGGTCCTCGGATGGCTCGAGGAAACCACTCCGATGCGTGCCGGTGATCGCGCACTGCCGGGCAAGGAGCACGTGGATCCGTCGACGATGACGATCGAGCACATCATGCCGCAGAGCCCTACCGCCGAGTGGATGGCAGCTGCGTCGCGCAACCTCGGCGAGTTCGCCACCTTCGACGACTTCCACGAGGCAACGGTCCACTCGCTCGCGAACCTCACGCTGACCGCCTACAACAGCGAGCTCAGCAACCACCCCTTCGAGCTGAAGCGGGACTACCTTCGCTCGTCGTCCATGCGCATGAACATGGAGATCGCCGATCGCCCGTCATGGGATCGAACCGCGATTGAGGAACGTGGACGTGCACTTGCCGAGCGCATCATCGCGACGTGGACGGGACCGATCAGCGAACCGGCTCCGGAATCTGGATTTCCCGCCCGTACGGTCTCGGATCTGGTGCAGGCGATCCCGGCAGGCCGGTGGGCGAGCTACGGAGATCTCGCGCAAGTCGCCGGAACCCACCCTGTGCCGCTCGGTCAGTTCATCGCGGGCTCCGGACTTCCCGGCGCTTACCGTGTCCTCGGTCGCCGTGGAACTATCTCGCCCGGATTCTCGTGGCACACGAACAGCCCTTTCCAGGGGCGTGATCCGCTCGACGTACTCGCCGACGAGGGGGTCGAGTTCAACGCCGAGGGTCGGGCAAGCACGGCTCAACGGCTCGGCGTGCCGGAACTCGCTGCCCTGATCGGGCTTTCAATGGGGTCGGATGGTGACGCGCTCGTCGACGAGGACGACGAACGCACGGCATTCCTGGAGTCGCTCGCGAAGCAGCACTCAGCCGCGACCGTGTTCGGCGTCGGCGAGCTGATCGAAGGATGGGAGCGGCTCGGAGGCCACATCTCCTACGGCTCGACGGCGGAACCGAGCTGCTTCCTCGAAGCGGGAACCGGACCAGGGCGCCCGAAGTCGATCTGGCCGTTCACGATCTATCCGTACGGATCGGTCGAGGTCGTGTTCCAACACTTGATGAATCGTCCGCCGTTCGATGAACCCGAGCTGCGCGAGGAGCTGCGCGAGCGCCTCAACCGTGTCGCGGGCATCCGTATCGAATCAGATCGGCTCGAGAAGCGCCCGCCGTTCCAGGTCGATGTCCTCGCAGATCGCGAGGCACGTTCGATGGTGATCGAGACCCTCGAGTGGTTCATGGCAGAGCTCGCGCGGTTCGACGCCGAGCACGCATAGCCGCGCCAGAAGTACCAATGGGCACGACCACGGGAACCCGGACCGCGCCCACGGCACGAAGATCAAGAGAACGGACCGCGCGTGAACGACGAACGCGATGAAGCTTCATTCACATTCAGTTGGCTTGCACTCAAATTGCTTGGACGCGGCCTCTACTCCAATCCATGGAGCGCGCTCTCGGAACGTACCGGACGGGCTTCGGTTTGCGGACAGGGAGCCCGGTGCCCTGATCCAGCGCTTGTAGCAGTGGCATCCGGTAGCGGCCGAGCACTCGGCCCACGGTCGATCGTGGGATCCCCAGATGCCAGGCGATCCGATGCGGCCCCCACCGCCGGGTGAACCGGAGCGCGACGATGCGTCGTTCGGTGCGCCGCGGCAGTCGAGCAGGCGAGGACCGCGGACGTGAGGAGCGGTCCGTCAACGGCAGACCGGCTCCATAGCGGCGCGCCCACCTGGACGCGGTTGCCGGCGAGCACTGGAAACGCTCGGCGGCCCGACGGACAGCCCAACCGTCATCGACGATCAGCGATGCAAGACGACGACGCCCCTCGGGCGTCAACGGCGCGTTAGCGTGAGTCACGAAGACCTCCGTGAAGCGGATGGTACCCACATCGTTCCCGGAGGTCTTCGCTTACCTCACACGTTCACAACGTGTCGGGGAAGAACACCTAGGATTCGAACTAACTGCAAGCGCCCACGTACAGGTTGAACAGGCTATTCAATGTTGGAGCCGGTCGAAGAAGGGAGTGATTGTGGGCAGATTCCTGATCGCGCTGGAGGAGCGCGAACGTGACCTGCTTGCGAAGTCAGTGACTGCGTCGAGTCTGGACTCCGCGGTCGAGATCAGCGGCAAGTTGAGCGACAGCCAAACGGTATTCAGCTTTGAGGCGAAGGGTATCGTTCGGTTCTTGAGGGAGGAGGCTCCGCTTGGGGCCCGGGACGCGCTGCCATACTGGCGAATCGCAGGGGAGTTTGCCGCGTTCTTCGGACTTGACCTTCTGGCAGCGAGTCCTGAAGTCAAGCTGTCGATCGTTGGGCTCCAGGAAAATGAGCGGGAGGATCTTCTCCATTTCCTTGCATCCAACGAACTCCAAGCCTCGGAAGCTGCCCCCGACTCGATCGCGCGCAAAGTCGGGCTCGCAACCCTGATTGACACCGAGGATGCTGCACGCGCTTCAAAAGCTCTTCTCGACAAGGCGAACAGTTGCGGCCCTGGCCTCGAAGAGTTCTATTGGGCCAGGGCCGCGCATTACGTCAGATGGCCTTTTGATTCACGCTACGGAACCGTGAAGCAGCTAGTGGACAGAGTCAAGCAACAGAGTATTGACCTGCTCCTCAATGCCGCGTCTCAAATTGGTGAGGATGGCGGTTCAGATGGACCCTAACTCACTGATACGCGCCAGTAGTGATCGCCAAGTTGCGGGACGAGCAAGTTCGCAGCGCGGACGGTATTTTCGTGGCTCTTCGCATTCAAGCGTGTATGAATCGGCCTGGGTTTCGTTCCGTTCTTGAAGCAAGGATGGAAGACGATGAACAGGAAGTACTCGCCGGAGATGCGTGAGCGGGCGCTCAGGATGCTCGCTGAGGCGCGCCCGGGGCATCCGAACTTGATGAGCGCGGTCCGGCACGTGGCTGGGCTGCTTGGGATGAGCGCGGAAACGCTGCGGTTGTGGCAGCGCCGCTACGAGGTCGACGCGGGCGTGAAGCCGGGCGTGACCTCGGACGCAGCAGCTGAGATCAAGCGGCTGCAGAAGGAAGTCGCCGAGCTGCGCAAGGCGAACGAGATCCTCAGGGCCGCGAGCGTGTTTTTCGCCAAGGAGCTCGACCGCCCCTCGACAAGATGATCCGGTTCATCGACGAGCACCGGGATCGTTTCGCCGGTCGAGCTCATCTGCCGTGTCCTCCGGCCGGCGGTGAAGGGATTCGTGACCTCGCGCGGCTACCGCGCCGCGACGAGCAGGACGCCGTCGGCGCGGAGCCTGCGCGATGACCTGCTGGTGCCCGAGGTCGCCCGCCTGCATGCGGAGAACTACGGCGTCTACGGCCGCCGGAAGATGCACGCGTTGATGCGCCGGCAGGGCTGGGACATCGGCCGCGACCAGACCGAGCGGCTGATGCGCCTGGCCGGCGTGCGCGGCGTGAAGAAGTCCAAGAGGGTCTTCACGACCAAGTCCGACCCGGCCGCCGCGCTGCCGAAGGACCTCGTCCAGCGCCGCTTCACCGCTGACGGGCGCATCGTCGGGTGGAACGTCGCGGCGACGCTGAAAGCGGAGATCCTGCACATGCAGGCGCTCGACATGGCCGCGAGGGACGCCGGCGGTGACCTGAGCGGGCTGACGCATCACTCCGATCACGGGTCGAACTACATGGCGACGGTCTACACCGACCGCATCCTCGAACTCGGCGCCGTGCCATCGACCGGGACCGTCGGCGACTCGTACGACAACGCGATGGCCGAGGCCGTCAACAACCTCGACAAGACCGAACTGATCCGTCAGCGCGGCCCGTGGCGAACCGTCGAGCAGGTCGAGTTGGCGACCCTCGAGTACGTGTGGTGGTGGAACCACCAGCGCCTGCACGGCGAACTCGACATGCGCACCCCGATCGAGGTCGAGACCGCGCACCACGCTGACCTCGAATCAGCCCAGCAGAGCCCGGCCGGACAAAGAAACCGCTAGGAACGAAACCCAGGCCGATCCAGTTTGGAGGATGCCTCAATACCCAAGGCATTTGACTAGGTATCGGCCGCATACGCGAGGTCGATGCGCTGGCAGACCTGGGGCCGGCGATAGCGTAGCCTGTCCCACGTGAATCATGTGTTCGAGTGGTTCGGCTTCGCGGCAGAGGATCAGAGTGATATTGCTGCAAGGACCGCAGAATCCCAGACGTGCCCATTTGTCCCAGGGCCTTGCAGTAAGCGAGCCAGTGGAGGGGCATGTTCCGTATCTATTGCCAATGTCCCGGTTACGATTTGCCCAAAGCGAATGTACTTCGATGACTTCGCCGTCCTCCGGCAGGTCGCCGAGATTGCATTTAAGGATCTTGACGTCCAAGTTGGCGCTGACGACCTCCCACTCCTGGTCCCGGGGGCTCAAGTCAAGGTGCACGCTAGTAACTCTGGGAGAAATCGAGTAGGTGTCTTCGGACAGGGCTGGCAGAACTCCGGTGAAATCAAGCTCCCTCCAGCTATGCCCGAAGGAGGCGAGTACTCGATCGACTATGTACTCGTCGCAGTAGATCCGACTGGCGCGCTTCTTTCTTTTGCCCCGGTCGAGGTACAGACAATCGACATTAGCAATAGCTACCGCGAGAGCATCTCTCAGCTCCAAGAGGACCGAACCATCCGCTCTTCCCAGTTCGGAATGAACTGGGAAAACGTCAACAAGCGGATTCTCCCTCAGCTAATCGTGAAGGGACTCATGCTCCAGGCGGAGCGGCTGTGCAGCTCGGGAATATTCTTCATCACACCTGAGCCGGTATTTGATCGAATCATGACTCGCCTTGGAGGTATTGAAAGGCTCCGAATCATTCCGACTCAACCCGGCTCGATCACATTCATGCGATATCAGCAGCAGGCTTCCGGGTGGATGGCCGGAGCACCCATACCCGTAGGAAGCTTGCATCCGCTGACCATTTCGACAAGTGACATGTCGATAGCCTTCATTTCGCCGCTTCACTTGCCGCCGGCCGGATCCTACGAGAGCCGAATCCAGAATCGTTTGTAGCATGGCGGCAACCGCTAAGACTGGGATGTCCAACATACTCGCGGCTCGTGATCGGCCGCTTGAGAATCGCGGGAACAGACAGTATCCCTCGACATTTGACCCGGTGGAAGCCCGTCCGATCCACGAGTGGCATGTGTTCCTGGTCAACTGAAATCACCCCACGGAACAGCCAAACGAGAGCTTCCTTGTCTTCAGCGGGCAGCCTGGCCCCAGCCTGCGATCATTTCATGTCTGCGACGGGGCCGGCGTCGTGGCCGACTGCCGACCCAGCTGCGGCCGAATCCTCGAATCCCCCACTTCCCGCAGGCCATCCCATCCCGAGCGAGCTCACACTCCTCGGCCGACTGTGGCCCGTTGCCGTCGACCAGTGTTTCGCGTCCGCTAGTGTCGGCAGTCCCGTCTAGGCTCGTCTCATGCGTTACGTTTCCTTGTTCAGCGGCGGTGGCGGGCTCGACCTCGGGTTCGAGCGGGCCGGCTGGGAGCCAGTGGTTTGCGTCGACAACGACCCGATCTCCTGCGAAACCCTGTCCTTCAACCGGCCCAACTGGAACGTTGTGTGTGATGACATTCGCAACTTCGACGCAACCCCGTACGCCGGGGTCGATGCGGTAGTAGGGGGTCCTCCCTGTCAGGGGTTCAGCACTGCGGGCAAGGGGAACCCGAAAGATCCTCGGAACTTCCTCTGGAAGGAGTACATGCGGGTCGTTAGCGAAGTGCGTCCGAGGGCGGTCGTCATCGAGAACGTGAGCGCTCTTACCCACCGTCGCAATGGCGACCACCTGAGCGGCATCATGGATGCGCTCGAGGAACAAGGATACACGTTTGCATATGGCGTGCTCAATGCTGCGGACTATGGCGTGCCCCAGGGTCGCCGTCGACTTATCGTTATCGGTATTCGAGACGCTGAAGCTAGCTTGCCCAATCCCACTACTGCGACTAGTCAGCCGACTGTCGGAGAGGCGATCGGCGATCTGGCCGAGAGAGCCTACGATCCTGCGATCAACCACGTAGCAAACCGCCATGCGACGCATGTTGCTGAGAGGTGGGACAAGCTGGCACCGGGCGAAGTTGACCCGAACTACCGACGTTCCAGACTTGACGCTTCAAAGCCGTCGATGACAATCAGGGCCGGCGGCGGCTACGGCCCGAATGGAGATCATCTAGGCGGTTTCCATCCTCCTATTCACCCGACTCTGCCGCGCCAATTGACTGTGCGCGAGGCGGCCCGCATTCAGACCTTCCCGGACGAGTGGATTCTTCGCGGCCCAAAGACCATTCAGGGGCGGCAGATTGGCAATGCAGTGCCCGTGAACCTAGCTGCGGCCATTGGCACGCACCTCGCCGACCTCCTTGGCAAGTCCGTAAGGCTGGAGGAGGAAGCAGCGTAATTGGGAGAGTGCTTTTGCCCAGGTTGCGCACCGAAACAACAGATTCCGGAATTGCGTCGACTTGCGGCCCGAAGTCCTCTTTGCATGCGATGAGCCGGCAACGTGAAGCAAGTCGAGGTCTTCGGGACGGGAAGGGCGAGAGTGCCCCCGCTCGGAGACCTCGACGCCGTCATTCGCCCGGTCCCACCCCGACCAACGCTCGGCTCAGCACACCCTCAACTGCGAATAGCCACATTACCCGATCGGCGTAAAACAGTTGACACCTGAGCGAAAGTCATGGGCATCTTCAGAAGGCGTGCGCCGTTCAATGAAGGCCAATAGGGGAAGGGACACACAGCCAGAGCTTGCCGTCCGCCGCTTGCTCCATGCCGTCGGGCTGCGGTACAGGGTTAACTTTCGACCGATCCCGCGACTCAACAGAACGGCCGATGTGGTGTTTACTCGACAGAAGGTAGCTGTGTTTATCGATGGGTGCTTCTGGCATGGTTGCCCAGAACACTATCAGCGCCCGGTCTCGAATCGGGAGTACTGGGACCCAAAGGTCGCTCGAAACATTGCCCGGGATCTTGATACCACGCGCCGCCTCGTCTCTGCGAGTTGGATCGTGCTCCGCTATTGGGAGCATGAAGCCCCTGAGGAGGTCGCCAAGTCAATCGCCGCCTGCGTGAAGCAGCGCGTAGGTTGACAGCACTACAGCGTCATGGGCCGGCTGCCTCCCTTTGCTGATTGGGTCGGCGCCGACCAGGTTCCCAGCCGAGTGTCGGTCCTCCATGCCACACTGGTCGCAGGTTCACGAGTTGCAGCTGTCGGTACCTGGCCGGCTGCACGGCAACCCCCTCCGTCGAGCGGGGTGCCCCAGGGGAAGAACCGGCCCGGGCGAGCGTTCCGGGCAAGTCGACGGAGGCGCGAGCCTCCCCGTTCGAGGAGGTCCCCATGCCCGCAGAGGAGTACTTCGAGTTCAGCGACCTCGCCCGCCGTGCGTCCTCCGGCGAGCCACCCGTTGCCATCCCGGCGCAGGCCGCCGATCCGACCGCGGACGCTCCGGGCGAGCACACACCCGTCGCGCGCGACCTGTCGCAGCGCTCCGACCTCTACCCCGTCTACCAGCACGGCGACCGCTGGGCGGGCGTGCCCGAGGAGCTCCGTCTCGATTGGTGCCGCGCGCTGCTCGACTTCCCGCCGTACTTCCCCGGCCCGAGCTTCATGGTCTACACCGCGCAGGCGATCCGCGGCGACCGGGTCGCGACGCCGCTCGTGTGGCCGCTGCACGCGGCATCCTTCCACCGCCTCGGGTTCACCGCCGTCGACTGGTACATGCTGCGGCTCTGCCTCGACCGCCGGCTCGAGGAGCTGCTCGCCCGCGGCGACGAGCGCTTCGTCGTCGACACCACGGGCCCGCACGGCTACCGCACCTGTGCCCTGATCCCCGAGGACTGGACCGACTGGCTCGCCCTCGGACGCGCCGGCCTCACCCCGCTGCGCGCGTTCGACCTCATCGTGGACGGCGACCGCCGCTCCTGGCCCGGCGGCAGCATCATCGACGGCGACGACGGCACCGTGATCGCGAGCGCCTGACACCGGGCGGATGCCGCGCAGTGGCTCCCATCGCGGCACCGGCATCGCCGATGGGAGCCGCCGGCATCGGCGGAGCGCCGTTGAGATGCCGGTCATGATGATCTGTAAGCGTCAGATGATCACGGCCTTCCGGGAGCCGCATCGGCCCACGAACCGAACGCCGAGTCCTGCTAGCGGTAGCAGGTAAATCTCCTGCTCACGGTAGCGTAGAAGAAATGCTCACGGTAGCGTAGACGCATGGTCGATTACCTCCCCCGGATCATCGACGGCGAGCTCGACGAGCTGCTGCCGGGGCTCGCCGCGATCGCGCTCGATGGGCCGCGCGGCGTCGGAAAATCCGAGACTGCGCGGCGGCGGGCCGGTACCTTCTTCGCGGTCGACGAGTCCGACACCGCACAGATCCTCGCCAGCGACTTCGGGCTCATCGACCGGTCGACGACCCCGGTCGTCCTCGACGAGTGGCAGCGACTCCCCGAGCTCTGGGATCGCGTGCGGCGCAGCGTCGACCACGACCCTTACGCCGGCGGCCGGTTCCTGCTGACCGGCAGCGCCGCACCGCCGGCCGACGTCCCGCTGCACTCCGGCGCGGGTCGGATCGTCAGCCTGCGGATGCGTCCGCTCAGCTTCGCGGAGCGCTCGATCGAGACGCCGACCGTGTCGTTGGCGGCACTGCTCGGCGGCGAGGCATCCATCGAGGGTCAGACCGATATCGGAGTGCAAACGTACGTCGACGAGATCCTCGCGTCTGGGTTCCCCGGCATCCGTGGACTCGCACCGCGACTGCAGCGAAACCGTCTCGACGGGTACCTCGCCAACATCGCCGAACGCGAACTCCCCGAACTCGGCACCCGAGTACGCCGGCCGGGCACCCTCTTCGGCTGGCTGCGCGCCTACGCGGCGGCGACCGCGTCCACGGCGAGCTACAACGCGATCCTCGACGCGGCGACGCCCGGTGAAGACCAGAAGCCGGCCAAGACGACGACGATCGCCTACCGCGATGCACTCGCGAAACTCTGGTTGCTCGACCCAGTCGACGCCTGGTCGCCCCTCGCGAACCCGTTCACGCGCCTCGCCGGCGCGCCGAAGCACTTCCTCGCCGACCCTGCGCTCGCCGCACGACTCCTCGACCTCGACGCCGACAGCCTCCTCGGCGCGCGCGGCGTCGCCCCGCTCGGCCCCCAGCCCGGGCCGATGCTCGGACGCCTCTTCGAAGCGCTCGCTGCCCTCAGCATCCAGACGTACGCCCAGGCCGCGGAGGCCCGCGTCGGGCATCTGCGCACCCGCAACGGCGATCGCGAAATCGACTTCATCGTGCACCGCGGCGACCACCGGATCGTCGCGGTCGGGGTCAAGCTCGCCGCCGGCGTCGACGACAAGGACGTCCGGCACCTGAACTGGCTGCACGCCGAGCTCGGCGATCGCGTCACCGAACGGGTCATCCTCACGACCGGCCAGTACGCCTACCGCCGCCCCGACG
Organism: Agromyces seonyuensis; assembly: GCF_009789225.1. GTDB lineage: Bacteria > Actinomycetota > Actinomycetes > Actinomycetales > Microbacteriaceae > Agromyces > Agromyces seonyuensis. The sequence continues at coordinate 3,136 of NZ_WSTA01000010.1, read as the reverse complement.
GCGTCGCGGTGGTGCCGCTCGCGCTGCTCGGGCCGTAGACAGCCGCAGCCTGTGCTGCGAGGCGGGCACGGGCAGAGCGAGCCCGGAATCGAGCCTTCCGCCATCCACCCGATGATGAACGGCCTCTGCGATCGACGCGCGCTTACGGCAAGCGCACCCGATCGAACTCCTGCTGCAGGCGCGGGGGTCGCTGGTTCGCTAGACGCGGCTCCCGACGAACTCCTCGTCGTCGACGGCGTGCTCGGTGCCGATCGCGAGCTTGCGGAGGTGCCGCCAGCGGACCGCTGCGAACCGGTCGTCGCGCGGACGGGTGTGCGGCGGCCGGCACTGCGCTGCCGACGTCGAATCCTTTCAGATCGGCGCGCGTCTGTCAGCGAGCGCCCTCGCCCGGCATCTCCTCGAACAACGCGTCGTGGACGAGGATGCGGGCGGTGTCGCTGAGAGTGCGATCCGAGCGGCGGTCGCCGGCTCGCTCGCCGACATTCCCGACGGCGACCCAGAGGTCGTTCCAGACTCCGAAGACCTCGCCCTGTGCGACCGGGGTGCCGTCGCGGTGCGACCAGCCGAGCGCGGTCAGCGTCTTCGCGACCACAGCCACGTCGAGCTTTCCGCCCGGGGTCGTCGCCGCGTGGACGAGGACGACCACGGCGGCGTCGGCCGCGAAGCCGGCTTCGGCCGGAACGAGCTGGTCGGCGAGGTGCTGCCAGAGCGCGGCGCCGTCGGCGAGCCCCGCGCGGCCGAGGCGGGTGAGCCGAAGCGTTCCCTTGAACTTGCGGAGCAGCCCGATGTCGCGCAGGTGTTCCCGAAAGTCCAGCACGGGATGGGCGTCGATCTCACGGTGGACCGCGAAGATCCAGTCCTGCATGCTCGGCAGCACGGCTGCGAGCGCTTGCACGTCGGCCGGCCTGAGGTACCCGGCTGCGGTGAGCGGGATGCCATCCCCGTCGGCGCGCTCGAGCAGCCAACGGTGGGCGGTCAGCGCAGCCGCCGTGTCGACCGGATCGGCGAACGCCTTCGACGTCGACACCTCGACGGCGCGGTCAGTGAAGGACTGCCTGAGCGGCGAGCCCTCCAGGCGGTTCAGCACGTCGGTGAGCGCCGGATGCAGCCGGGACACCATGCGCCGCGTCAGCGGAGCGTCGCTGTCGCGGCGGCGGTGGAACGCGGAGGTCATGACGCCTGCTTTCGTGACGGGAGTCCGATCGGGTCTCCACCGGATGAGCCCGTGGCGACCGAGGTTACCGGCGCGGACCAGCCGCACGCCGTGCGGTTCGTGTCGTCGTTGATGGTCAATCGCCGCAGCAAGCCGGTCTGAACGTGGTCGGCGACAGCCTGACCTCCAGCGGAACTCGCCAACAGCGTTCAGCATGCACGGCAGCTAATGAACTTAGTGTTGCTAAACTTCATTAACCTCACGCGCTGCTGAAGGATGCCGATGGACGAGAAACCGGAACTGGCCGCGGCGCCCACCGCCGTCTCGTACGAGGAGCTGCCGTGGGTTCCGCGGATCCCGAAGGACTCGGTTTCCGACACCGTCTGGCAACGCATCAGCCGCCCCTACCAGGCATCCATCACGCCGTCGATCTCAGATCTCCAGGTGGAACTGCCCGACGAGCTGATCGGCGAAGTGCAGAACGCGCAACAGCAACTGGTGCGGTTCGACGTCGAGGTCGGGGCGATCACCGCACCGTTCGCCTCGATCCTGCTGCGCAGCGAGTCCGCGTCGAGCTCGCAGATCGAGCACCTGACCAGCAGCGCCCGAGCGATCGCCGAAGCCGAACTCGGAGAACGCACCGACGGCAACGCCCCGCTGATCGTGAGCAACGTCCGAGCAATGGAGGCCGCGCTCGCGGCGTCGAGCCGGCTCGACCATGACACCATCATCGCGATGCACCGCGAACTCCTGGAGCGTTCCGACCCTCGCATCGTCGGGCGCTACCGTACGGAGCAGGTCTGGATCGGCGGCGGCGCACGCACGAACTTCTCGCCGCACGGTGCCGACTTCGTCCCACCGCACCATGACCGCGTCGAAGGCGCACTCGACGATCTGATCGAGTTCTCCCTGCGCCCCTCGGGGGCGCCGCTCGCGAACATCGCGGTCGCGCACGCGCAGTTCGAAACCATCCATCCGTTCCCCGACGGCAATGGCCGAACCGGACGCGCGCTCGTACAGGCCGCCCTGCGGCGTGCCGGGCTCACTCGCTCGGTCACCGTTCCGATCTCTGCGGGCATCCTCCAGCAACAGGAGCGCTACTTCGATGCGCTCACCAGGTACCGCGCCGGCGATCTCGCTCCGATCGTCGGCGTCTTCGCCGACGGAGTCGTGCTCGCCGTCGTCAACGGCCGCCGGCTCGTCGACGACATCCAAGCGACGAAGGATGCCTGGCAGGCGAAGTTGACCGGGGTGCGCTCGGACTCGGCAGCCCGCCGCATCGTCGATCTCGCCATCGAGCATCCCGTGCTGAACTCCCGCCTCGTGCAGGAGCGACTGCCGCAGTCCGCGCGAGCGATCTTCACCGCGCTCGATCTCCTCGTGGCCCGCGGCATCCTCACCCCCGGCAACTCGCGCCGACGGGGCCGCATCTGGGTCGCCCCCGACATCACCGCCGCCCTCGACGCCTTCGCCGACCGCAGTCGGCGCGTCGGGGCGTAGCGGCGCACCGAGCTGGCATTGCTTGCGGCTCACCGTCTATTGCTTGCGGTTCACCGTCTGGGGTTGGTGGCGTCATCGGCCGCACCGCATCAGTGCTGCGGTTTCGCCCGGCGCGCGATCATCAGGTTCGCCCACGCCGTTGAGTGGGGCCTATCGGCCAGAAAGAGTGGATGGGGTCCCGCTCTCGGCCCGTGATCGCGCGGATGTAGCGGGATGGTTATGGTCCGTGATGCTTAATCGTGGACCCGACGCCGAACTCGACGACGTGCGTGGTATGCGGCACCGGCCTGGTCAAGAACGGTCGGCATCCCTCGGGCACGCAACGCTGGCGCTGCCCGGCGTGCGGCGCTTCGAGTGTGCGCCGGCGTCCGGACGTGACGCGATGGGAACAGCTGCGGAAGTTCGTGACCTGGGTCACCGGCAAGCACACGCAAGCCGAACTGGATGGCACCGCGACCGGCCGCTCGTTCCGGCGCCAGATCG
>NZ_WSTA01000001.1 GCF_009789225.1 Agromyces seonyuensis | reverse complement strand
CGCCGCCGGCCCCGGTCGCCCCGGCTCCGGTCGCCGCCCCGGCGGCCCCCGCCGCTCCCGCGGCCGCGTCGCACGCCGGCGCCCCCTACGTGACCCCCATCGTCCGCAAGATCGCGAGCGAGCAGGGCGTCGACCTCAACCAGGTGCAGGGCACCGGCGTCGGCGGCCGCATCCGCAAGCAGGACGTGCTCTCGGCGCAGCCCGCTGCCGCTGCGGCCCCCGCCGCCGCTCCGGCGACGAAGCTCGAGGCCTCGCCGCTGCGCGGCACGACCGTCCCGATGACGCGCCTGCGCAAGGTCGTCGCCGAGCGCGCCGTGGTGTCGATGACCTCGACCGCGCAGCTCACGTCGGTCGTCGAGGTCGACGTGACCAAGGTCGCCAAGCTCCGCGACGCGGTGAAGGCCGACTTCGCCGCCAAGACCGGCACGAAGCTCTCCTTCCTGCCGTTCTTCGCGCTCGCCGCAGCCGAGGCGCTGCAGGCGTTCCCGATCATCAACTCGACCGTCGACGGCGACTCGATCGTCTACCCGGCGACCGAGAACATCTCGATCGCGGTCGACACCGAGCGCGGCCTGCTCACGCCGGTCGTGAAGGACGCCTCGTCGCTGAACCTCGCGGGCCTGGCCGGCCAGATCGCCGACCTCGCCGAGCGCACGCGCAACAACTCGCTGAAGCCCGATGAGCTCGCCGGCGGCACGTTCACGCTGACCAACACCGGTTCGCGCGGCGCGCTGTTCGACACGCCCGTCGTGTTCCTGCCGCAGTCCGCGATCCTCGGCACCGGCATCGTGGTGAAGCGTCCGGTCGTCGTCGCGGGCGACGCCATCGCGATCCGCTCGATGGTCTACCTGGCCCTGTCGTACGACCACCGCATCATCGACGGTGCGGACGCCGCGCGCTTCCTGACGACGATCAAGAACCGCCTCGAAGAGGGCGCGTTCGAGGCAGATCTCGGCATCTGATCCGAGGTTCAGCCGAACCACTCGCGCAAGCGCCAACCGGCCTCGCCCCTCATCATGAGGAGCGAGGCCGGTTCCGTTTCAGTGCGTCCCGGCACCCGCACGAGCACGGCGTCTCCCAGCCCGTCGAGCTCGCCGATGCGTTCGATCCCGGCGACATCGGCATCGATTCCCGCGATCATCTCGCCGCCGTCGCGCGCGGTCGTGATGGCGGCCGACTCGGCTGCCGCGAGCGGCGACCCCGCCTGCGCCACACCTTCGAGGCACGACAGCGAGAGTTCGTCCCGGCAGCGGGACAGTTCGGCGACGAGCACGCGGGCGGCGGCGACCGGGTCGTCTCCGGCGACGATGCGCGCGGGGTCGTCGGACGCCGTGGATTCGGGGATTCCGCCGCCGTCGGTCGCCGCCGGCGTCGCTTCCGGAACAGCCGGAGGTACGGTGCCGACGACCGTTGGTCCTCCGGTGGGCTCCCCTTCGGACGCCTCCACGCCGGCGCCCGGAGCCGGCAGCACGGTGAAGACGACGACGAGCGCGGCCACGGCGACGAGCCCGCCGATGGCGAGCTGGCGTCGGTAGCGGTCGAGGGTGAAGCGGACCCGTGCGAGCGGCACGCCGCGGTCGGCGATCGCAGCCAACCGCTCCCACAAGTCGCTCGACCCTGCCGCGACGGCGCGCGCCTCCCGCCTGCTGCGGCGTGCCGCCCGGAGCCGCGCCCGCTCCGCTCCGTCGCCGAGGGCCGCGACCCCCTCGAGTGCATGCGCGTGCGCCCCGGGATCGGACGCAGGAGCGGACGCGGTCCAGTGCGCCCACGAGGAACTCGCCGTCGCCAAGGGCCGGTCCGTCGGCCCAGGAGCGGTGACGTGCTGCGCTCCCCGAGCGAACACCAGCGATTGCAGATCGGGCGGTCCGCCGAGCGCGCGGCCGGGTCCGAGGCTCGCCTCTTCGGCGTCCCGCTCGCGCGACGTCGTTCGCTCCACGGGCGGAGCGATACCGCCGCTCGCACCGCGGACGGGCAGCGCCCGCGCCCAGGCGAACAGCGCTCGCTCGACTTCCTCTCCGGGCACCGCGAAGACCGCCGATGCGAGCGCGCCATGGAGGACGCCGCGAACCGGCGCGGATCGACCGTCCTCCGTCGCATCGAGTACGGCATCGACGATGCGTGCGACCGACGACCACGCACCGCGCCGCGCCTCCCGACGCGCCGCGATCGTCGACTCCGATCCGATGCGGAGCAGCCCGGGCAGCGAGGTGAGCCGCGGCCGGCCTTCGAGGTCGAATCGGACGTCCGAGACTTCGAGGCCCGTCGGCGCGAAGCCCAGAGCGTCGAGGGCGACCACGCCGGCCGCAATAGGCGCGAGGATCGTGACCGCCTCCCCGGGCGCGAATCGCCGCTCGGCGAGGACGTCGGACAGCATCGGGCCGGCGAGCCGTTCGAGCACCAGGCAGGTGCGCCCGCCGAGGACGGCGGCGAGGTCGAGGAGACGGGGCAGCGCAGCCAGCCCGCTGTCCTCTCCGGCATCAGTGCGTTCCGATGCGGCGCTCAATGCCGCGACTTCGGCGATCGCCTGCGCCCCGTCGGGCATCCTGAAGGCGCGAAGCACGACCGGTGCTGCATCAGGCTGATCGCCCTCCGCGATCGCGAGGTAGGTGTCCGCGACGGCGCCGGCGCCCAGTCGCCGAAGCAGTCGGTAGCCTGCGAGGCGCGACGGTGCGGCCGCGGCGGGATCGGCGACAGCGGCGGGCTCACGGCGGTCGGTGCGGCGTCTGGCAGCGGGCGTCATGCCGACACGGTGCCGTCGACCGGCCTCCACCTCGCGCATCGGTCGTTCAGGCGGTGGATCACCTTGCAGCGAACGCGATGGTGGAGGATGACTCACGGTCCGATCGCGCTCTCCGGCGCCGGTATCCTGTAGGCATGGCACGCAGTTCGAGCGCTCCCGCGCAGAAGGAGCCGGGACGGCTCAAGCAGATGTGGCAGGTCTTCCAGATGACCCGCCGCTACGACTCCCTGGCCGTGTGGTACATCGTCGGCGTGTTCGTCGCGCCCATCGCTCTCGCCGTGGTCCTCGCGCTCGTCCTCGGCGGCGGATGGCTGAACATCACGCTGTTCGTGATCGCGGGCATCCTGGCAGGCATCCTGCTCGCCATGCTCGTGCTGGGCCGTCGCGCCGAGCGCGCCGCCTACAAGCAGATCGAAGGCCAGCCTGGCGCCTCCGGGGCCGTGCTCCGCAGCGGGCTGCGCCGCAACTGGATCGGCGCGGAGATGCCCGTCGCCGTCAACGCGAAGACCCAGGATGCGGTGTTCCGCGCGGTCGGCAAGGGCGGCATCGTCCTCGTCGTCGAGGGCCCCGAGACCCGCACGAAGAAGCTCGTCGACGACGAGCGCCGCAAGGTCGCCCGCATCGTCCCGAACGTGCCGATCACCGTCATCCGCGTCGGCGCCGGCGAGGGCGAGGTCGCACTGCACCGCATCTCCCCCACCCTGAACAAGCTGCCGAAGGCGTTGACGAAGCCCGAGATCTCAGCCGTCAACAACCGCCTCGCCTCGCTGCAGGGCTCGTTGCCGATCCCGAAGGGAATCGACCCGAACAAGGTCCGCGCGCAGCGCGGCAAGCTCCGCTGAACCGCCTCGAACGCCGAACGGGCCCGCGCATCGCGCGGGCCCGTTCTCGCGTTCGGGGTGTTCAGCGACGGATCAGCACCGTGCCGGCGACCTTGTCGTGGAACCCGCGCTGGTCCGAGTCCCACACGAGTGCCGGGATCACGAGCAGGAGCAGCACCGTGCGGACGATCGGACGTCGGACGCCGACCCAGCCGCCGGCGAGCGGTGCGAGCTGCATGCCCAGCAGTCGGTGGCCGAGCGAGCCGCCGATGGTCGGGATGAACGCCACCTGCAGGACGCCGAAGACGAGCGGCGTCACCCAGGTGTACTGCGGCGAGTCGAACGGCGCGAACAGGATCGAGATCAGCATCGCCGATCCCCAGTCGACGAAGATCGCCGCGATGCGACGACCGGCACGGGCCACGGAGCCGCTGCCCGACTCGGGGAGCCCGAGACGTTCGCCGGGATACTTGCTGGGGTCGAGGTCGCCGAAGGTCATGGGAGTGGAGTCGGGCACCGACCGATTCTACCGAGCGCCCACCGTGTAACACCGCCGAAACATTTGCGTCACTGCGGGGTAACCCCTTCTCGGTAGCGTCTCTCCCGGCTGTACGAAATCGACGTCCGGTCTCACCCGCCCGCCCCCTTGGAGATTCGTCACATGTTCAGTGATTCTTCTGAAGTTCTCAAGTTCATCAAGGAGACGGATGTCAAGTTCCTCGACATCCGCTTCACCGACCTCCCGGGTGTGCAGCAGCACTTCAACATCCCGGCGTCGACGGTCGACGAAGAGTTCTTCACGGTCGGCCAGCTCTTCGACGGCTCCTCGATCCGCGGGTTCGCGTCGATCCACGAGTCCGACATGCAGCTGATCCCCGACGTCTCGACGGCGTACATCGACCCGTTCCGGGTCGAGCGCACGCTCATCATGGTCTTCGACATCTACAACCCGCGCAACGGCGAGATCTACGCCAAGGACCCGCGCCAGGTCGCCAAGAAGGCCGAGAAGTACCTCGCCTCGACCGGCATCGCCGACACCGCGTTCTTCGCCCCCGAAGCCGAGTTCTACATCTTCGACGACGTGCGCTACGAGGTGAAGCAGAACGGGAGCTTCTACTCCGTCGACTCCGAAGAGGGCGCCTGGAACTCCGGCCGCGTCGAAGAGGGCGGCAACCTCGGCAACAAGACCCCGTACAAGGGCGGCTACTTCCCGGTCTCGCCGGTCGACAAGCAGGCCGACCTGCGCGACGACATCTCGCTCAAGCTCATCGACGCGGGCCTCATCCTCGAGCGCGCGCACCACGAGGTGGGCACCGGCGGCCAGGCGGAGATCAACTACCGCTTCGACACGATGGTGCACGCGGCCGACGACATCCTGAAGTTCAAGTACATCGTCAAGAACACGGCCGAGCAGTGGGGCAAGACCGCCACGTTCATGCCGAAGCCGCTCTTCGGCGACAACGGCTCGGGCATGCACACCCACCAGTCGCTCTGGAGCGAGGGCAAGCCCCTGTTCTACGACGAGGCCGGCTACGGCGGCCTCTCCGACCTGGCGCGCTGGTACATCGGCGGCATCCTCAAGCACGCCCCGTCGCTCCTCGCCTTCACGAACCCGACGGTGAACTCCTACCACCGCCTCGTTCCCGGCTTCGAGGCCCCCGTGAACCTGGTCTACTCGGCGGGCAACCGCTCGGCGGCCATCCGCATCCCGATCACGGGCACCAACCCCAAGGCCAAGCGCATCGAGTTCCGGGCGCCGGACGCCTCGGGCAACCCGTACCTCGCCTTCGCCGCGCAGCTCATGGCCGGCCTCGACGGCATCAAGAACCGCATCGAGCCGCACGAGCCGGTCGACAAGGACCTCTACGAGCTCCCCGCCGAAGAGGCCAAGTCGATCCCCCAGGTGCCGGGTTCGCTCGACGCCGTGCTCGACGCGCTCGAGGCCGACCACGACTACCTCCTCGAGGGCGGCGTGTTCACCAAGGAGCTCATCGAGACCTGGATCGAGTACAAGCGCGAGCGCGAGCTCAAGCCGCTCGCCCAGCGCCCGCACCCGTTCGAGTTCGAGCTCTACTACGGCGTCTGATCCGACGAACCCAGAGCGGGGGTCGCACCGAACGGTGCGGCCCCCGCTTCGTCGTGTCCGGAGCGCTCGGCGTGGGACGCTGAATGCGCACCGGCCAGGGCAAACTCGGCGACGGACGACTCCGATGCGGGTCGCGGCCCGGATGCCTCAGAAGCGCGGTTCGCGCCGTTCGGGCTCGCCGTAGAAGCCGCGCTCGAAGACCGTGCGCGCGCGGCGCGTGGTCTGGAGGTAGTCCTCCTCGAACCGGGTCGCCGATCGCGGCGGGTATTCGAGCAGACGTGCGACGCCCTCGAGCTGCGTGCGGTCGGTCGGCAGGACATCGGTCGTGCGATCGAGCCAGAGCGTGAGCGCCGATCTCGCGCGGGACGCGAACTCCCACGCAGCGCGGAGCGTGGCGGCGTCGTGCTTCGCGACGAGTCCGGCATCCACGGCCGCGTCGAGCGCCTCGATGGTCGAGGTCGTGCGGAGCGAGCGCACCCGGCCGGCGTGCTCGAGCTGGAGCAGCTGGACGAACCATTCGACGTCGGAGAGCGAACCGCGGCCGAGCTTCAGGTGCCGCTTCGGGTCGGCGCCCTGCGGCAGCCGCTCGTTCTCGACGCGGGCCTTGATGCGCTTCACTTCGCGCACGTCGTGCTCGGTGACGGCGTCCGGGTAGCGGATCTCGTCGGCCAGCGCGGCGAAGTCGGCGAGGAGGCCGGCGTCGCCCGCGAGCGGATGCGCCCGGAGCAGCGCCTGCGCCTCCCATGTGAGCGACCAGCGCGCGTAGTAGGCGCGGTAGGCGTCGAGGGAACGCGCGACGACGCCGTTGCGACCCTCGGGCCGAAGGTCCGCATCGAGCTCGAGCGGGAGTCGGGCATCCTCGACCAAGCGCCCGAGTTCGGCGACGATCGCGACCGCGCGCCGCTGCGCGCGCTCGGGTTCGTCGCCGGCCGGCCGGAAGACGTAGATGAGGTCGGCGTCCGAGCCGAATCCGAGCTCCCGGCCGCCGAAGCGTCCCATCGCCACGATCCCGAACTCGAGGCCGTCGCGGTCGTCACGCCGGATGATCTCGAGGAGCGCACCGAGGTGGTGCTCCATCACGTCGCTGAGCCCGCGGCCGAGCTCGTCGATCCGGACAGTCCCGAGGATCGAGGCGATCGCGAGGCGCAGGATCTCCCGGCGACGGATGCCGCGCAGCACGTTCGCCGCAGCGTCGCGATCGGCATGACGGGCGAGGACCGCCGCCCCCTCCTCTTGCAGCGCGGCGAGCGAGCGCGGGCGCAGGTCGGCGTCGTCCTCGAGCCACGCGACGGCCTCCGGCAGGTACTCGATGAGCTCGCCGGCGAACCGCGAGCTCGAGAGCACCCGGGTCAGACGCAGCGCCGCCTCGGAGGAATCGCGGAGCAGCCCGAGGTACCAGTGCGTCGTGCCGAGACGATCGCTGATGCGACGGAAGGCGAGCATGCCGTAGTCGGGATCCGGGCCATCCGCGAACCACGCGATGAGCACGGGCATCAGATGGCGCTGGATGACCGCTCGTCGCGAGACTCCGGCGGTGAGCGCCGCGATGTGGGCGAGCGCGCCGCGCGGGTCGCGGTAGCCGATCGCCCGCAGGCGCGCTTCCGCCTGGGCGTCGGTGAGCTCGAGACCGGAGGCCGGGATCGCCGCGACGGCGGAGAGCAACGGCCGGTAGAACAGCCGCTCGTGCAGGCGCCGGACGCGGGCGCGCATCTCGTGCCAGCGGGTGACGAGTTCGTCAGCGCCCCGGGCGAGGCCCGACGCACGGGCGAGCACCCGGAGGTCGGCGGGCTCCGTCGGCATCAAGTGGGTGCGGCGCAGCCGTCGGAGCTGCTGGCGGTGCTCGAGGACCCGGAGGACCCGGTAGTCGTCGGCGAACTCCGCAGCCTCCTCGCGGCCGACGTAGCCGCGCTCAGCGAGGGCGGCGAGCGCCCCGAGGGTGTCGCGCTGGCGGATGCCCTCGTCGGTCGCGCCGTGCACGAGCTGCAGCAGCTGGACCGTGAACTCGATGTCGCGGAGTCCGCCGGGGCCGAGCTTGAGCTGGCGGTCGACCTCGGCGGCGGGGATGTTCGCGGTGACGCGCTCCCGCATCCGCTGCACTTCCTCGACGAACCCGTCGCGCGAGGAGCTCGTCCAGACCTTGGGTGCGACGCCGGCGACGTAGCGCTCCCCCAGCTCCCGGTCGCCAGCCATCGCGCGGGCCTTCAGCAGCGCCTGGAACTCCCAGTTCTTCGCCCAGCGCTCGTAGTACTGGAGGTGGGAGTCGAGCGTGCGCACGAGCGCGCCGTCCTTGCCCTCGGGACGCAGGTTCGGGTCGACCTCCCACAGCGGCGGCTCGATGCCGGGTTCGCCGATGAGCCGCTGGACGGTCACGGCGAGCCGCGTGGCGATCTCGAGGGCGCGGGCGGTCGGCAGGATCTCCTCGTCGGCGGAGTCGCCGACGTAGATGACGTCGACGTCGCTCACGTAGTTGAGCTCTCGCGCGCCGGCCTTGCCCATGCCGATGATCGCGAGCCGCACGGCGTCGACCTGTTCGGCGGGGTAGCGTCCGAAGGCGGCCGTGGCGCCGGGGGCGTTCGAGATGAGACGGCGTGCGCCGGCCAGCGCGGCGTCGAGCGCCGCGGCGGCGAGGTCCGCGAGCCCGGCGGCGACGCGGTCGAGGATGGGGACGGCATCGCCGCCGAGGTCCCAGACTGCGAGTTCGACGAGCTCGCTCCGGTAGGCCCGGCGCAGCCGACGAGCCAGGTCATCCACGTCCGCGTCGGCCGGCGCCGATTCGACCGCAGCGACGAGCGTCGCCCGCGCCGCCTCGGCGTCCGCGGGCGGCCGCGGTGGTGCCGTCAGGCGCTCGAGGGCTGCCGTCTCCCGCCCCAGGAAGTCGGCCAGGCCGCGCGAGGCGCCGACGAGGCGGCTCAATCGCGCGGCGGACTGCGGCTCCGCGAGCAGCCGGTCGACGGAGTCGGGCGCACGGCGCCGCAGCTCCGTCACCGACGCGAGCGCGGCATCCGGGTCGGCGGCGAGGGCGAAGGCGTCGAGCAGCGCCGGAGGGGCGACCCCGGACGCGGCCGCGAGCGCTTCCACACCGGCGGTCGCCGCACCGAGGTCGTCGAACCCCGCCCGCGCCGAAGCGGTCAGACCGAGGGGCGAGCGGGGCATGCCGACGTCAGAGGATGCCGAGGTTGCGGTCGAGCTCGAACTTCGTGACCTGAGCCCGGTAGCCGCGCCACTCGGCGCGCTTGTTGGCCAGCACGTAGTTGAAGACCTGCTCGCCGAGGGTGTCGGCGACGAGCTCGGACTCCTCCATGTACTGGATCGCTGCGTCGAGGCTCGTCGGCAGCGGGTCGTAGCCGAGGGCGCGGCGCTCGGCGTCGGAGAGCTCCCACACGTTGTTCTCGGCCTCGGCCGGGAGCTCGTAGCCCTCCTCGATGCCCTTGAGACCGGCGGCGAGCAGGAGCGCGAACGCGAGGTACGGGTTCGACGCGGAGTCGATGGCGCGGTACTCGACGCGGGCGCTCTGGCCCTTGTTGGGCTTGTAGAGCGGCACGCGAACGAGCGCGGAACGGTTGTTGTGACCCCACGAGACGAAGCTCGGCGCCTCGTCGCCGCCCCAGATGCGCTTGTACGAGTTCACGAACTGGTTGGTGACCGCCGAGATCTCCTGCGCGTGGCGCAGGAGCCCCGCGACGAACTGCCGGCCGATCTTGGAGAGCTGGTACTGGGCGCCGGGCTCGTAGAAGGCGTTCTTCTCGCCCTCGAAGAGCGAGAGGTGCGTGTGCATGCCGCTGCCCGGGTGCTCGGAGAAGGGCTTCGGCATGAACGTCGCGTACACGCCCTGCTCGATCGCCACCTCCTTGATGACCGTGCGGAACGTCATGATGTTGTCGGCGGTCGCGAGCGCGTCCGCGTAGCGGAGGTCGATCTCGTTCTGGCCGGGGCCGACCTCGTGGTGGCTGAACTCCACCGAGATGCCGAGGTCCTCGAGCATCCGCACGGAACGACGGCGGAAGTCGTGGGCGGTGCCGCCGGGCACGTTGTCGAAGTAGCCCGCGTTGTCGACGGGTTCCGGGCCCTCGGGGCCGAACTTCGCCGACTTCAGCAGGTAGAACTCGATCTCGGGGTGCGTGTAGAACGTGAACCCGCGGTCGGCGGCCTTCTCGAGCGTGCGCTTCAGCACGTTGCGCGGATCGGCGACCGCGGGGGCGCCGTCCGGCGTCGAGATGTCGCAGAACATGCGGGCCGTCGGGTCGATGTCACCGCGCCACGGGAGCAGCTGGAACGTCGTGGGGTCCGGGAAGGCGAGCAGGTCGGATTCCGACGTGCGCGACAGGCCTTCGATGGCGGAGCCGTCGAAGCCGATGCCCTCGGTGAACGCCCCTTCGACCTCGGCCGGCGCGATCGCGACCGACTTCAAGGTGCCGACGACGTCCGTGAACCACAGTCGTACGAACTTGACGCCTCGTTCCTCGATGGTCCTGAGAACGAAGTCACGCTGCTTGTCCATCCCTGCCCTCTCTGACTCCGACCAGCGTACAAGTTCGGACGGCCCCGTACGGCCGCTTCCTGCGCCGCGATGACGAGGATGCCTCGACGCCCGCCCGCGCGCCCGCGCGACTCCCCCGTCGGCCCGCGCCGTGCAGGGCCCGGGTCTAGAATCCTGCTCATGCCAGCGCAGCCTGAAACGCCCGAGCAGCACACCTATGGCGCGAGCGCCCCGGCCGGCCCCAAGCGGGTCCGGACGCGGCACTTCCAGAACGCCAAGCAGCAGGGCATCAAGATCACCGGCCTCACGAGCTACGACACCCTCACGGCCCGCATCTTCGACGAGGCGGGCATCGACTTCCTCCTCGTCGGCGATTCGGCCGGCAACACCGTCTTCGGCTACGACACGACGCTGCCGGTCACCGTCGATGAACTCATCCCGCTCACGCGGGCCGTGGCGCGCTCCACGAAGCGCGCATTCGTCATCGGCGACCTCCCGTTCGGCTCGTACGAGACAGGCCCCGAGGAGGCGTTGCACACGGCCATCCGGTTCATGAAGGAGACGGGCGCGCACGCCGTCAAGCTCGAGGGCGGCGAGCGCTCGGCCGAGCAGATCCGCCGCATCGTGCAGGCGGGCATCCCCGTCATGGGGCATGTCGGCTTCACTCCGCAGAGCGAGCACGGGCTCGGCGGCCACCTCATCCAGGGCCGCGGCGACGGCCTCGAGCAGCTCATCGCCGACGCGGAGGCCGTCCAGGCCGCGGGCGCTTTCGCGGTCGTGCTCGAGATGGTCCCCGCCGAAGCGGCGCAGGCCGTCACGGAGCGCCTCGCGATCCCGACGATCTCCGTCGGCGCCGGCCCGCACGCGGACGGTCAGCTCCTCGTGTGGACCGACTGGGCGGGCCTGACCATCGGCCGCGTGCCGAAGTTCGTCAAGCAGTACGCCGACCTCGCGGGCATCCTCGGGGATGCGGCGAAGGCCTGGCAGGCGGACGTCGCGAGCGGCGAGTACCCCGGCCCCGAGCACTCCTACTGAGCGCTCCCCCGGTCCCACCCGCCTGAGAAACAACGAACGCCCCCGGTCCGAGGACCGGGGGCGTTCGTGCGATCGGAATCAGATCGCGAAGCCGATGGCGCGCATCATGTCGCGGCCGTCGTCGGTGATCCGCTCGGGACCCCACGGCGGCATCCACACCCAGTTGATGCGGAACGCCTCGACGTGCCCGTCGAGGGCCTGCGCGGTCTGCTCCTCGATGACGTCGGTGAGCGGGCAGCCCGCGCTCGTGAGCGTCATGTGGATGACGAGGGCGTCGTTCTCGTCATCCCAGCCGAGGTCGTAGATGAGGCCGAGGTCGACGACGTTCACCCCGAGTTCGGGGTCGACGACGTCCTTCAGCGCTTCGCTGATCTCGTCGAAGCGCTCCGGGGCGAGTGAGGTGACCATGTGCTGATGCTACCCCGGCCTTACTCGGCCGAGGCCGCCTCGGTGACGTAGCGGTCGTAGCCCTCTTCCTCGAGCCGCTCGGCGAGCTCGGGGCCGCCCTGCTCGGCGACGCGGCCGGCGACGAACACGTGCACGTAGTCCGGCTTGATGTAGCGGAGGATGCGCGTGTAGTGGGTGATGAGCAGCACGCCGAGGCCGGTGTTCGAGTGGGCGCGGTTGACGCCCTCGGACACGATCTTCAGCGCGTCGACGTCGAGGCCCGAGTCGGTCTCGTCGAGGACCGCGAACTGCGGCTTGAGCAGCTCGAGCTGGAGGATCTCGTTGCGCTTCTTCTCGCCGCCCGAGAAGCCCTCGTTGACGTTGCGGGCGGCGAAGGAGGCGTCCATGCGCAGGTCGTCCATGGCGGACTTGACGTCCTTCGTCCACTGACGGATGCCGGGGGCCTCGCCGGAGATCGCCGTCTTGGCGGTGCGGAGGAAGTTGGTGTTCGTCACACCGGGGATCTCGACCGGGTACTGCATGGCGAGGAAGAGGCCGGCGCGGGCGCGCTCGTCGACGCTCATCTCGAGGACGTTCTCGCCGTCGAGGAGAATCTCGCCCTGGACGACCGCGTACTTGGGGTGGCCGGCGATCGTGTAGGCGAGAGTCGACTTGCCCGAGCCGTTGGGACCCATGACGGCGTGGATCTCGCCCTCGTTGATGACGAGGTCGACACCGCGGAGGATCTCGCGGGTGCCCTGATCGGTCTCGACGTTGACGTGGAGGTTCTTGATCTCGAGGGTAGACATTCGAGTTCGGTTCACTTTCGGTAGCGTGCCGCGCTGCCGCGGCGGAGGGTCAGACGGTCAGCGTGACCGCGGGATCGATGAGCACGTCGTCGCCGTCGATGTCGACGCGGTAGACGGGCACGGGCTCGTACGCGGGGAGCGTGAGGGGACGGCCGGACTTCAGCGAGAACTTGGACCCGTGGGCCCAGCACTCGAGCGTGTCGTCCTCGACGAAGCCCTCGGCGAGGGAGATGTCGCCGTGCGTGCACGTGTCGCCGATCGCGAAGATGTCGCCGGCGCTGTCTTTCACGACGGCGATCGGCACGCCGTCGATGACGACGCGCTTGGCCTCGTTCTCGCCGAGCTCGCTGACCGCACAGGCACGGGACGCGGCCATCAGCGCTCCCCGGCGAGTTCGGCTTCGAGTGCCGCGACGAGGCGCTCCTCGAGCTCGGCGTCGCCGATCTTCTGGACGATCTCCATGAGGAAGCCGCGGACGACCAGGCGACGGGCCTCGTCCTCCGGGATGCCGCGCGACTGCAGGTAGAAGAGCTGCTCGTCGTCGAAGCGGCCGGTCGCACTCGCGTGGCCGGCACCCTCGATGTCGCCGGTCTCGATCTCGAGGTTCGGCACCGAGTCGGCGCGCGTGCCGTCCGTGAGGACGAGGTTGCGGTTCTGCTCGTAGCTGTCGGTGCCGACCGCCGCGTTGCCGATGAGCACGTCGCCGATCCAGACGCTGCGCGCGCCCGCTCCCTGCAGCGCGCCCTTGTAGGTCACGCGCGAGCGGGTGTGCGGGGCGTCGTGGTTGACGTAGACCTGCTGCTCGAGGTGCTGGCCGGCGTCGGCGAAGTAGAGGCCGAGCGCCTCGATGTCCGCGCCCTGCTCGGCGAGGTGGGTCGAGGGGTTGACCCGCACGACCTTGCCGCCGAGGGAGACGACGATGTGCTTGAGCTTGGCGTCG
Source organism: Agromyces seonyuensis (assembly GCF_009789225.1). GTDB lineage: Bacteria > Actinomycetota > Actinomycetes > Actinomycetales > Microbacteriaceae > Agromyces > Agromyces seonyuensis. Next base: position 157,558 of record NZ_WSTA01000001.1, on the reverse strand, counting down.
CGGCCGATGCGCGCGAAGTGGCTCGCGAGGTGCACGCCGTCCTCGGCCCACTCCTGGAGGGAGACGACGGTGAGGTTCGCGCCCTCGCCGACGAGGATCTCGACGTTCTCGGTGAGGCGGGCCTCGCCGGTGCCGCGGAGGACGACGAGCCCGCGGCTGTTCGGCGCCGCCTCGATGACCGTGTGGGCGGCGCGGGGCGCGGTGCCCAGGCCGGTGCGGGTGACGCCCGCGACCTTCTCGTCTTCGCCGGTGACCGAGATGAGGAGCGCCTGCTCGAAGCTCGACCACGCGTTCGCGCTCGCGCGCTCCTCGGGGATGCCGGCGGCGCCGATGCGCTCGTCGTCGCGGGCGATCCAGGAGACGTCGACGCCGTCGGCCTCGTGGAGCTCGAGCGTCGGGACGGCGCCGCTGATCTCGCCGTTGGTGAGGTCGGCGAACGTCGCGACGGGCGAGAGCTTCCAGACGTGCTCCTTGCCGTCGACCTCGGGGAAGTCGGCGACGTTCACGGAGCGGAAGCGCTCGGATCGGGTCTGGACGGGGACCGTGCGGTCCCAGTCACCGTCGGAGTGGGCCTTGAGGCCGTGCTGGCCTTCGGTGGGCATGGCGGTGCTGGTGGGGGTGACGCTGGTCATGCTCAGCCGACGCTGCCTTCCATGCCCATCTCGATGAGCTTGTTCAGTTCCATGGCGTATTCCATCGGGAGCTCGCGCGCGATGGGCTCGATGAAGCCGCGCACGATCATGGCCATCGCCTCGTCCTCGGGGATGCCGCGGGACATGAGGTAGAAGAGCTGCTCCTCGGAGACCTTGGAGACGGTCGCCTCGTGGCCGAGCTGCACGTCGTCGACGCGGATGTCGATCGCCGGGTACGTGTCGGAGCGCGAGATGGTGTCGACGAGCAGGGCGTCGCAGCGCACGGTGTTGGCCGCGTGGTGCGCGTTCGCGTCGACGCGGACCTCGCCGCGGTAGCCGGCACGTCCGCCGCCGCGCGCGATCGACTTGGAGACGATCGACGACTGCGTGTACGGCGCCATGTGGATCATCTTCGCGCCGGCGTCCTGGTGCTGGCCGGGGCCCGCGAAGGCGACCGAGAGGGTCTCGCCCTTGGCGTGCTCGCCCATGAGGAAGATCGAGGGGTACTTCATCGTCACCTTGGAGCCGATGTTGCCGTCGATCCACTCCATGGTGGCGCCCTCGTGCGCGACCGCGCGCTTGGTGACCAGGTTGTAGACGTTGTTCGACCAGTTCTGGATCGTCGTGTAGCGAACGCGGGCGTTCTTCTTCACGATGATCTCGACGACGGCCGAGTGGAGCGAGTCGCTCTTGTAGATCGGGGCGGTGCAGCCCTCGATGTAATGGACGTAGCTGTCCTCGTCGGCGATGATGAGCGTCCGCTCGAACTGGCCCATGTTCTCCGTGTTGATGCGGAAGTAGGCCTGGAGCGGGATCTCGACGTGGACGCCCTTGGGCACGTAGACGAACGAGCCGCCCGACCACACGGCGGTGTTGAGCGCGGCGAACTTGTTGTCGCCGGCCGGGATGACCGTGCCGAAGTACTCCTGGAAGATCTCCGGGTGCTCGCGGAGCGCGGTGTCGGTGTCGAGGAAGATGACGCCCTGCTCCTCCAGGTCCTCGCGGATCTGGTGGTAGACGACCTCGGACTCGTACTGCGCGGCGACGCCCGCGACGAGGCGCTGACGCTCCGCCTCGGGGATGCCGAGCTTCTCGTACGTGTTGCGGATGTCCTCGGGCAGGTCCTCCCACGACTGGGCCTGCTTCTCCGTCGACCGCACGAAGTACTTGATGTTCTCGAAGTCGATCTCGGAGAGGTCGGCGCCCCAGCTCGGCATCGGCTTGAGGTCGAAGAGCTGCAGCGCGCGGAGACGGCGCTTCAGCATCCATTCGGGCTCGTTCTTGAGGCCCGAGATGTCGGCGACGACCTCCTTCGACAGTCCGCGACGGGCCGAAGCTCCGGCGACATCGGAATCTGCCCAACCGAACTCGTACTGGCCGAGTCCTTCGAGCTCTGGGCGGTCAATCAGAACGTCCGTCATCTCTCCTCTTCTCCTCCCGTGCACCGGATGTCAGTCCGGCCGCCCGCTCGCCGTTCGAGGCGTGTGCGGCGATGCGGGCGATGTGCGGGCGGTAGCGGTGCGAAACCTAGAATGGGCGGGAATCCGGCGACTGCCTCGTGCGTCGCCGTGCGATTCACCAAGTGCCCAGTCTACAGTGTCGGCCCGGGCCGCCGCCTCTCTCCCAGGGGCGTCCCAGCGCCGTTCCGACAGGATCGAGTTCCGTGACCAGCTCCCCGGCTCCAGCCCGAATCCCCACGGCCCTCCGCGTCTTCGCGTGGCTCTCGTTCGTCGCGCAGACGACGATCATCGCGACCGGCGGCGCCGTGCGCCTCACCGCCTCCGGACTGGGCTGCCCGACCTGGCCGCTCTGCACGGCCGAATCGCTCGTCCCGACCGAGGAACTGAGCTACCACTCGCTCATCGAGTTCGGCAATCGCCTGATGACGGGGGTCGTCGGGATCGTCGCGCTCGCCGTGTTCCTGCTCGTCATCCGGTACAACCGCCGAGCCGGGGCGAAGCGCCAGGACCTCTTCACGCTCTCCTTCGTCGTGGGACTCGGCATCGTCGCCCAGGCGATCGTCGGCGGCATCACGGTGTGGACGGGCCTGAACCCGTTCATCGTCGGCTTCCACTACCTCTCTTCGCTCGCCCTCGTGTGCGTCACGGCCGTCTTCCTCTTCCGGCTCGACCAGCCGAGCGGCCCGCGCGTCCCCGCCGCCCCGAAGTGGTTCGCGATCCTCACGCACGTCACGACGCTCGCGCTCGCGATCTCGCTCGTGTTCGGCGTGCTCACGACCGGTGCGGGACCGCACTCGGGCGATTCGGCGGCGGGCCGCAACGGCTTCGACGCGGTGCTGTTGCAGCACATCCACGCGTGGCCCGGCTACGTGCTCTTCGCGCTCACCCTCGTGCTCGTCGTCGCGGCGTTCCGGCTCGCGCTGCCGGCCAGGCGCTGGTTCCTCGCCCTCCTGCTGCTCGAGCTGGTGCAGATCGCCGTCGGCCTTTGGCAGGCACGGCACGGCCTGCCGCCGCTGCTCGTGGGCATCCACATGGTGCTCGCCGCCCTGCTCTCCGCGACCATGACGCTCTCGGTGCTCAGCCTGAAGCAGCCGGCCGCGTCGTCGGTCGATGCGGAGCCCGAGGCCGCGCGCACGGTCTGAACGACGATGAAGCCCCGGGCATCCTGCAGGATGCCCGGGGCTTCGGCGTGCGGGCTGCGGAGACGGTGCCGGACCGCTCATCCGGACGGGTGCGCGCGGATGCCCGACGTGCGAGCATCCTCGACTCGCCCGCAGTGCGCGGGCAGCCGTCGGGCAGCGGGCATCCTTCGCGCGCCGGCGGCGCGAGAGCAACGGCCGGGCAGCGGTCATCCGATCAGCGCGGTTCGGGCGTGCAGGACGCCCGGTCGGGCGCGATCAGGATGCCGCGCGCCCGCGATCAGAACGCGAGCAGCGGGTCGATCGCGACCGCGAGGAAGACGAGCGAGAGATACGCGATCGAGCCGTGGAAGACGCGCATCGGCGAGACCTCCGCGTGACGGATCGCGAGGGCGTACAGCCGGTGCGTCTCGTAGATGAACCAGCCGCCGACGCCGATCGCGACGGCGGTGTACGTGATCCCCATGTCCGCGACGGGGATGAGGATGAGCGAGCACGCCACCATCGCCCACGCGTAGAGGATGACCTGCATGCCGACCTGCGCACGGCCGCGCACGACGGCGAGCATCGGCACCCCCGCCGCCGCGTAGTCGGCGCGGTACTTCATCGACAGCGGCCAGTAGTGCGGCGGCGTCCACAGGAAGATGATGAGGAACAGGATGACCGGGGCCCAGTCGAGGCTGCCGGTGACGGCCGCCCAGCCGATCAGCACGGGCATGCAACCGGCGATGCCGCCCCACACGATGTTCTGGGCCGTGCGCCGCTTGAGGATGAGCGTGTAGAAGACGACGTAGAGCAGGATGGCCGCGACGGAGAGCGCGGTGGCGAGCCAGTTCGTGAACACCGCGAACCAGATGACGGAGGCGATGGCCATCGCCCAGGAGAAGACCAAGGCTTCCCGGTCGGTGAGTTCGCCCGTCACGAGGGGGCGGTTGCTCGTGCGCTTCATGACCCGGTCGATGTCGCGGTCGATGTAGCAGTTGAATGCGCCTGCGGCGCCCGCGCTGAGGTACCCGCCGACGAGGACGGCGACGAGCAGCCACAGGTCGGGGAAGCCGTCTGCAGCGAGGATCATCGTCGGCGCGGTGACCACGAGGAGCAGCTCGACGACGCGCGGCTTGGTCAGCGCGACGTACGCGGCGATCTTCCGGCGGAGGGTCGGGGTCGCCCGGGTCGTCGTCGTGTCGATCGTGTCCTGCATCGTCCCTCTTCCGCGCGCTCGAACGCCGCACGGCGCTCGCACGGACTCGATTCTATGACATCGCGTGTCGCACCCCGCGGCGCCGCCCTCCCCCGCGGTTCCGCCGCACATCGGGACGGCGCCGCCGTGAGGACCACGACAAGACGGCGTAACCCCCGACGTCTCTATACTGACGGAAGCGCGCCCGACGGCGCGGTCTCCGAGAATCGCCGTCCATTCGGGCGCCCCTTCCGAGTCGACCGTCGATCTGTGCGCGCCACCCGCGTCTCCTCGCGAACGGGCCGGCCACAGGATGCCGGTTCGCGACTCCAACGGAAGGAACACCGCCCCATGGCACTGCAGTGGGAATCCATCGACGCGCGCGCGGTCGACACCGCACGTGTGCTCGCCGCCGACGCCGTCGAGAAGGTCGGAAACGGCCACCCCGGCACGGCGATGAGCCTCGCGCCCGCCGCTTACCTGCTGTTCCAGAAGGTCATGCGCCGCGACCCGGCCGACCCGCACTGGCTCGGTCGCGACCGGTTCATCCTCTCCGCCGGCCACTCGTCGCTCACGCAGTACGTGCAGCTCTACCTGGAGGGCACGGGCCTCGAGCTCGACGACCTCAAGGCGCTGCGCACCTGGGGCTCGAAGACCCCGGGCCACCCCGAGTACGGCCACACCGCGGGCGTCGAGATCACGACCGGTCCGCTCGGCCAGGGCCTCGCCTCGGCCGTGGGCTTCGCCTACGCCTCGCGTTTCGAGCGCGGCCTGTTCGACCCCGAGGCCGCCGCCGGCACCTCGCCGTTCGACCACTTCGTCTACGTCGTCGCCGGCGACGGCGACCTGCAGGAAGGCGTCACGAGCGAGGCCTCCTCGCTCGCCGGCCACCAGCAGCTCGGCAACCTCGTCGTCATCTACGACTCGAACCAGATCTCGATCGAGGACGACACGAACATCGCCTTCACCGAGGACGTGGCGAAGCGCTACGAGGCCTACGGCTGGCACGTGCAGACCGTCGACTGGAAGAAGACCGGCCAGTACGTCGAAGACGTCGCCGAGCTCCACTCCGCGATCGAGGCCGCCAAGGGCGAGACCGACAAGCCGTCGATCATCATCCTGAAGACGATCATCGGCTGGCCCTCCCCCGGCAAGCAGAACTCCGGCAAGATCCACGGTTCCGCCCTCGGCGGCGCCGAGCTCGCCGCGACCAAGGAGGTGCTCGGCTTCGACCCCGAGCAGACCTTCGTGGTCGAGGACGACGTGCTCGCCCACACCCGTGCCGCCGGTGAGCGCGGCGCCGCGGCGCACGCCGAGTGGCAGGTCGGCTTCGACGCGTGGGCGGCGGCCAACCCCGAGCGCGCCGCGCTGCTGGCCCGTCTCGAGGCCGGCGAACTGCCGGTCGACATCGAGTCGGTCCTCCCGGTCTTCGAGGGCGGCACCCAGGTGTCGACCCGCGCCGCCTCCGGCAAGGTCATCAACGCCCTCGCCGGAGCGCTGCCCGAGTTCTGGGGCGGCTCGGCCGACCTCGCCGAGTCCAACCTGACGACGATCAACGGCGCCGCCTCGTTCATCCCGACCGAGTGGTCGACGCACGAGTTCAGCGGCAACCCCTACGGTCGCGTGCTGCACTTCGGTATCCGCGAGCACGCCATGGCCGCGATCCTCAACGGCATCGTGCTCCACGGCCCGACGCGCGCCTTCGGCGGCACGTTCCTCATCTTCAGCGACTACATGCGCCCCGCCGTGCGCCTGGCCGCGCTCATGGGCGTCCCGAGCGTGTTCGTGTGGACGCACGACTCGGTCGCGCTCGGCGAGGACGGCCCGACGCACCAGCCGATCGAGCAGCTCTCGACGCTGCGCGCCATCCCCGGCCTCGACGTGGTCCGCCCCGCCGACGCCAACGAGGTGTCGCACGCCTGGCTCGAGATCCTGCGCCGCCGCCGGAACCCGGCCGGCATAGCCCTGACCCGCCAGAACATCCCGGTGTTCGAGCGCGGCGACGGCGACGCGGCGGGCGACGTGCTCGCCTCCGCGGCCAACGTCGCCAAGGGCGCCTACGTGCTGGGCGAGGCCGCGAACGGCACGCCCGACGTCATCCTGATCGCCACCGGCTCCGAGGTGCAGCTCGCCCTCGCCGCCCGCGACAGCCTCGCCGCCGACGGCGTGCAGGCCCGGGTCGTGTCGGCGCCCTCGCTCGAGTGGTTCGAGGAGCAGACGGCGGAGTACCGCGAGTCGGTGCTGCCGGCAGCCGTGACCGCCCGCGTGTCGGTCGAGGCAGGCCTCTCGCTGTCGTGGCACCGCTACCTCGGCACGCGCGGCCGCGCCGTGTCGATCGAGCACTTCGGCGCCAGCGCCGACTACCAGACCCTGTTCCGCGAGTTCGGGATCACGGCCGACGCCGTGGTCGCCGCCGCGAAGGAAACCCTCGCGGCCTGAGCCGCGAACGAAGGAGATGACGGAAATGGCAGCATCCTCCCCCACGCAGGCGCTCTCGGACGCCGGCGTCAGCATCTGGCTCGACGACCTCTCGCGCGAGCGCATCGCGACCGGCGGTCTGACGACCCTCATCGCCGACCGCAACGTCGTCGGCGTCACCACGAACCCGACGATCTTCGCCGGCGCCCTCGCCAAGGGCGAGGCCTACGCCGAGCAGGTCGCCGACCTCGCGAAGGCGGGCGCCTCGGTCGACGAGGCGGTCTTCGCGATCACCACCGACGACGTGCGCGCAGCGTCCGACGTCTTCCGCCCGATCTACGACGCATCCGCCGGCTACGACGGCCGCGTCTCGATCGAGGTCGCGCCGACGCTCGCCAACGACGCCGCAGGCACCATCGCTCAGGCGCACGAGCTCTGGGACACGGTCGACCGTCCGAACACGATGATCAAGATCCCGGCGACGCTCGAGGGCCTCGAGGCGATCACTGCGGTCATCGGCGCGGGCATCAGCGTCAACGTGACCCTGATCTTCAGCCTCGAGCGTCACCGCGCCGTCATCGACGCGTACCTCGCCGGCCTCGAGATCGCGAAGGAGGCGGGCATCGACCTCTCGACGATCCACTCGGTGGCCTCGTTCTTCGTCTCCCGCGTCGACACCGAGATCGACAAGCGCCTCGAGGCCGTCGGCACGGACGAGGCCCTCGCCCTCAAGAGCAAGGCCGGCGTCGCCAACGCGCAGCTCGCCTACCGCCTGTACGAGGACGCCTTCGCCGAGGAGCGCGCCGCCTCCCTCATCGCCGCCGGCGCGAACCGCCAGCGGCCGCTCTGGGCCTCCACCGGCGTCAAGGACCCGGCGCTGCCCGACACCCTCTACGTGACCGAGCTCGTCGCGCAGGGCGTCGTCAACACGATGCCCGAGAAGACGCTCGAGGCGACCGCCGACCACGGCGTCATCGCGGGCGACAGCGTCACCGGCTCGTACGAGGCCGCCCAGGGCGTCCTCGACGCGATCGCCGCCGTCGGCGTCTCCTACGACGACGTCACCGCGCTCCTCGAGCGCGAGGGCGTCGAGAAGTTCATCGTCTCGTGGGGCGAGCTCCTCGAGACCGTCGGATCCGCTCTGGAGGCCGCGAAGTGAGCATCAAGATCTCCCTCGGCGGCGCGGCGGCGGAGGCCGTCCGCTCGTCGGTCGCGCCGCTCGTCGCCGACAACGTCGCGAGCCGCATCACCTCGCTCGACTCGACCCTCTGGGGCCCCGAGGCCGAGCCCGAGGCCGCCGTCCGACTCGGCTGGACCGAGGCCGTCGCCATCTCGCGCCCGCTCGTGCCCGAGATCCTCGCCCTTCGCGAAGAGCTCCACGAGGCCGGCGTCGACCACATCGTGCTCGCCGGCATGGGCGGCTCCTCGCTCGCGCCGGAGGTCATCACCCGCACGGCCGGCGCCGAGCTCACGGTCCTCGACTCGACCGAGCCCGGCCAGGTCCGGGCGGCGCTCGCCGACCGCCTCGCCTCGAGCGCGCTCGTCGTGTCGTCGAAGTCCGGCTCGACCGTCGAGACCGACAGCCAGCGCCGCGTCTACGAGCAGGCGTTCCGCGACGCGGGCATCGACCCGACCGGCCGCATCGTCATCGTGACCGACCCGGGCTCGCCGCTCGACGTCTCGGCTCGCGAGGCCGGCTACCGCGTCTTCAACGCCGACCCGAACGTCGGCGGCCGTTACTCGGCGCTCACGGCCTTCGGGCTCGTGCCGTCGGGCCTCGCGGGCGTCGACATCGAGGAGCTCCTCGCCGAGGCGGAGGCGCTCCAGCTGGAGCTCGCCCTCGACCGCGACCAGAACCCGGGCCTCGTGCTCGGCGCCGCGATCGCCGCGACGAGCCCCCGCCGCGACAAGCTCGGCATCGTCACCGACGGCACCCACATCGTGGGCTTCGGCGACTGGGCCGAGCAGCTCATCGCCGAGTCGACGGGCAAGTCCGGCACGGGCATCCTGCCGGTCGTGCTCGGCGTGGACGCGCCCGAGCTCGCCGCCCGCCCGGCCGACCTCCAGATCGTCCGACTGGTCGACGAGGCCGACGACGAGTTGTTCCCGGCGCACGCGCCCGACGAGATCCGGGTCTCCGGCACGCTCGGCGCGCTCTTCCTCGCCTTCGAGTACGCGACGGCCGTCGCGGGCCGCATCCTCGCGATCGACCCGTTCAACCAGCCCGACGTCGAGGCCGCGAAGATCGCCGCCCGCGCGCTGCTCGACGACCGTCCCGAGCCGGCTCCGGCCGCGTTCGTCGCCGACGGCATCGAGGTGCGCGGCACGCCGCACGTCATCGGGGCGGCGAGCGACCTCGTCTCGGCGATCGACGTCCTCCTCGAGGAGCTTCCCGAGGACGGCTACCTCGCCGTGCAGGCCTACGTCGACCGCACCGCGCTGCCCGAGCTCGAGGGCCTGCGCGACGCGCTCGCCGCCCGCGCCGGCCGCCCGGTCACGTTCGGTTGGGGCCCGCGCTTCCTGCACTCCACCGGCCAGTTCCACAAGGGCGGCCCCGCCGTCGGCGTGTTCCTGCAGGTGACCGAGACGCCCGCCGAGGACCTCGCGATCCCGGACCGCCCGTTCACCTTCGGGCAGCTCATCGCGGCCCAGGCCTCGGGCGACGCCGCCGTGCTCGCCGAGCACGGACTCCCGGTGCTCACGCTCACGCTGACGGACCCGTCCGCGAACGTGAAGACGCTCTTCGACGCGATCGGCTGACCATGAGCGCGAACCCCGTGCCCATCGGCGAGTCGGAGAATCCCCTCCGCTCGGACAAGGACTACCGGCTCAACCGCATCGCCGGCCCGTCCAGCCTCATCATCTTCGGTGTGACGGGCGACCTGTCCCGCAAGAAGCTGATGCCCGCCGTGTACGACCTGGCGAACCGGGGGCTCCTGCCCCCGGGCTTCGCCCTCGTCGGGTTCGCCCGGCGCGACTGGGCCGACCAGGACTTCGAGCGGGTCGTGCACGACTCGGTGAAGCAGTACGCGCGCACGCCGTTCCGCGAGGAGGTGTGGACGCAGCTCTCCCGAGGCATCCGCTTCGTGTCGGGCTCGTTCGACGACGCCGCGGCCTTCGACCGGCTCCGCGAGGTGGTCGACGAGCTCGACCGCGAGCGCGGCACCATGGGCAACCACGCCTTCTACCTGTCGATCCCGCCGAAGTCGTTCCCGGTCGTCACGGAGCAGCTCAAGCGCTCCGGCCTCGCCGAGCAGGATGACACCAAGTGGCGACGCGTCGTCATCGAGAAGCCGTTCGGCAGCGACCTCAAGACGGCCCGCGAGCTCAACGACGTCGTCGCCTCGGTCTTCCCGCCCGACTCCGTGTTCCGCATCGATCACTACCTCGGCAAGGAGACGGTCCAGAACATCCTGGCGCTCCGGTTCGCGAACCAGCTCTGGGAACCCATCTGGAATGCGAACTTCGTCGACCACGTGCAGATCACGATGGCCGAGGACATCGGCGTGGGCGGCCGTGCCGGGTACTACGACGGCATCGGCGCGGCCCGCGACGTCATCCAGAACCACCTGCTGCAACTGCTCGCGCTGACGGCGATGGAGGAGCCCATCTCCTTCGACGCCAAGGATCTGCGGGCCGAGAAGGAGAAGATCCTCGCCGCGGTGAAGCTCTCCGACGACCTCGCCGAGAGCACCGCACGCGGCCAGTACGCGGGCGGATGGCAGGGCGGCGAGCAGGTCATCGGCTTCCTCGACGAGGACGGGATGAACCCGGAGTCGACGACGGAGACGTACGCCGCGATCCGCCTCGAGGTGGCCACCCGCCGCTGGGCGGGCGTGCCGTTCTACCTCCGCGCGGGCAAGCGCCTCGGCCGTCGTGTCACCGAGATCGCGGTCGTGTTCAAGCGCGCGCCGCAGCTGCTCTTCCAGGACAGCCAGACCTCCGAGCTCGGGCAGAACGCGATCGTCATCCGCGTGCAGCCCGACGAGGGCGTCACGATCCGCTTCGGATCGAAGGTGCCGGGCGCCGGCATGCAGGTGCGAGACGTCACGATGGACTTCGGCTACGGCCACGCGTTCACCGAGGCGAGCCCCGAAGCGTACGAGCGGCTCATCCTGGACGTGCTCCTCGGCGAACCGCCGCTCTTCCCCCGCCAGGAGGAAGTGGAGCTCTCCTGGAAGATCCTCGACCCGATCGAGGAGTTCTGGGCGACGCAAGGACAGCCGGAGCAGTACCGGCCGGGCACCTGGGGACCTTCCTCGGCCGACGCCCTGCTGGCCCGAGACGGACGGAGCTGGAGGCGCCCATGATCATCGACCTTCCCGACACCACCACCAGCAAGGTGTCCAAGGCCCTCGTCAAGATCCGCGAGGACGGCGGCGTCGTCGCCCTCGGTCGCGTGCTCACCCTCGTCATCGCCACCCAGGCGGACGGCGAGGAGGAGGCGATCGAGGCCGCGAACGACGCCTCGCGCGAGCATCCGATGCGCGTGATCGTCGTCGCGACCGACCCGGCGGGCGAAGACCCGTCCGAGCCCGCGCGGCTCGACGCGGAGATCCGCGTCGGCGGCGACGCCGGTGCGAGCGACGTCATCATCCTCCGCGCCCGCGGCGACGCCTGCCAGGACGAGGAGAGCCTCATCACGGGGCTCCTCCTCCCGGACGCGCCGGTCGTCACGTGGTGGCCCGCGCTCGCACCGCCGATCCCGGCGGAGTCGGCGCTCGGCCGCGTCGCGCAGCGCCGGCTGACGGATGCCTCGACGCAGCCCGACCCGCAGTCCGCGCTCACGACGCTCGCCGACAACTACCGTCCGGGCGATGCGGACATGGCGTGGACCCGGCTCACCCTCTGGCGCGCCCAGCTCGCCGCGGTGCTCGACCAGCCGCCGTACGAGGCGGTCGAGCGCGTCACCGTGACCGGCTCGCTCGACTCCCCGTCGACGACGCTCCTCGCCGCGTGGCTGCGCATGCAGCTCGGTTCCGACACCGTCGCCGTGCTCACCGGCCCGGAGGACGGCCCCCAGGGCATCCACGGGGTCGTGCTCGAGCGGGCCTCGGGCCGCATCGAGCTCGTGCGCGATCAGGACCGGCTCGGCGTCGCGACGCTCAGCCAGCCCGGGCAGCCGACCCAGGACCTGGCGCTCCCGCGACGGAGCCTGCGCGACTGCCTCGCCGAGGAGCTGCGCCGGCTCGACCCCGACGAGCTCTGGGGCGAGGTGCTCACCCGCGGGGTGGCCGAACTGCAGGCGGCCGAGGCGGCGGCATGACCGGCGACCGCCGCGTGCTCGTGTTCGCCGACCGGCCGGCGCTCGTGGAGTCCGTGGCCTCGCGGTTCCTCTCGAAGGTCCAGGACCTCCTCGCGGAGCGGGAGCTCGTCCACGTCGCGCTCACGGGCGGCACGGTGGGCATCGCGGTGCTCGCGGCCGTGGCCGCCTCTCCCGTGCGCACGAGCCTGGACTGGTCTCGCGTCCACTTCTGGTGGGGCGACGAGCGCTGGGTGCCGGCCGGCGACGCCGAGCGCAACGACGTGCAGGCCTTCGAGGCGCTGCTCGCGAAGCTCGGGCTCGAGGCCGATCAGCTCCACCCGTTCGCCACGAGCGACGAAGGGCTGACGCTCGAGGAGGCCGCGGACTCGGCCGCCGAGGAGCTCGCGCGCTTCGGCACGGACTCGCAGCCGTTCCCGACGTTCGACCTCGTGTTCCTCGGCGTCGGACCGGACGGGCACGTGGCCTCGCTGTTCCCGCACCGTTCGGGCATCCAGGTCACGGACCGCACGGTCATCCCGGTGCGCAACTCTCCCAAGCCGCCTCCGGAGCGGCTCAGCCTGACTCGGCCGGTGCTGAACGGCGCCGACCGCATCTGGCTCGTTCTCGCGGGCGCCGACAAGGCCTCCGCGCTCGGGCTGGCGCTCGCGGGCGCCTCTCGCGACGAGGTCCCGGTGGCCGGCGTCAAGGGCCGGCTGCGCACGGTGTACTTCGTCGACGCCGAGGCGGCCGTCGAGGTCCCGGCGGAGCTCATCGCGAGCGAGTACTGACCGACTCCGCCGCCCGGCGGAACGACGAGGGGCCGTCCACCTTCCGGTGGACGGCCCCTCGTTCGTTGGCGCGTGTGCAGGTCAGGCCTGACCGCGGCGGGCGCGGAGCTGCTGCAGCGCCTCGTCGAGCAGCTGCGCCGCCTCGTCTTCGCTGCGACGCTCCTTCACGTACGCGAGGTGCGTCTTGTACGGCTCGAGCTTCGCGACCTGCGGCGGGTTGTCCTTGTCGCGGCCGGCCGGCAACCCCGTGGTGGGGCTGTCGACGACGTCGGGAATCTCCTCGTCGGGAAGGTTCGCGGCGAAGTAGCGGACGACCTCGTTGCCCTTCGCATCCCAGTAGCTCACGGCGACCCGGTCCGCGTGGAAACCGCGGTCCTGTTCGCCCATGGGGCCGGCGCCGACCCTCGATCCGCGGATGGCGCTATTGCCTGATGCCATGCGTGTTCCCCTTCGTACGGCGGAAGCGGCGGCTCAGAGGCCGTCGCTGAATCGGGTGATGAGACCGAGCGCGATGACGCAGGCGATCCACACCAGACCGAGGATGACGGTGATGCGATTCAGGTTGCGCTCCGCAACGCCGGACGCACCGAGATTCGAGGTCACCCCGCCGCCGAACATGTCGGAGAGGCCGCCACCGCGACCCTTGTGCAGCAGGATGAGGAGCGTCAGCAGCAGGCTCGAAAGACCGAGCAGGACCTGCAAGACGACCTGGAGGATCTCCACGGGTTGTTTCCTTCCCGGCACGGCGATCGCCGCACCGAGTCCTCATTCTAGCGGGACGTCCGGCGCCTGCTCAGACCCCGACGTGCTTCTGGTAGCGGATGATCGCGGAGAACTCGTCGATGTCGAGGCTCGCCCCGCCGACGAGTGCGCCGTCCACGTCAGGTTCGCGCATGAACGCGGCGATGTTCGCCGCCTTCACGGAACCGCCGTAGAGGATGCGCGTCGCCGCAGCGCCCTCGGCGCCGAGCGACTCCACGAGCACGTCGCGGAGCGCCTTGGCGACCGAACCGGCCTGCTCGGGCGTCGCGGCCTGACCGGAACCGATGGCCCACACGGGCTCGTACGCCACGACGAGATCGACGTCGGCGGGCAGGCCCGCGATCGCCGTCTCGAGCTGGCCGACCGGCACGGCGCTCGGGCCGTACTGCTCCAGGTCTTCGGCGGTCTCGCCGACGCACAGCACCGGGACGAGCCCATGCTTGACGGCGGCCTGCACCTTGGCTGCGACGATCTCGTCGGTCTCGCCGTGGTACTGGCGGCGCTCGGAGTGTCCGATGATGACGTACTTGGCGTCGAGCTGGGCGATGAACGCACCAGAGATCTCGCCCGTGTAGGCGCCCGAGTCGTGCACCGAGAGGTCCTGCGCGCCGTAGGCGATCGGGAGTTTGTCGGCCTGGACGAGCGTCTGCACACTGCGCAGGTCGGTGAAGGGCGGGAAGACCGCGGCCTCGACGGCGCCGAAGTCGTGCTTCGCGTCGGCGAGGTTCCACGCCAGCTTCTGCACGAACGCGATCGCCTGCAGGTGATCGAGGTTCATCTTCCAGTTCCCCGCGATGAGCGGGGTGCGGTTCACTGCCATCCGAGGACCTCCAGTCCGGGGAGCTTCTTGCCTTCGAGGAACTCCAGGCTCGCTCCGCCGCCCGTCGAGATGTGACCGAACTGGTCGTCGGCGAAGCCGAGCTGCCGGACGGCCGCCGCGCTGTCGCCGCCGCCGACGACCGCGAGGCCGTCGACCTGGGTGAGCGCCTCGGCCACCGCGCGGGTGCCGGCGGCGAAGGGAGCCAACTCGAACACGCCCATCGGGCCGTTCCAGAAGACCGTCTTCGAACCGCGGATGCGCTCGGCGAACGCCGACGCCGTCTCCGGGCCGATGTCGAGGCCGAGGCCGCTCGCACCGAACGGCGTCTCCTCGATCGCGTCGGCCGCGGTCACCGCGGTCTCGGCGTCGGCGCCGAACTTCGAGGCCACGACGATGTCGGTCGGCAGCACGATCTCGACGCCGCGCTCGGCGGCCTCGGCGAAGTAGCCCTTCACCGTGTCGATCTGGTCGGCCTCGAGCAGGCTCGAGCCGACCTTGTGCCCCTGCGCCGCGAGGAACGTGAAGAGCATCCCGCCGCCGATGAGCAGCGAGTCGACACGCGGCAGGAGGTGGGCGATGACGCCGAGCTTGTCGGAGACCTTCGACCCGCCGAGCACGACCGCGTAGGGCCGTTCCGGCTTCTCGGTGAGCCGCTCGAGCACGTCGAGCTCGTGGGCGATGAGGAGGCCCGCAGCGCTCGGACGCAGCTGCTCGAGTTCGTACACGCTCGCCTGCTTGCGGTGGACGACGCCGAAGCCGTCGGAGACGACCGCGTCGGCGAAGGCCGCGAGCCGCTCGGCGAACGCCGCGCGCTCGGCCTCGTCCTTCGAGGTCTCCCCCGGGTTGAACCGGAGGTTCTCGAGCACGAGCACTTCGCCGGGCTGGAGCGCCGCCACCTTCGCCTCGGCGTCCTCGCCCACCGTGTCGGCCGCGAGGCCGACGGGCTTGCCGAGGAGCTCCCCGAGCCGCGTCGCGGCGGGCGCGAGCGAGTACTTCGGGTCGGGCGCCCCGTCGGGGCGGCCGAGGTGCGAGATCACGATCACCGAAGCGCCCTCGTCGAGGAGCCGGGTGATGGTGGGGACCGACGCCCGCACGCGGCCGTCGTCCGTGATGATCCCGTCCTTGAGGGGGACGTTGAGATCACAACGGACGACGACTCGCTTGCCGGCGAGCGAACCGAGTGAATCGATCGTTCGCAGGGACATGTTTCGCTTTCCTAGAGTTTGCTTGCCACGAGTTCCGCGAGGTCGACGAGACGGCAGGAGTAACCCCATTCGTTGTCGTACCACGCAGTGAGCTTGACCTGATCGCCGATGACCTTCACCAGGCCGGCGTCGAAGATCGACGAGTAGTCGTCAGACACGATATCGGTCGAGACGAGCGGGTCCTCGCTGTACTTCAGGTAGCCCTTGAGCGGGCCGGACTCGGCGGCCGCCTTGTAGGCCGCCTTGATGGCGTCGACCGTCACCGGCTTCTCGGCGACGACCGTCAGGTCGGTGATCGACCCGGTGGGCACCGGCACGCGCAGCGCGAAGCCGTCGAGCTTGCCGACCAGTTCCGGCAGCACGAGACCAATGGCCTTCGCGGCGCCGGTGGACGTCGGGACGATGTTCAGGGCGGCGGCGCGCGCGCGGCGCAGGTCCTTGTGCGGGCCGTCCTGGAGGTTCTGGTCGGCCGTGTAGGCGTGGACCGTGGTCATGAGACCGTGCTTGATGCCGAACGCCTCGTGGAACACCTTCGCGAGCGGCGCGAGGCAGTTCGTGGTGCACGAGGCGTTGGAGATGATGTGGTCGGTCTCGGGGTTGTAGTCGTCCGAGTTGACGCCCATGACGAACGTCGGTGCCGGACCGCTGGCCGGTGCCGAGATGAGCAC
Organism: Agromyces seonyuensis; assembly: GCF_009789225.1. Lineage (GTDB taxonomy): Bacteria > Actinomycetota > Actinomycetes > Actinomycetales > Microbacteriaceae > Agromyces > Agromyces seonyuensis. The sequence continues at coordinate 141,241 of NZ_WSTA01000001.1, read as the reverse complement.
CTTCTTCGCCCCCGCCTCGAGATGCTTGGCCGCCGCCTCGGGCTTCGTGAAGAAGCCGGTGGATTCGATGACGATGTCGACGCCGAGCTCCGCCCACGGCAGGTTGGCGGGGTCGCGCTCCTCGAACGAGCGGATGGCCGTTCCGTCGACGATGATGTTCTGCTCGTCGTACGAGACGTCCGCGTCGAGTCGGCCCGTGATCGAGTCGAATTTCAGCAACGTCGCGAGCGTCTTGTTATCCGTCAGGTCGTTGACGGCGACGATCTCGAGGTTGCTTCCCTTCGCCCGGGCGGCGCGGAAGTAATTCCGGCCGATGCGGCCGAATCCGTTGATGGCGATCTTTACCGACACAGTGTCTCCCCTTGACGTGGCGGTGCGCTCGATGGCGCAAACTCCCCGAAATCGGATCGACCCGCGTCTCGGACCGACCCGGTGATGGATCGGATCCGGTGCCCCTGGGCGATGCGCCCCGGGGCACCGGCAATCCGCTTACGACAGTAGCAGCAGGCCCGCCGTCTTGGTCGTGGCGACCGTGAAGCGCTCCTGGACGTTCGCCCAGTTCGCGATGTTCCAGAACGCCTTCACGTAGTCCGCGCGGACGTTCTTGTAGTCGAGGTAGTAGGCGTGCTCCCAGACGTCGAGCATGAGCAGCGGCACGATGCCGGCGGGGAGGTTCGCCTGCTGGTCGAAGAACTGCAGGACGAGGAGGCGCTCGCCGATCGAGTCCCACGCGAGGACCGCCCAGCCGGAGCCCTGCACGCCGAGCGCCGTCGCCGTGAAGTGCGCCTGGAAGGCGTCGAACGAGCCGAACTGGTCGTCGATCGCGCTCGCGAGCTCGCCCGTCGGCTTGTCGCCGCCGTTCGGCGAGAGGTTCGTCCAGAAGATCGAGTGGTTCACGTGACCGCCGAGGTTGAACGCGAGGTCCTTCTCGAGCTTGTTCACGTTCGCGAAGTCGCCCTTGTCGCGCGCTTCCGCGAGCTGGGCGAGGGCGGTGTTGGCGCCCGTGACGTAGGCCTGGTGGTGCTTCGAGTGGTGCAGCTCCATGATGGCGCCGCTGATGCTCGGCTCGAGGGCCGAGTAGTCGTAGGCGAGTTCGGGCAGCGTGTAGTCAGCCATTGGATCTCCTTGTCAGATGCAGGGCGGCCGGCATGGGTCCCGCCCCACGGCTCGTTCCACTCTATGCCCGCCCGCGGGACGATCGTCCCCTCGGAGACGAACTCCGAAACACGCGGACTCGGCGGTCTCAGACCTCGTCGAGATCGCTCGGCAGGTTCGCGTCGGTGCCCGGGATGCCGAGCTCGACGGCCCGCTTGTCGGCCATCGCCAGCAGGCGGCGGATGCGGCCGGCCACGGCATCCTTCGTCATGGGCGGATCGGCGTGGTGGCCGAGCTCGTCGAGGCTCGCGTCGCGGTGCGCGAGGCGCAGGTCGCCCGCGTAGCGGAGGTGCGCCGGGATGTCGTCACCGAGGATCTCCATGGCGCGCTCGACGCGAGCGCACGCGGCGACCGCGGCCTGCGCGGACCGACGGAGGTTCGCGTCGTCGAAGTTGACGAGCCGATTCGCCGTCGCGCGCACCTCGCGGCGCTGGCGCAGCTCCTCCCACTCGCGCACGACGCCTTCGGCGCCCATCGCGCGCAGCATCGCGCCGATCGCCTCGCCGTCGCGGATGACGACGCGGTGCACGCCCCGAACCTCGCGGGCCTTGGCTTGGATGCCGATGCGCCCGGCCGCGCCGACGAGCGCCATCGCCGTCTCCGAGCCGGGGCAGGTGATCTCGAGCGCCGCGGAGCGGCCCGGGTCGGTGAGGCTGCCGTGTGCGAGGAACGCACCGCGCCAGATCGCCGCCAGCTCATCGCGGGAGCCGGTCGTGAGCCGATTGGGCAGGCCGCGCACCGGACGGCGGCGGGCGTCGAGGAGGCCCGTCTGGCGGGCCAGGGTCTCGCCTCCCTCGAGCACGCGGATCAGGTAGAGGTTGTTCCGCCGGAGCCCGGAGGCGCCGATCAGCGAGACATCCGGGCGGACGCCGTAGATCTCGACGAGATCGCGGGTGATGCGCTTGGCGATCGGCTGCGAATCGAGTTCGGATTCGACGGCGATCCGGCCCGAGATGATGTGCAGCCCGCCCGAGAACCGCAGCACCGTCGCGAGCTCTGCGGCCCGGACGCTGGTCTTGGTCACCTCGACGTTCGCGAGTTCGTCTTTCACCTCGGCGGTCAATGCCACTGCTCATCCCATCGGTCGGAACTGGAGATCTGGTGCGCCCCTCGGCGCTATTCGCGGCCCAGGTCGCGGTGCCGCACGCTCACGGAGACGCCGGGAATCCCGGCGATCCTCCGGCTGAGCTCCCGGACCAGGGCGACGGAGCGGTGCTTGCCGCCCGTGCAGCCGATCGCGACGGTCGCGTGCCGCTTGTTCTCGCGGCGATAGCCGTCGAGGGCCGGTCGGAGCGCCGCCGCGTACGCCTCGACGAAGTCGATCGCGCCGGGTTGGGCGAGCACATATTCTGACACGGCCGCGTCCTCGCCGGTGAACGGGCGCAGCTCCGGGTTCCAGAACGGGTTCGGCAGGAAGCGCGCATCCGCGACCCAGTCGGCGTCCGGCGGCAGGCCGTACTTGAAGCCGAAGCTCTGCACCGTCACTCGCAGTTCCGGACTGCCGCCGGCGGCGAAGCTCTCGGTGACGAGCGTCGCGAGCTGGTGGATGTTGAGCTCGCTCGTGTCGATGACGAGATCGCTCTGGGTGCGCATGTCGGCGAGCCTGGCCCGCTCGGCGAGGATGCCCTCGAGCGGCGTGCCCTCCCCCTGCAGCGGGTGGGGCCGTCGGACGGCCTCGAACCGGCGCACGAGGGCCGTATCGGAAGCGTCGAGGAACACGACCCGCACGTCGACGACGTCGCGGAGCGCGGCGAGCGACTGCTCCAGCTCGGAGAAGAGGGCGCCGCCGCGGATGTCGATGACCGCGGCCACGCGCGGCAGCGAGTCGCCGGCGCGTGTCGCGAGATCGGCGAGCGGGCGCAGCATCTGCGGGGGCAGGTTGTCGACGACGTACCAACCCAGGTCCTCGAGGGCGTTGCCCGCCGTCGTCCGACCGGCTCCGGACATCCCCGTCAGGATGAGGAACTCGCGCTCCGCGTCATCCGTCATCGCACGCATCCCCTCCCGAGCGGCCCCAGGCCCCGCCGCCCCGACCAGCCTAGTCGCGGGAATCACCCGCAGGCGCCCGCAGCCGCTCGTGGACGACGCCGGCGAGCGTCGGACCGATGCCGTGGACCTCTTCGATGGCCTCCGCCGACGCCGCTTTCAGGCGGGCGACGGATCCGAAGTGCCGGAGGAGCTCCTTGACCCGGGCAGGGCCGAGGCCGGGGATCTCGCTCAGCACGCTCGAGATGTCGCGCTTGCGCCGCTGGCGCTGGTGGGTGATCGCGAAGCGGTGCGCCTCGTCGCGGACGCGCTGGAACAGGAAGAGCGCGTCGCTGTTGCGGGGCAGGATGACCGGATAGTCGGAGCCCGGCGTCCAGATCTCCTCGAGGCGCTTGGCGATGCCGCACAGGTAGATCCCCTCGACGCCGGACGCGGCGAGGGCCTCGGCCGCCGCGGCGACCTGCGGCTGCCCGCCGTCGACGACGAGCAGATTCGGCCGGTAGGCGAACTTCTTGCGGCCGCCGGTCTGCTCCGAGGTCTCGTCGACCTCGGGATCGGTCGAGGGGTCGCGGAGGTAGGCGAGCCGCCGCCCGAGCACCTGCCGGATCGAGTCGGTGTCGTCGGTCGAGTTCGGGATGCTGAAGCGCCGGTACTCGTCTTTGCGCGGCAGCCCGTCTTCGAAGACGACCATCGAGGCCACGATGTTCGTGCCGGAGAGGTGCGAGACGTCGTAGCACTCGATGCGGAGCGGCGCCTCGGCCATGCCGAGCGCCTCCTGGATGTCCTCGAGCGCACGCGAGCGCGCCGTGAAGTCGGCGCTGCGCCGCGTCTTGTAGAGCAGCAGGGCGTGCTTGGCGTTCTGGGTCGCGGTGTCGAGCAGCGCCGCCTTGTCGCCGCGGTGGGCGACTCGCAGCGAGACCTTGCGGCCGGCCATCGAGCCGAGCCACGCCTCGAGCGCCTCGGCGTCGTCGGGCAGCTCCGGCACGATGACCTGCTTCGGCGGGACGAGGTCGCCGCCGTAGACCATCTGCAGGAGCGAGTCGACGAGACCGCCGAGCGGCAGGTCGAGCTCCTTGTCGACGGTCCAGGACTGGATGCCGCGGATGCGGCCCTTGCGGACGACGAAGAGCTGCACCGCCGCCGCGAGCTCGTCGTGGTCGATGCCGAACACGTCCGCGTCGACCGACTCGTCGAGCACCACGGCGCCCGCGTTGGATTCGAAGAACTGCGTCGCCGCCTGCAGTTGATCGCGGCGCTTCGCCGCGATCTCGTACTCCTGGGCGAGCGCCGCCTCCTGCATCTGCCGTCGCAGCTCCGGCACGATGCGACGATCCTGCTGCTGCATGAAGTCGACGAAGCGACGCACCGCGACGCGGTGCTCCTCGATCGTGACGGTGCCGGAGCAGGGCCCGAAGCAGCGGCCGATCTGTCCGGCGAAGCACGGCTTGCCGCTCTGCATGGCGCGGCGGTAGTCGCTGTCCTTGCACGTGCGGATCGGGAAGAGCTTCAGCAGCAGCTCGAGCGTCTCGTTGACGGCCCAGACCTTCGGGTAGGGGCCGAAGTACTTCGCTCCGGGGATGCCGCGACGACGGGTCACGATCGCCCGCGGGGCCTCGTCGCCGAGCGTCACCGCCAGGTAGGGGTAGGACTTGTCGTCCTTGTACTGGACGTTGAAGGGCGGATCGAACTCCTTGATCCAGGTGTACTCGAGCTGGAGGGCTTCGACCTCGGTGCCGACGACCGTCCACTCGACGCTCGCCGCCGTCGTGACCATGCGCCGGGTGCGCTCGTGGAGCGTGTGCAGCGGCGCGAAGTAGTTGCTCAGCCGCGCGCGGAGGTTCTTCGCCTTGCCGACGTAGAGCACTCGCCGATCGGCGTCGCGGAAGCGGTACACGCCGGGGGTCGTGGGGATCTCCCCCGCCTTCGGCCGGTACGGGACGGTCTCAGCCATCGCCGGATCAGCCGGCGGCCCGAGCCGGCTCGTCGGCGGCGTCGAAGATCTCCTTGAGGAAGCGCCCGGTGTGGCTCGCCGGGTTGTTCGCCACCTGCTCGGGCGTGCCGGTCGCGACGATCTGCCCGCCGCCGGAACCGCCCTCGGGCCCGAGGTCGATCACCCAGTCGGCGCACTTGATGACGTCGAGGTTGTGCTCGATGACGAGGACCGTGTTGCCCTTGTCGACGAGCTTGCCGAGCACCTTCAGGAGCTTCTGGACGTCTTCGAAGTGCAGGCCCGTCGTCGGCTCGTCGAGCACGTAGACGCTGCGCCCGTTGGAGCGCTTCTGGAGCTCGGTCGCGAGCTTGACGCGCTGCGCCTCGCCGCCGGAGAGGGTCGTCGCGCTCTGCCCGAGCTGCACGTACCCGAGTCCCACGTCGACGAGCGTCTTCAGGTAGCGGTGGATCGCGCTGATCGGCTCGAAGAAGTCGGCTGCCTCGGCGATCGGCATTTCGAGGACCTCGGCGATGTTCTTGCCCTTGTAGTGGACCTGGAGCGTCTCGCGGTTGTACCGCCGGCCGCCGCAGACCTCGCACGCGACGTAGACGTCGGGGAGGAAGTTCATCTCGATCTTGATCGTGCCGTCGCCGGAGCAATTCTCGCACCGGCCGCCCTTGACGTTGAACGAGAACCGGCCGGGCAGGTAGCCGCGGGCCTTGGCCTCCGTCGTCTCGGAGAAGAGCGTGCGGATGCGATCGAACACCCCCGTGTAGGTCGCCGGGTTCGAACGCGGCGTTCGGCCGATCGGCGCCTGGTCGACGTGCACGACCTTGTCGAGCTGGTCGAGGCCCTCCACGCGGCGGTGCTTGCCCGGCACCTTGCGGGCGCCGTTGAGGCGGTTCGCGAGCACCCGGTAGAGGATGTCGTTGACGAGCGAGGACTTGCCCGAGCCGCTCACGCCCGTGACCGCGGTGAGCACGCCGAGCGGGAAGTCGACGTCGACGCCGCGCAGGTTGTTCGCGGCCGCGCCGCGCACGGTGATCTTGCGAGTCGGGTCGAGCGGACGCCGCTCGTCGGGGATCGCGATCTCGCGGCGACCCGAGAGGTAGTCGCCGGTCAGCGACTCCCGATTCTCGAGCAGCTCGCGGTAGCCGCCCGAGTGGACGACTCGACCGCCGTTGACGCCGGCGCCCGGCCCGATGTCGACGATCCAGTCGGCCGTGCGGATCGTGTCTTCGTCGTGCTCGACGACGATGAGCGTGTTGCCGAGGTCGCGCAGCGCGACGAGCGTCTCGATGAGCCGCCGGTTGTCGCGCTGGTGGAGCCCGATGCTGGGCTCGTCGAGGACGTAGAGCACGCCGGTGAGCCCGGAGCCGATCTGCGTGGCGAGCCGGATGCGCTGCGCTTCGCCGCCGGAGAGCGTGCCGGCTGCACGCGCGAGGTCGAGGTACGCGAGGCCGACCCGGATGAGGAAGTCGAGTCGGGCGCGGATCTCGCGGAGCACCTGCTCGGCGATGTGCCGGTCGCGCTCGGAGAGCACGAGGGCGTCCATGAAGCGGCGCGAGTCGTCGAGGCTCATCTTGGCGACCTCGGCGATGCTGCGGCCGTCGACGAGGACCGCGAGGACCTCGGGCTTCAGCCGCGCGCCGTCGCAGACCGGGCACGGGACCTCGCGGAGGTACTCGCCCCAGCGGGCGCGCTGCGCGTCGGTCTCGGCCTGCTCGTACTGCCGTTCGATGTAGGGCACGACGCCCTCGAAGCCGGAGGTGTAGGTCATCTCGCGCCCGAAGCGGTTGCGCCAGCGGACCTTCACCTCGAAGTCCTGCCCGCGCAGCACCGCGTTGCGGGCGGCCTTCGGCAGTTCGTTCCACGGGTCGTCGAGCGAGAAGCCGAGGTCGGCGGAAAGGCCGATGAGCAGCTTCTCGTAGTACGAGTAGAGGCTCTTGCCCTGCGAGGTCCAGGGGATGATGACGCCCTGCGCGATCGAGAGCTCGGGGTCGCCGAGCAGCAGGTCTTCGTCGACCGACATGCGGGTGCCGAGGCCCGAGCACTCGGGGCAGGCGCCGAACGGGGCGTTGAACGAGAACGTGCGCGGCTCGATCTCGGCGAGCTGGATCGGGTGCTGGTTCGGGCACGAGAGCTTCTCGCTGAACGTGCTCCAGGCGTCGGGCCCGGTCTCGTCGACGTAGTTGACCTGGACGAGCCCGTCGGTCAGCCGAAGCGCCGTCTCGAGCGAGTCGGTGAGACGGCCGAGGATGTCCGGACCGGCCACCAGTCGGTCGATGACGACCGAGATGTCGTGCTTGAACTGCTTCTTGAGGGTCGGCGGTTCGGTCAGCCGGACGACCTCGCCGTCGACCACGGCCCGCGCGAACCCCTGCGCCGCGAGCTCCTTGAAGAGGTCGACGAACTCGCCCTTCTTCTGCGAGACGACCGGGCTCAGCACCTGGTAGCGGGTGCCCTCGGGCAGTTCCATCAGCCGGTCGGCGATCTGCTGGACGGTCTGCTTCTCGATCTTCGCGCCGCACACCGGGCAGTGCGGGACGCCGATGCGCGCCCACAGCAGGCGCATGTAGTCGTAGATCTCGGTGATCGTGCCGACCGTCGAACGCGGATTGCGGTTCGTCGACTTCTGGTCGATGGAGACCGCCGGGCTGAGACCCTCGATGAAGTCGACGTCGGGGCGGTCGACCTGGCCGAGGAACTGGCGCGCGTACGCCGAAAGCGACTCGACGTAGCGGCGCTGGCCCTCGGCGAAGATCGTGTCGAACGCGAGGGACGACTTGCCCGACCCCGAGAGGCCCGTGAAGACGACGAGGGAGTCGCGAGGCACCTCGACGTCGACGTTGCGCAGGTTGTGCACGCGGGCGCCGCGGACGCTCAGATGGGCGCGGGATTCGAGCGGGGAGATCGTCACCGTTCGATCCTATGTTCTACTGCCGACACGGATCCCGGGAACATCCCGCCGAGAGCGAACATTCCTTCGAATACCCCGGATGCGCCGCTCAGGAGATGTGACCGGCCTTCTCCATCTGCCGGAGCTCCCGCTTGAGGTCGGCGACCTCGTCGCGGAGCCGCCCGGCGAGCTCGAACTTGAGCTCCCCCGCCGCGGCCAGCATCTGCTCGTTGAGATCGCGGATGAGGTCTTCGAGGTCGTTCGCGCCCTCGGCGGCGATACCCTCGCGCCGCTTCGGCGCTCCGCCCCCCGCTCCCCCGCGGCCGGCGAGCAGTTCCGCCGTGTCCGCCTCCTCGCGAGCGAGCACGTCGGTGATGTCGGCGATGCGCTTGCGCAGCGGCTGCGGGTCGATGCCGTTCACCCGGTTGTATTCGACCTGCTTCTCGCGACGGCGGTTCGTCTCGTCGATCGCGGAGGCCATCGAATCGGTGATGCGATCCGCGTACATGTGGACCTGACCCGACACGTTGCGCGCCGCGCGGCCGATCGTCTGGATGAGGGACGTCGAGGAGCGCAGGAACCCTTCCTTGTCGGCGTCGAGGATCGCGACGAGCGACACCTCGGGCAGGTCGAGTCCTTCGCGGAGGAGGTTGATGCCGACGAGCACGTCGTAGACGCCCTGGCGCAGCTCGGTGAGCAGTTCGACGCGGCGCAGCGTATCGACGTCGGAGTGGAGGTAGCGCACCCGCACGCCGGCCTCCGTCAGGAAGTCGGTGAGTTCCTCGGCCATCTTCTTCGTGAGCGTCGTGACGAGCACGCGCTCGTCGCGGTCGACGCGCAGCCGGATCTCCTCGAGGAGGTCGTCGATCTGCCCCTTCGAGGGCTTCACGACGATCTCGGGGTCGATGAGGCCCGTCGGGCGGATGATCTGCTCGACCACGCCGTCGGCGATGCCGAGCTCGTACTTGCCGGGCGTCGCAGAGAGGTAGACGACCTGGCCGACGCGCGACTTGAACTCGTCGAAACGCAACGGGCGGTTGTCGAGGGCGCTCGGCAGCCGGAATCCGTGCTCGACGAGCGTGCGCTTTCGGGAGGCGTCGCCCTCGTACATCGCCCCGATCTGCGGCACGGTCACGTGCGACTCGTCGATGACGACGAGGAAGTCGTCGGGGAAGTAGTCGAGGAGGCAGTGCGGCGCCTCGCCCGGGGCGCGCGCGTCGATGTGCCGCGAATAGTTCTCGATGCCCGAGCAGAAGCCGATCTGCTCCATCATCTCGAGGTCGAAGGTCGTGCGCATGCGCAGGCGCTGCGCCTCGAGCAGCTTGCCCTCGCGCTCGAGCTCGGGCAGTCGCTCGTCGAGCTCCTCCCGGATGGTGCCCATGGCGCGCTGCATGACGTCGGTCGACGCGACGTAATGGGAGCCGGGGAAGACCGGCACCGAGTCGAGTGCCCGCACGACCTCGCCCGTGAGCGGATGCAGGGCGTAGATCGCCTCGATCTCGTCGCCGAACATCTCGATGCGGATCGCGAGCTCCTCGTAGACGGGGATGATCTCGATCGTGTCGCCGCGGACGCGGAAGTTGCCGCGCGAGAAGTCGATGTCGTTGCGCTGGTACTGCATTGACACGAACTTGCGGATGAGCCAGTCCCGGTCGACCCGCTGCCCGACCTGCAGCGGCATCATCGCGCCGAGGTACTCCTCGGGCGTGCCGAGGCCGTAGATGCACGACACCGTCGAGACGACCACCACGTCGCGCCGGCTGAGCAGGGAGTTCGTCGTGGAGTGGCGCAGCCGCTCGACCTCGGCGTTGGTCGACGAGTCCTTCTCGATGAACGTGTCGGTCTGCGGGACGTACGCCTCGGGCTGGTAGTAGTCGTAGTACGAGACGAAGTACTCGACGGCGTTGTTCGGCATGAGCTCGCGGAACTCGTTGGCGAGCTGCGCGGCGAGCGTCTTGTTGTGGGCGAGCACGAGCGTCGGCCGCTGCACCTGCTCGATGAGCCACGCCGTCGTCGCGGACTTGCCCGTACCGGTGGCGCCGAGCAGCACGACGTCGGTCTCGCCGGCGTTGATGCGCCCCGCGAGCTCTGCGATCGCCTGCGGCTGGTCGCCGCTCGGGACGTACTCGCTCACGACCTCGAACGGGCGGACGGATCTGGTGGCCTCCATGCGTTCCAGCCTAGGCGCGTGCTCGGACACCCCGGCAGACGGGGACCGACGCGCGGCGAACGGTCAGGCGGAACGCTTGGCGTCCCGCGCCGCCACGATCGTCGGCCAGAGGGCGTCCACCTGGCTCATCGTCGCCGCCATCCTGCCGTCGGTGTCGATCACGGCGTCCGCGAGCGCGTTGCGGGACTCGCGGTCGATCTGCGCGTCGATGCGGGCCGCAGCCTGCACCGGGTCGAGGCCGCGCTCATCGACGAGCCGGGCGAGCTGCGTCTTGCGCGGCGCGTCGGTGACGATCACGAAGTCGAACGAGTCGGCCGTGCCGCCCTCGGCGAGCAGGGGCACGTCGTAGACCACGATGGCGTCCGGGTCGGCGGCGCCCGCCTCGGCGATGCAGCGCAGCGCGAGCTCGCGCACGGCGGGGTGAGTGATGGCGTTGAGCCGGGCGAGGGCTTCCGGATCGTGGAAGACGACGGCGGCCAAGGCGCCGCGGTCGAGGGAGCCGTCGGCGTGGAGCACTCCCTCGCCGAACTCCTCGGCGATCTTCGCGAGCACCGGCGTTCCCGGCTGCACGACCTTGCGCGCCAGTTCGTCCGCGTCGATCACGACCGCACCGTGCTGGTAGAGGCGCCGGGCGACGGTCGATTTGCCGGAGGCGATGCCGCCGGTCAGTCCGATGAGATACACGCGTTCATCGTAGCGAGCGCGCACCGGCCCCGGATGCCCGGCATCCGGCATCGACTCGCCGACGCTCCCCCGGCATCCGACCCGAACGCCGGAAGGCCGGCCCCGCGACGCGGGACCGGCCTTCCAGGTGATCGGGGTTCGATCAGTTGTTGCTCGAGAGCTTCTCGCGAAGCGCCGCGAGCGAGGCGTCGTCGGCAAGGGTGCCGGCGCCCGCCGCGTCGTTCGAGAACGACGACGAGGACGTACCGGTGAACGCGTCGTCCGAAGCCTGCGCCGCGAGCGAGGCCGCGACCTGCTTCTTGTGCGCCTCCCAGCGAGCCTGAGCGGCGGCGTACTGCTGCTCCCACTCCTCGCGCTGGGACTCGAAGCCCTCGCGCCAGTCGTTCGTCTCGGGGTCGAAGCCCTCGGGGTACTTGTACTCGCCGTTCTCGTCGTACTCGGTGAGCATGCCGTAGAGCGCCGGGTCGAACTCGGTGCCCTCGGGGTCGACGCCCTCGTTGGCCTGCTTGAGGCTGAGCGAGATGCGGCGACGCTCGAGGTCGATGTCGATGACCTTGACGAAGACCTCTTCGCCGACCGAGACGACCTGCTCCGCGAGCTCCACGTGACGGTCGGAGAGCTCCGAGATGTGCACGAGGCCCTCGATGCCGTCGGCGACGCGAACGAACGCGCCGAACGGGACGAGCTTCGTGACCTTGCCCGGGGTGACCTGGCCGATGGCGTGGGTACGGGCGAAGACCTGCCACGGGTCTTCCTGCGTCGCCTTGAGCGAGAGCGAGACGCGCTCGCGGTCGAGCTCGACGGAGAGCACCTCGACGGTGACCTCCTGGCCGACCTCGACGACCTCGCTGGCGTGCTCGATGTGCTTCCAGGACAGCTCGGAGACGTGCACGAGGCCGTCCACGCCGCCCAGGTCGACGAACGCGCCGAAGTTGACGATCGACGAGATGACGCCCTTGCGGACCTGACCGGGGTGCAGGTTGGCGAGGAAGGTCGAACGCGACTCGGACTGCGTCTGCTCGAGGAGCGCACGGCGGCTGAGCACGACGTTGTTGCGGTTCTTGTCGAGCTCGAGGATCTTCGCCTCGATCTCCTGGCCGAGGTACGGCGTGAGGTCGCGGACGCGGCGCAGCTCGATGAGCGAGGCCGGAAGGAAGCCGCGGAGGCCGATGTCGACGATGAGGCCGCCCTTGACGACCTCGATGACGGTGCCGGTGACGACGCCGTCGGTCTCCTTGATCTTCTCCACGTCGCCCCAGGCGCGCTCGTACTGCGCGCGCTTCTTCGACAGGATCAGACGGCCTTCCTTGTCCTCCTTCTGGAGAACGAGGGCCTCGACGGTGTCGCCGACCTCGACGACCTCGGTGGGGTCGACGTCGTGCTTGATGGAAAGCTCGCGCGAGGGGATGACGCCCTCGGTCTTGTAACCGACGTCGAGGAGGACCTCGTCGCGGTCGATCTTCACGACGGTGCCCTCGATGAGGTCGCCGTCGTTGAAGAACTTGAGGGTCTTCTCGACCGCGGCCAGGAAGTCGTCAGCAGAACCGATGTCGTTGATCGCGACCTGCTTGGGCGCCTTGGTCGTAACGGTGGTCATGTAGTGGATGCTCCGATATGGACTGAATCAGGCCCGTCGCGCAGCCGAACGCCAGGTGACGAACGAGTGTGGTGTCCGCGATGGGCAGCGGTTATGGATGTCACAAAAGTGACGTTCTATCCTAGCCCGACTTCGGAAGCCGATTCAACCCGCTCACCGCTTCCGCACAGGATGCCCGCCGCCGCGGGGGAACCGCGGCGACGGGCATCCTGCATCGCGACGCCTACGCGCCGAGGATCGCCGTCTTCAGCGTGTCGAGGCCGACGCCGCCGATGTCGAGCGCCCGCTTGTGGAACGCCTTGACGTCGAACGCGGCGCCCTCGCGGCGGGCGACCTCGTCGCGCAGCTGCTCCCAGATGCGCTGACCGATCTTGTAGGACGGGGCCTGGCCCGGCCAGCCGAGGTAGCGGTTCACCTCGAACCGGACGAAGCCCTCGTTCATGTTGACGTTCTGCCCGAGGAAGTCGAACGCGTACTCCCCCGTCCACGCGCCCTGGCCGTCGGGGCGCTGCTTGCCGAGGTGCACGCCGATGTCGAGCACGACGCGCGCCGCGCGCATCCGCTGCCCGTCGAGCATGCCGAGCCGGTCGGCCGGGTCCTCGAGGTAGCCGAGCTGCTCCATCAGCCGCTCCGCGTAGAGCGCCCATCCTTCGGCGTGGCCGGACGTGCCGGCGATGCGGCGCCACGAGTTGAGCTCGGCCTTGTTGTAGGTGGCGATGCCGATCTGGAGGTGGTGGCCCGGAACGCCCTCGTGGTAGACGGTCGTCAGCTCGCGCCACGTGTCGAACTCGGTGACGCCCTCGGGCACCGACCACCACATGCGACCGGGGCGCGAGAAGTCCTCGGCCGGCCCCGTGTAGTAGATGCCGCCTTCCTGGGTCGGGGCGATCATGCACTCGAGCGCGCGCACCTCCTCGGGGATGTCGAAGTGGGTGCGGCCGAGTTCGGCGACGGCGCGGTCGCTCGTCTCCTGCATCCAGCGCTTGAGCGCGTCGGTGCCGTGGAGCTTGCGGCTCGCATCCTGCTCGAGGAAGGCGATCGCCTCGGCGACGCTCGCGCCGGGCTTGATCCGACGGGCGATCGACTCCTGCTCCTCGACCATGCGGTGCAGTTCCTCGATGCCCCACTCGTACGTCTCGTCGAGGTCGACGCTCGCGCCGAGGAATCCGCGCGAGGCGAGCTGGTAGAGGTCGCGCCCCACGGCGTCGGCCTCGCCCGCCTTCGGGGCGAGCTCCTGCTCGAGGAAGTCGGCGAGCCGGCCGTACGCGGCGGCCGCCGCCGCGGCGCCGGCACCCAGCTCGGCCTTGAGCACGGCGGGGAGCTCCCCCGCGGCCGGCGCCGCGCCGTCGGCGAGGTCGCCGAAGAAGCCGTCGGGACGCGCGTGCTTGCGGGTCTGCAGGGCGACCTCGCGCACCTGGCGGATCGCCGGGACGTTGCCGGCGGCGATGCCGGCGCGCAGGGTCTCGATGTAGCCGTCGACGGCGCCGCCGACGTTGCCGAGCCGCGTGCGGACCGCGACCCAGTCCGCCTCGGTCGCCGTGGGCATGAGATCGAAGATGTCGCGGATGTCCTGGGCGGGCGAGGCGATGACGTTGAGGTCGCGCTCGGCGAAGCCGGCGTCGTGCTTCTCGAGCTCGAGCTCGAGCTCGCGCACGAAGTCGAGCTTGGTGACCTCGTCGACGAAGTCGGCCGGCGCGGCGGACTGCATGTCGGCGAGGGCGGCCTTCGCGGCAGTCGCGGCGGCCTCGTTGCCCGCCGGCGAGTAGTCGGAGTACTCGCCCTCGCGGCCGGGACGGCCGAGGTGGACGTGGAATTGGGGGAAGAGTTCGAGCTGGGTGTCGACCCACCGTTCGGCGATGGCGTCGATCTCGGTCGGGTTGCGCGGTTCGCTGGCCATCCCTCGACCCTAGGACCTCGCACGACGGCCGGGCGACCCGGTCCTCCCGGATCGCCCGGCCGTCGCTCGAGGCGCGGCGATCAGTGCGCGGCGGCGTCCCAATTCGGGCCGCGGCCGACGCTCACCTCGAGCGGGACGAGCAGGTCGGCGGCGCCGCCCATGCGCTCGCGCACGAGCGTCTCGAGCTCGTCGCCCTCGCCCGCCGCGACCTCGAAGATGAGCTCGTCGTGCACCTGGAGGAGCATCCGGGAAGCCAGACCGCGATCGCGGAGGTCGCGCTCGATCGCCGACATCGCGATCTTGATGATGTCGGCCGCAGAGCCCTGGATCGGCGAGTTGAGCGCGGCGCGCTGGGCGTTGTCGCGGAGCACGCGGTTCGGGCTCGCGAGGTCGGGGAACGGCCGGCGGCGGCCGAAGATCGTCTCGGTGTAGCCGTCGATCTTCGCCTGCTCGACGACCCCGCGGAGGTAGTCGCGCACCGAGCCGAAGCGCGCGAAGTAGTCGGTCATGAGCTGCTTCGCCTCGGACTGCTCGATGCGCAGCTGCTTCGAGAGGCCGAAGGCGCTGAGGCCGTACGCGAGGCCGTAGGACATCGCCTTGACCTTCGTGCGCATGTTCGGGGTGACTTCCTCGGGCGAGACGCCGAAGATGCGGGCGCCGACGAAGCGATGCAGGTCTTCGCCAGCGTTGAACGCCTCGATGAGGCCCGGGTCCTCCGAGAGGTGCGCCATGATGCGCATCTCGATCTGCGAGTAGTCGGCCGTCAGCAGCTCGGCGAACTCGGGGCCGTGGCCGAAGGCGTGCCGGATGCGCCGGCCGTCTTCGGTTCGCACCGGGATGTTCTGCAGGTTCGGGTCGTTCGAGGACATGCGCCCGGTCGCGGCGCCGATCTGGCCGTAGCTCGTGCGCACGCGGCCGTCGGCCCCGATCGCCTTGTCGAGGGTCTCGACCATCTGGCGGAGCTTCGTCGCGTCTCGGTGCTGCAGGAGCAGTCCGAGGAAGGGATGCGGGTTCGACTCCTGCAGGTCGGCGAGGGCGCTCGCATCCGTCGAGAAGCCGGTCTTCGTCGCGCGCGTCTTCGGCATGCCGAGCTGGTCGAAGAGCACCTCCTGGAGCTGCTTCGGGGAGCCGAGGTTCACCTCGCGCCCGATCTCGGCGAAGGCCTCGCCCGCGAGCCGGGCCGACTCGGTCGCGAGCTCGTCGGAGAGCGTCGCGAGCTCGGGGTGGGCGACGGCGACGCCGCGCAGCTCCATCGCCGCGAGCACGCCGACGAGCGGGAGTTCGATGTCGGCGAGGACCCGGCGTCCGCCGTCGGAAAGGGCGTTCAGCACGGGCACGGCGACGCGCAGGGTGAACCACGCGTCGGTCGCGGGGCCCGAGCCGTCGTCGATGGGGACGAGGAGGTTCGGGTCGCCGGTCGGCAGCGTCTCGTCGAGGTAGCGATCGACGAGGTCGCCGAGGGACTTCTCGGTGAGGTTCGGCCGCACGAGCCACGCCGCGAGCAGCGGGTCGAGGGCGAGGCCGTCGAACGCGAGCCCGGAGCGCGCGATGGCCTCGAGCTGCGGCTTCGCGTCGGCGAGGATCTTCGGCGCGTCCGAGGCCAGCCACGCCTCGAACGGCGCGTAGTCGGTGCGGCCCGGCTGCCAGGCGAGGAAGACGGTCTCGGCGTGCGACGCGATGCCGACGCCGACGACCTGCCCGCCCTGACGCTGGATCGAGAGCCCGAGTCCGGCGGGCTCGGCGGCCTGCGCCCGGACGAGCCACCCGGCGAGCTCCTCGTCGAGGATCTCCCGCGGCGCTGGAGCGCTCGGAGCGGGCTCCGCCTCCGGCGCCGGGGCGGCGGGCGTCGCGCCCTGCTCGGCGCCGAGCTTCAGCACGCGGTCGAGCAGGGACTTGAACTCGAGCCGGCCGAAGACGTCGCGGACGGCGGCCTCGTCGAGCGGCTGCGCCTCGAGCTCGTCGAGGGCGAGTCCCAGGTCGAGGTCGTTGACCAGGCGGTTGAGCCGCCGGTTGCGGATCGCATTCTCTTTCTGGTCGCGCAGGTTCTGCCCGACGACGCCCTTGATCTCGTCGGCGTGCTCGAGGATCTCTTCGAGGCCGCCGAACTGGTTGATCCACTTGACGGCGGTCTTCTCGCCGACCTTGTTGATGCCGGGGAGGTTGTCGCTCGTCTCCCCCACGAGCGCCGCGATCTCGGGGTACTGCTCGGGGCGCACGCCGTAGCGCTCCATGACGGCGGCGGGGTCGTAACGCTTGAGCTGGGACACGCCCTGCACCGACGGGTAGAGCAGCGTCACGTCGTCGTTGACGAGCTGGATCGTGTCGCGGTCGCCCGAGACGACGAGCACCTGGTACCCCTCCGTGTCGCCGCGCTTGGCGAGGGTCGCGAGGATGTCATCGGCCTCGTAGTCCTCTTTCTGGAGGGTGCGCACGTTCATCGCCGCGAGCGCCTCCATGAGCAGCGGCACCTGGCCGATGAACTCCGACGGCGTCTCGCCGCGGGTGCCCTTGTACTCGGCGTACTCGCGGGTGCGGAACGAGTGCCGCGAGATGTCGAAGGCGACCGCGACGTGGGTCGGCTTCTCGTTGCGGAGCAGGTTCAGGAACATCGACAGGAAGCCGTGGATGGCGTTCGTGTGCTGCCCGTCACGGGTCTGGAAACTGTCGACCGGGAGGGCGTAGAACGCCCGGAAGGCCAGCGAATGGCCGTCGACGACGAGGAGGGTAGGCTTTGCTGCGTCCGACACGGCCCCCACTCTACTGGCGCGCTCCGACACCCCCGCAGGTGCCGCCGCGGGGGCCCGACCCGAAGGCGAGACGACGTGTCCCACGACCCCCAGACGTTCCTGATCGAGCGAGGAATCGGCGAGCTCGCCGAGAAGATGGGGATCGAATTCCTCGAGTACTCGGTCGAGCGCTCGGTGGCCCGGATGCCCGTCGAAGGCAATCGGCAGCCCGCGAACCTCCTCCACGGCGGCGCGTACGTGGTGCTCGGCGAATCGCTCGGCTCGATGTCGGCGAACCTCTACGCGGGCGCGGGCCGCCTCGCCGTCGGCATCGACATCAACGCCACCCACACGCGATCGGCGACGAGCGGCTGGGTGACCGCGGTCTGCACGCCCATCCACCTCGGCCGCTCGCTCACCGTGCACGAGATCGCCGTCGAGGACGAGCAGGGCCGCCGCTGCTCGACGGTGCGCATCACGAACCTCATCAAGGACGCAGCCTGAGCCGACCGGGCATCCGGCCCGGCGGAGACGACGAACGGGGCACCGCGCGAACGCGATGCCCCGTCGTCGAGCGGATGCCGCGAGGCATCCGCTCAGGTCACTTCTTGGCCGAGAGCTGCTCGATGATCGCCTGCGAGACGTCCTTCATCGTGAGCCGGCGGTCCATCGACGCCTTCTGGATCCAGCGGAACGCCTCGGGCTCCGTGAGGCCCATCTTCTCGTTGAGCAGGCCCTTGGCGCGGTCGACGAGCTTGCGGGTCTCGAAGCGCTCGACGAGGTCGCCGACCTCGGCCTCGAGCGCGATGATCTGCTGGTAGCGGGCGAGCGCGATCTCGATCGCGGGCAGCAGGTCGTTCGGCGTGAACGGCTTCACGACGTACGCGAGCGCACCGGCCTCGCTCGCGCGCTCGACGAGCTCCTTCTGGCTGAACGCCGTGAGGAGCACGACCGGCGCGATGTGCTTCTCGGAGAGCCGCTTCGCCGCTTCGATGCCGTCGAGCTGGGGCATCCGGACGTCCATGATGACGAGATCGGGACGCAGCTCGGTCGCGAGCTGGACGGCCGTCTCGCCGTCGCCGGCCTCGCCGACGACCTCGAATCCGGCATCTCGGAGGATCTCCACGATGTCGAGCCGGATGAGCGATTCGTCTTCCGCGACGACGACCCGGCGCGGGGCCGGCTGAGTGTTGTCGGTGTCTGTCACGGAAGAAAGCCTACGGTATGGTGATGGTCGGCCCCGGCCGGTGTGGCGGAATGGCAGACGCGGAGCACTCAAAATGCTTTGCCCGGAAGGGCGTGTGGGTTCGACCCCCACCACCGGCACCACGAGCGGCGTCGTCTCACCCGAGACGGCGCCGCTTCCGCGTTCGGCGGGGTTCGGTACGACTCGGCACGGGATGACGGCGAGGCGCGCTCGTGCGCTGGCCCCGCGCGGCCGCCGCGACGGCATCCGCGCCGCCGCGCCCGCCCGCCGACGACGGGGACGACGAACGGGCCGCACCCCCGGAGGGATGCGGCCCGTTCGCGCAGCGCGGAAGGTCAGAGCACTTCGCCGACCCGGTGCACGCGCACGTCGTTCGTGGTGCCCGGGATACCGGGAGGGGAACCGGAGATGATGACGACCGGGTCGCCCTCCTGCACACGGCCGGACTTCACGAGGACCTCGTCCACCTGGGCGACCATCTGGTCGGTGTGGGTGACGCGGCCGACGACGAAGGACTCGACGCCCCAGAACAGCGACATGCGGCGCAGGATGGCCTGCTCCGGCGTGAACGCCAGGATGGGGATCGGGCTCCGCAGACGCGCCATGCGGCGCGCCGACTCGCCCGTCTCCGTGAAGACGCAGAGGTACTTCGCGCCGACGAACTCTGCGATGTCCGCGCCCGCGAGGGTGATCGCGCCCGACTGGGTGCGCGGCTTGGTGCCGAGCGGCGGCACGCGGTCGAGGCCGTGGCGCTCGGTGGACTCGACGATGCGCGCCATCGTCTGCACGGTGACGACGGGGTACTCGCCCACGCTCGTCTCGCCCGAGAGCATGACCGCGTCGGCGCCGTCGAGCACCGCGTTGGCGACGTCGGACGTCTCGGCGCGGGTCGGCACCGGCGAGTGCGTCATCGACTCGAGCATCTGGGTCGCGACGATGACCGGCTTGGCCAGACGACGGGCGATCTCGACCGCGCGCTTCTGCACGATCGGCACCGCCTCCAGCGGCAGCTCGACGCCGAGGTCGCCACGGGCGACCATGATCGCGTCGAAGGCCTCGATGATCTCCTCGAGCGCATCGACGGCCTGCGGCTTCTCGACCTTGGCGATGACGGGGATGCGGCGCCCCTCTTCGTCCATGATCTCGTGGACGCGCTCGATGTCCTCGGCGTTGCGCACGAACGAGAGTGCGATGAGGTCGGCGCCGAGGCCGAGGGCCCAACGCAGGTCCTCTTCGTCCTTCTCCGACAGCGCGGGGACGCTCACGGCGACGCCCGGCAGGTTGATGCCCTTGTTGTTCGAGACCGGGCCGGCCACCACGACGCGGGTCGTGACGGTGACGCCGTCGGTCTCGACGACCTCGACGCGGACCTTGCCGTCGTCGATGAGGAGGAAGTCTCCCGGCTTCACGTCCTGCGGGAGGCCCTTGAAGGTGGTGCCGACGATCTCCTTCGTGCCGAGGATCTCCTCGGTCGTGATCTTGAAGATGTCGCCGACGGCGAGGTCGTGCGGGCCGTCGGCGAAACGGCCGAGTCGGATCTTCGGTCCCTGGAGGTCCACGAGGACCGCGACGGCGCGACCGGCGTCGGCCGCGGCCTTGCGCACGTTGGCGTAGGACGCCTCGTGCTCCTCGAAGGAGCCGTGGCTGCGGTTGATTCGCGCCACGTCCACTCCGGCATCGATGATGCCCCGGATCTGTTCGTAGCTCGAGGTTGCGGGCCCGAGCGTGGCGACGATCTTCGCTCGTCTCATTTGATGGTGTCTTCCTGTTCTCGGCAGTGGCCTGCCGAATCGGATGCTTCCGCGCGGCGCGCGGAAATCACACGGCGATCGCCCGTGCCGTCGCCTGGATCGGAGACGGGAGACGGGTGTCACCTTCAAGGTAGCGGTCGACGGCCGCGGCTGCAGCACGTCCCTCCGCGATGGCCCAGACGATGAGGGACTGGCCTCGCCCTGCATCGCCCGCGACGAACACGCCCGGCAGGCTGGTGTCGTAGTCCGCGCCGCGCGCCGCGTTGCCGCGGCCGTCGAACGGGAGGCCGATCTGGTCGCGCAGCGTCTGCTGCTCCGGGCCGGTGAAGCCGAGGGCGAGCAGCACGAGGTCCGCGGGGATCTCGCGCTCGGTGCCGGCCTTCGGGAGGCGCTTGCCGTCGACGAACTCCGTCTCGGCGACGCGGATCGCCCGGACCTCGCCGGCGTCGTTGTGCAGGAACTCGACGGTCGAGACGAGGTACTCGCGCTCGCCGCCCTCCTCGTGCGCCGACTGGACCTCGAACAGCGTCGGGTGCATCGGCCAGGGCTGTCCGACCGGACGGATCTCCGAGGGCTGCTTGCCGATCGCGAGGTTCGTCACCGAGAGCGCGCCCTGGCGGTGCGCCGTGCCGATGCAGTCCGCGCCGGTATCGCCGCCGCCGAGGACGACGACGTGCTTGCCCTCGGCCGTCAGCTGGCCGGGCACCTGGTCGCCGGCGACGGCGTGGTTCGACTGGGTCAGGTACTCCATGGCGAAGTGCACGCCGGGGAGATCGCGGCCGGGGATCGGCAGGTCGCGCGGCACCATGGCGCCCGTGGCCACCACCACGGCGTCGTAGCGCTCGCGGAGCTGGGCCCACGTGATGTCGGTGCCGATGTCGACGCCGGCGCGGAATCGGGTGCCCTCGGCCGTCATCTGGGCGAGGCGCTGGTCGATCTGACGCTTCTCCATCTTGAAGTCCGGGATGCCGTAGCGGAGCAGGCCGCCGATGCGGTCGTCGCGCTCGTAGACGGCGACGGTGTGGCCCGCGCGGGTGAGCTGCTGCGCGGCGGCGAGGCCAGCCGGGCCCGAGCCGACCACAGCGACCGTCTTGCCGGTGAGGCGTGCCGGCGGGTGCGGCTGCACCCAGCCGTTGCTGAACGCCTCGTCGATGATCGACACCTCGACCTGCTTGATCGTGACCGCCGGCTGGTTGATGCCGAGCACGCACGACGACTCGCACGGGGCCGGGCAGAGCCGGCCCGTGAACTCGGGGAAGTTGTTCGTCGAGTGCAGACGGTCGATCGCGGCGCGGCCCTCGCCGCGCCACGTCAGGTCGTTCCACTCCGGGATGAGGTTGCCGAGCGGGCAGCCCTGGTGGCAGAACGGGACGCCGCAGTCCATGCAGCGGCCCGCCTGCCGACGCAGCTGGGCCGGGTCGCCCTGCTCGTAGACCTCTTTCCAGTCCATGATCCGCACGGGGACGGGGCGCCGCTTGGGCAGCTCCCGCTCCGTGACCTTGAGGAAGCCCTTCGGGTCAGCCACCGGTCACCTCCATGATCCGCGACCACACGACGTCGGAGTCGGGGTCGAGACCCTCGGCGACCGCGGTCTGCCGGGTCTCGAGCACCGCTGCGTAGTCGCGCGGAAGCACCTTGACGAAACGATCCAGCGCGTCGTCGCCCTCGTCGAGCATGCGACGGGCGAGCGCGGATCCGGTTGCGGCGACGTGCGCCTCGAGCAGGTCGCGGACGATCTCGCGGTCCGCGCTGCCCAGTTCGATGAGCTGCAGTTCCCCGGAGGCGATCGCCTCGCGGTTGACGCGCTCGGCCGACAGGGCGTGCACGTAGGCCGTGCCGCCCGACATGCCGGCGCCGAGGTTGCGGCCGGTGTCGCCGAGGATGAGGGCGAGGCCGCCCGTCATGTACTCGAGCGCGTGGTCGCCCACGCCCTCGACGACGGCCGTCGCACCCGAGTTGCGCACGAGGAACCGCTCGCCGACGATGCCGGAGAGGAACATGCTCCCGCTCGTGGCGCCGTAGCCGATGACGTTGCCGGCGATGACGTTGTGCTCCGCGGCGAAGACCGCGTCGGGCGCCGGGTGCAGGATGACCGTGCCGCCCGAGAGGCCCTTGCCGACGTAGTCGTTGGAGTCGCCGACGAGGCGCAGCGTGATGCCGTGCGGCATGAACGCGCCGAACGACTGCCCGGCCGAACCCGTGAGCGTGACGTCGATGCTGCCGTCCGGCAGGCCCTGCTCGCCGTGGCGGCGGGTGACCTCGTGGCCGATCATCGTGCCGACGGCGCGCTCGGTGTTCTTGATGGGCAGCTCGATGCGCACCGAACCGCCGCCGTCGATGACGGTGCGGGAGCGCGCGATGAGCTCGTTGTCGAAGTGCTCGTCGAGCTCGTGCAACTGCGCGCGGCCGTGCTTGCGCGGCTCGGACGCCGAGAAGTCCGGTCCGACGAGGATCGGCGCGAGGTCGAGGCCGTCGGTCTTCCAGTGGTCGATCGCACGGTTCATGTCGAGCAGCTCGTTGCGGCCGATGATCTCGTCGAGCGAGCGGTAGCCGAGCTCCGCGAGGTACTCGCGCACCTCCTGCGCGATGAACTCGAAGAAGTTCACGACGAACTCGGGCTTGCCGCTGAAGCGCTGGCGCAGCACGGGGTTCTGGGTGGCGACGCCGACGGGGCACGTGTCGAGGTGGCAGACGCGCATCATGACGCATCCTTCGACCACGAGGGGTGCCGTCGCGAAGCCGAACTCCTCGGCGCCGAGCAGCGCGCCGATCACGACGTCGCGCCCGGTCTTGAGCTGGCCGTCGACCTGCACGACGACGCGGTCGCGCATGCCGTTGAGCATGAGCGTCTGCTGCGTCTCGGCGAGGCCGAGCTCCCACGGCGTGCCCGCGTGCTTGAGCGAGTTGAGCGGGCTCGCGCCAGTGCCGCCGTCGTGGCCCGAGACGAGGATGACGTCCGAGAGCGCCTTCGCGACGCCCGCGGCGACCGCGCCGATGCCCGACTGGCTGACGAGCTTCGTGTGGATGCGCGCCTTCGGGTTCGACCGCTTGAGGTCGAAGATCAGCTGCTTCAGGTCTTCGATCGAGTAGATGTCGTGGTGCGGCGGCGGCGAGATGAGGCCGACGCCCGCGGTCGCGTGCCGGGTGCGGGCGACCCACGGGTACACCTTCGCCGGCGGCAGCTGGCCGCCTTCGCCGGGCTTGGCGCCCTGGGCGAGCTTGATCTGGATGTCGTCGGCGTGCGTCAGGTACATGCTCGTGACGCCGAAGCGGCCCGAGGCGACCTGCTTGATGGCGCTGCGGCGCTCGGGGTCGAGGAGACGGTCGAGGTCCTCGCCGCCTTCGCCCGTGTTCGACTTGCCGCCGATGCGGTTCATCGCGATCGCCAGCGTCTCGTGCGCTTCCTTCGAGATGGAGCCGTAGCTCATCGCACCCGTCGAGAAGCGCTTCAGGATCGATTCGATGGGCTCGACCTCGTCGAGCGGCACCGCGGGACGCGTGCCCGTGCGCAGCGTGAACATGCCGCGCAGGGTCTTCAGCTCGTCGGCCTGGTCGTCGACGAGCTTCGTGTACTCCCGGAACACGTCGTAGCGGCGGTTGCGCGTCGAGTGCTGCAGCCGGAACACCGTCTCCGGGTTGAAGAGGTGCGGCGCGCCGTCGCGGCGCCACTGGTACTCGCCGCCCGTCGAGAGGCGCTCGTGCGCGCGGGCCGCGGCGTCCTCGGGGAAGGCCGCCTGGTGGCGGGCGAGGTTCTCGGCCGCGATGACGTCGAGTCCGACGCCGCCGAGCTTGGAGGTCGTGCCGGCGAAGTACTCGGCGACCAGCTCGTTGGAGAGGCCGACGGCTTCGAACGCCTGCGCGCCGGCGTACGACGAGATCGTCGAGACGCCCATCTTCGACATGATCTTCAGCACGCCCTTGCCGAGCGCCTTGATGACGTTGCGGACGGCCTGCTCCGGCGTGATGCCGGTGATGACGCCCGAGCGCACGAGCTGCTCGCTCGTCTCCATGGCGAGATACGGGTTGACCGCCGCCGCGCCGTAGCCGATGAGGAGCGCGACCTGGTGCACCTCGCGCACATCGCCGGCCTCGACGAGCAGACCGACCTTCATGCGGTTCGACGAGGCGATGAGGTGGTGGTGGACGGCCGAGGTCAGCAGCAGCGACGGGATCGGAGCGAGGTCGCGCGTCGAATCGCGGTCGGAGAGCACGATGAACGCGGCGCCGGCCTCGATGGCGCGGTCGACCTCGCCGCGGATCTCCTCGAGCCGCGTGCGCAGGGCGTCGGGACCCGCGTCGACGCGGTACAGACCCTTGATGGTCGCCGTCGTCGAGGCATCCTTCGCGGGGTTGATGTGCACGATCTTCGCGAGCTCGTCGTTGTCGATCACCGGGAACGACAGCACGACCTGGCGCGCGTGCTCGGGCGTCGCCGCGAGCAGGTTGCGCTCGGGGCCGAGCGACGTGCCGAGCGAGGTCACGACGGCCTCGCGGATCGAGTCGAGCGGCGGGTTGGTGACCTGCGCGAACTGCTGCACGAAGTAGTCGAAGAGCAGCCGGGGACGCTCGGCGAGCACGGCGATGGGGGTGTCGGAGCCCATGGCGCCGAGCGGCTCGGCACCGGTCTTCGCCATCGGGGTCAGGAGGATCTTGACCTCCTCCTCCGTGTAGCCGAAGGTGCGCTGGCGACGGGAGACCGACGTCGGCGGGTGCACGATGTGCTCGCGTTCGGGCAGGTCGGACAGCTTGATGCGCTGCGCGTCGAGCCACTCGCCCCACGGCTCCGAGGCCGCGAGCTCGGACTTGATCTCCTCGTCCTCGATGAGGCGGCCGGCCTCGGTGTCGACGAGGAACATCTTGCCGGGCTGCAGGCGGCCCTTGCGGACGATCTTCGACTGCGGGAAGTCGAGCACGCCGATCTCGCTCGCGAGCACGACGAGGCCGTCGTCGGTGACGAGGTAGCGGCCGGGGCGCAGGCCGTTGCGGTCGAGCGTGGCGCCGACGAGCGAGCCGTCGGTGAAGACGATCGCGGCAGGGCCGTCCCACGGCTCCATGAGCATCGAGTGGTACTCGTAGAACGAGCGGCGGACCGGGTCGATCTCGGTCTGGTTCTCCCAGGCCTCGGGCACCATCATCATGACGGCGTGCGGCAGCGAACGGCCGGCGAGCGTCAGCAGCTCCACGACCTCGTCGAACGAGGCCGAGTCGGACGCGCCGGGCGTGACGATCGGCTGCAGCGGCGCGAGGTCGCCGAGGACCTCGGACTCGAGCTGCGACTGGCGCGCGCGCATCCAGTTGCGGTTGCCCTGCACCGTGTTGATCTCGCCGTTGTGGGCGATCATGCGGAACGGCTGGGCGAGCGGCCACGACGGGAACGTGTTCGTCGAGTAGCGCGAGTGCACGAGGGCGAGCTTCGAGGCGAAGCGCTCGTCGGAGAGGTCGGGGTAGAACGGCTCCAGCTGGAGCGTCGTCACCATGCCCTTGTAGACGAGGGTGCGCGCCGAGAGCGACGCGAAGTAGAGCTCGAGCTCGCGCTCGGCGCGCTTGCGCACGCGGAACGTCAGGCGGTCGAGGTCGATGCCCGCGGGTGCGTCGACGCCCTCGACGGGGGCGGCGGCGACGTAGAGCTGCTGCACGGCCGGCATGGCGGCGCGCGCCAGGGTGCCGAGCTCGTCGGGCCGCACGGGCACCTCGCGCCAGCCGAGGACCGTGAGGCCCTCGGACTCGGCGATCGCCTGGAATCTGCGCTTGACGTCGCTGCGCGCGCTCGGGTCCATCGGGAGGAAGGCGTTGCCGACCGCGTACTCCCCCACGGCGGGCAGCGGGAAGGTCACCACTGCACGGAGGAACTCGTCGGGGATCTGCGTGATGATGCCCGCACCGTCGCCGGTGCCGGCGTCCGAGCCGACCGCGCCGCGGTGCTCGAGGTGGCGCAGCGCGTCGAGCGCCGCCTGGATGATGTCGTGCCCGGCGGTACCCCGCAGGGTCGCCACCATCGCGAGGCCGCAGGCGTCGCGCTCGTCGGCCGGGTCGTAGAGCCCCTGGGCGGCGGGCACGGCGGAGAACCGTGCGAAGGGAGGGGTAGGCGACACGTTGACCGTCCTCTGCTTGTCGTCGAATGACAGGGACGTCGTCGGCCCGTCTGGAAGTCTCGGTACGCGGCCTGAGGTGCGGGCCGCGTGGAGAACGTCGCGAAAGCGGTGCGGCCCCGTCAGGAGGCGTTGCCGCGTGGGCTTGTGGCCGGTGCCGATCCGTCGGCGTTCTCGGTCTCGGCTTCATCGCCGTCGGAGTCTGAATCGGACTCGGTGCTCTCGGAGTCTACCCCAGGCTCGGGTTCCACCCATTCGCGACCGGGCACGTAGACGCTGGGCTCCAGACCCGTGTGACGACGGCGCTGCACGAGGATCAGCACGATGCCGAGGACGATGAGGATCCACGACGCCCAGATGTTCACGCGGATGCCGAGGAACATCTCGCTCGGGTCGAGACGGATCGATTCGAGGAAGGCGCGACCGGTGCCGTACCAGATCATGTAGACGCCGAACGCCTTGCCCCAGCGCAGCACGCCTTCGCCGCGGCGCTCGATGAGCAGGATGACCGCGATGCCGACGACGTTCCAGATGATCTCGTAGAGGAACGTGGGCGCGAAGAGGGTGTCCTCCGGCAGGCCGGCGGGCCAGGCGGGGTTCGGGTAGGTGATCTCGAGGCCCCACGGCAGCGTGGTGGGCTGGCCGAAGAGCTCCTGGTTGAACCAGTTGCCGAGTCGGCCGAAGGCCTGCGCGAGCAGCAGTCCGGGTGCGAGCGCGTCAGCGAACGACCAGAAGCGCAGCCCCGTCAGGCGGCAGCCGATGAAGACGCCGATCGCGCCGCCGATGAGCGAGCCGTAGATGGCGTTGCCGCCCTCCCAGATCGCCCAGATCGACCCGGGTTCGAAGGGGTTCCAGACGTTCGCGCCCTCGTAGAAGAAGTCGTCCGGGTGCGTGAAGACGTGGTAGAACCGCGCCCCGATGATGCCGAGGACGACGGCCCAGAGGGTGACGTCGAGCGCGACGCCCGGCTCGCCGCCGCGCTTGGTGAGACGCCGGCTCGTGACGATGTAGGCCGCGATGATGCCGACGAGGATGCAGATCGCATACGCGTGGATCGTGAGCGTGCCCCACGGGACCGGGATCTCCCAGTAGCGCCAGTCTTCGCTCGGGCTCGGAATGCTCAGCGGTGCGATCACGCCCGGTCTGCCTTTCTCACGTGCGGGGGAAGGCGCGCCGACCCGCGGCGCGCCTCAGTCAGGGTACTTCAGTGGCCGGAGGGGCCGTGCGAGAGCGAGGCCGCAAGGGCACCGGCGGCGCTCGGGCCGCCGTCCGCGAGCGACTTCACGAGGGCCGAGCCCACGATGGCGCCGTCGGCATAGCCGTTGATCTCGCGCACCTGCTCGGGCGTCGAGACGCCGATGCCGACGCAGACCGACTCGGCGCCGGCGTCGCGGAGCCGCCCGACGAGCGTGCGCGCGGCGACGTCGAGGTCGGCGCGGGCGCCGGTGATGCCCATCGTCGAGACGGCGTACACGAAGCCGCGGCTGAGCTCGATCGCGCGGCGCAGGCGCTCGTCGCTCGAGGTCGGCGCGGCGAGGAACACCCGGTCGAGCCCCGTTCGGTCGGACGCGGCGAGCCAGTCGCCCGCCTCGTCGGGGATGAGGTCGGGGGTGATGAGCCCCGCTCCCCCGGCGGCCGCGAGGTCGTCGGCGAAGCGGTCGACGCCGTACTGCAGCACCGGGTTCCAGTACGTCATGAGCAGCACGGGCGCGTCGACGCGCTCGGTGACGCGGCGGACGGCCTCGAAGGCGTGGCGGAGCTTGAACCCGTTCGCCAGCGCGGCCGTCGTGGCAGCCTGGATGACCGGGCCGTCCATGACCGGGTCGGAGTACGGGATGCCGAACTCGAGCACGTCGACGCCGTTCTCGATGAGGGCGACGGCGGCCTCGACCGAGGCGTCGAGATCCGGGAAGCCGATCGGCAGGTACCCGACCAGCACTTCGCCGCCCGCGGCGCGCTTGGCGGCGATGACGTCTGCGACCCGGCTCATTCGGCGGTTCCGTTCTGCTCGTCGAAGAGGCCGAACCACGTACCGGCGGTCTCCATGTCCTTGTCGCCGCGACCCGAGAGATTCACGAGGATCGTCGCGTCGGGGCCGAGCTCGCGACCGAGCTCGATCGCACCGGCCAGGGCGTGCGCGGACTCGATCGCAGGGATGATGCCCTCGGTGCGCGAGAGCAGGAGGAGGGCATCCATCGCCGCGGTGTCGGTGACGGGGCGGTAGGAGGCCCGACCGATGGCGGAGAGCCAGGCGTGCTCGGGACCGACGCCCGGGTAGTCGAGGCCCGCGGAGATCGAGTGCGACTCGATCGTCTGTCCGTCCTCGTCCTGCAGGAGGTAGGAGCGGGCGCCGTGGAGCACGCCGGGGCGGCCCTTCGTGATAGTGGCCGCGTGACGCGGGGTGTCCGCGCCCTCGCCGCCGGCCTCGAAGCCGTAGAGGGCGACCGTCGGGTCGTCGAGGAACGCGTGGAAGATGCCGATGGCGTTGGAGCCGCCGCCGACGGCCGCGGCGACCGCGGTCGGCAGCTCGCCCGTCAGCTCGAGCACCTGCGCGCGCGCCTCCTCGCCGATGATCTTCTGGAAATCGCGCACCATCTCGGGGAAGGGGTGCGGGCCGGCGACCGTGCCGAAGATGTACATCGTCGACTCGACGTTGGCGACCCAGTCGCGCATGGCCTCGTTGATCGCGTCCTTCAGCGTGCGCGAGCCCGACTTCACCGGGATCACCTCGGCGCCGAGCAGCCGCATGCGGGCGACGTTGAGCGCCTGGCGCTCGGTGTCGACCTCGCCCATGTAGATGACGCAGTCCATGCCGAAGAGCGCGGCTGCCGTCGCGGTGGCGACGCCGTGCTGGCCGGCGCCGGTCTCCGCGATCACGCGGGTCTTGCCGAGCCGCTTGGTCAGGAGCGCCTGACCGAGCACGTTGTTGATCTTGTGCGAACCCGTGTGGTTCAGGTCTTCGCGCTTGAGGATGACCCGGGCGCCGCCCGCGTGCTCGGCGAAGCGCGGCACCTCGGTGATGATCGAGGGCCGGCCGCTGTACGTGCGGCCGAGCTCGGCCAGCTCGTGCTGGAACGTCGGGTCGAGTTTGGCGAGGTCGTACGCCTCGGCGATCTCGTCGATGGCCTGCACGAGCGACTCGGGGACGAAGCGTCCGCCGAAGTCGCCGAAGTAGGGACCGGTCTGGTCGCGGAGAGCCATGTCGCGCCTCCAAAGGAGCAAGGGATCGGGAAGTCGGGAGCGCCGCCGGAGCGACGGAGGTCAGACCGCGCGGAACGCGGCGAGGTTGGCGACCGGGTCGCCGCCCGTGACGAGCGCCTCGCCGACGAGCACGGCGTCGGCGCCGGCCGCGCGGTAGTGCGCCACGTCGGCGGGCGAGAGCACCGCGGATTCGGCGACCTTGATCGCGCCGGCCGGGAAGCGGGCGACGAGGGTGCCAAAGAGATCGCGGTCGAGCTCGAACGTCGAGAGGTTGCGCGCGTTGACGCCGATGAGCCCCGCACCGAGCTGCGCGGCCCGGTCGAGCTCCTCGGCCGAGTGGGTCTCGACGAGCGGCGTCATGCCGAGTTCGACGATGAGGTCGTACAGCGTGCGCAGGGTGGCGTCGTCGAGCGCCGCCACGATGAGCAGCACCAGGTCGGCGCCGGCCGCCCGGGCTTCGAAGACCTGGTAAGCGGTCGCGATGAAGTCCTTGCGGAGCACCGGCAGCGACACGGCTCGACGGACGGCCATGAGATCGTCGAGCGATCCGCCGAACTTGCGCTGCTCGGTGAGCACGCTGATCGCGCTCGCCCCACCGGTCTCGTAGAGCGAGGCGAGGGCCGCCGGGTCCGGGATGCTCGCGAGCGCGCCCCGCGAGGGGCTCGACCGCTTGATCTCCGCGATGACCTTCACGCGCTCCGCCGGGGCGAGCGCCGCGAGGGCGTCGACGGCTGCGGGCGCGGCGAGCGCCTCCCGTTCGACCACGTCGAAGGGTCGGAGCTGCCGGCGCGTTTCGGCGTCGGCGACGGAGCCCGCCGTCAGATCGGCGAGCACGACTCAGTGGCCCTTGGGCTGGTACTTCGGTCCGTCGACGCCGTAGCCGGCGCGCTTCAGCAGCCAGCCGGCGAGGAGGCCGACGACCACGAGCGCGGCGGAGGCCCAGACGAGCCACACCACCGAGAAGAAGAAGGCCACCGTGCCGATCGTGAAGGCGACGAGCATGATGACGACCGCGGTCCAGGCCGCCGGCGAGTGTCCGTGGCCGGGTTCGATGGACTCAGAGGTCATGTGTTGCTCCTTGATGTTCGATGGGGATGCGGGGGAAGTCTATCGTGCGGCCTCGGACCGCCACGTGCGTGTGACCGGGGCCGGTCGCGCCTGCGCGGCCTGCTCGGCGCCTCACGTCGGGTCGTCGCCGCGGGTCAGCTCGTCCCAGTCGTCGACGGCGCGATCGCGTGCGTTGCCCGCGGGACGCTCGCCCTCGAGGCGGACCGCGCGGTACTTGCGGGAGGCTGCCGGCCAGCGCTTCGACGTGACGAGCACGAAGACGCCGACGGCGACGAGCACGGCGCCCGCGAAGATGCCGACGATCGGCCAGAAGGTCGGAGCCAGGGAGTCGACGAGTTCGGCGGTGCCCGATCCCGCGACCCCCGTGGCATCCGTCACGACCCGCGCGACCGAGCCGAGCGGGTCGGCGAGACTGAGCGCGGAAGCGAGCACCATGCAGGCGCCGAGCAGCGCCTCGAGCACGGCCAATACGACGCGGATGCCCGGGCCGGCGATGCCGAGCGCGGCGGCCAGCGCCAGCCCGGTGAGCGAGAGCGCGGCGAGCGCCGGCGACGCGACCTCGCCGGCGACGGCGTGGGTCGTCTCGGACCAGGCGCCGGGCACGAGCTCGATCGTGAACCAGGTCTGGCTCCACGCGAGGAAGCCGAGCCCGGCACCGAGGAGGGTCGCGATGATGGAGGTCGACTTGGCGCGGCGCATCACGACTCGATCCGCCGCATCGCGTTCGCGACGGCGACGGCGCGCAGCGGCGCGGCCGCCTTGTTCTGCGACTCGGCGAACTCCGACTCCGGGTCCGAGTCCGCGACGAGCCCGGCACCGGCCTGCACGCGCGCGACCCCGTGGGAGATCGTGGCGGTGCGGATCGCGATCGCGAGGTCGGCGTCGCCGGCGAAGCCGAAGTAGCCCACCACTCCCCCGTAGGCGCCGCGGCTCGCGGGCTCGAGCTCGTCGATGATCTCGAGTGCGCGCGGCTTCGGCGCACCGGAGAGCGTGCCCGCCGGGAACGTCGCCCGGAAGGCGTCGACGGACGTGCGGCCCGGTGCGAGGTCGCCCTCGACGGAGGAGACGATGTGCATGATGTGGCTGAAGCGCTCCACGCGCATGAACTCGGTCACCTCGACGGAGCCGGGCACCGACACCTTCGCGAGGTCGTTGCGGGCGAGGTCGACGAGCATGAGGTGCTCGGCGCGCTCCTTGGGGTCGGCGAGCAGCTCGGTCTCGAGGTCGGCGTCGGCCTCCGGCGTCGCGCCGCGGGGCCGGGAACCGGCGATGGGATGCGAGTAGAGCCGGCCGTCCTGCACCTTCACGAGCGCCTCGGGCGACGAGCCGACGATCCAGTACGGCTCGCCCGCCGCGTCCTCGAGGCTCAGGAGGTACATGTAGGGGCTCGGGTTGAGCGAGCGCAGCACCCGGTAGACGTCGATGGGATGCGCCGTGGCGGGCGTCTCGAAGCGCTGCGAGATCACGACCTGGAAGACGTCGCCGTCGCGCACGTACTCCTTCGACCGTTCGACGGCCGCGATGAAGTCGTCGTGCTCGGTGCGGTGGGCGATCTCTGGGCGGACGTCGAAGTCGATCGCGGCGAGCTGCGCCTCGAGCGGCCGGTTGAGCTGGGACTGCAGTTCGTCGAGCCGCGACTGCGCCTCGCTCCAGAGGCCGTCGGCCTCGGCCGCGCCGTCGTTCAGCACGTTGACGATGAGCTGCACCGTGCCGCTGCGGTGGTCGAGCACGACGAGCTCCGCGACGAAGCCGAAGGCCTGCGCGGGCGCTGCGCCCTCGGCGGGCGGACGGTTCGGCAGGTGCTCGAGCTCCCGCACGGCCTCCCAGCCGATGAAGCCCACGAGACCGCCGGTGAGCGGCGGCAGACCCGGCACGGCCGCCGTCGCCCAGCGCGCGTGCAGGGCGGCGAGTGCGTCGAGCGGTCGCTCGGGGAGCTCGCCGCCGAAGGCGCGCTCGGCGTCGAGGCCTTCGTCGATCCAGCGCGCGCGATCGTCGGCCTCGGTGAGGATGCCCCAGCTCGACACGCCCACGAAGGAGTAGCGCGACCAGATTCCGCCCTGCTCCGCCGACTCCAGCAGGAAGGTGCCGGGTCGGCCCCCGGCGAGCTTCCGGTAGATGCCGACGGGCGTCTCCCCGTCGGCGAAGAGCTCGCGCACGATCGGCACGACCTTGCGCCCGGGGGCGATGCGGTCGAAGTCCTCGCGGCTCGTGGTCTGGGTCATGGCTCCTCGATCGGGGGATGCGTGGGGTGCGGGATCAGGGTGCTGAGTCAGGTGACCGGGAGTTCGCCCTGCACGACGGCGAGCGGGTCGCCGTCGAAGCAGGTGCGGGTGCCGGTGTGGCAGGCCGCGCCGACCTGCTCGACGCTCACGAGCAGCGTGTCGCCGTCGCAGTCGAGGGCGGCGCCGCGCACGTACTGGGCGTGGCCGGACGTGTCGCCCTTGCGCCAGTACTCCTGGCGGGAGCGCGACCAGAAGGTGACGCGGCCCTCGCTGAGCGTGCGGCGCAGGGCCTCTCGGTCCATCCAGGCGAGCATGAGCACCTCGCGGGTGTCCCACTGCTGGATGACCGCGGGCAGCAGCCCGTCGGCGTTGAACGCCGCCCGGTCGAGCACGGACCCGGTCGCATCCCAGTGCTCGCTCGTGAGCTCGAATTCCTCGGCGTCGCCGGCGGCGGCATCCTCGTTCGTCGGATCGGTCATCGCACGATCGCCCCCTCGGCGGCGAGGGCCCGCTTGACCTCGCCGACGGTCACCTCGCGGTTGTGGAAGATCGATGCGGCGAGCATCGCGTCGGCGCCCGCGCGCCAGGCGGGGGCGAAGTCGGCGGCCGAACCGGCACCGCCGGAGGCGATCACCGGCACGCTCGAGAGCTCGTGCATGAGCGCCGTGAGCTCGAGGTCGAAGCCGGCCTTCGTGCCGTCGGCGTCGATGGAGTTGACGAGCAGTTCGCCGGCGCCGAGCTCGACGGCGTGCTTCGCCCACGCGAGCGCGTCGAGCGCCGTCTCGGTGCGGCCGCCGTGCGTCGTGACGACGAACCCGGACTCGGTGCGATCGGAGCGCTTCACGTCGAGCGAGAGCACCAGCACCTGGGCGCCGAAGCGGTCGGCGATCTCGGAGAGCAGCGCAGGCCGGGCGATCGCCGCCGAGTTGACGCCGATCTTGTCGGCGCCGTGGCCGAGCAGGCGCGCGACGTCCTCCGAGGAGCGCACACCGCCGCCGACGGTCAGCGGGATGAACACCTGCTCGGCGACGCGCTGCACCATCTCGTAGGTGGTGGCGCGCTCGTCGACGGTCGCGGTGACGTCGAGGAACGTCAGCTCGTCGGCGCCCTGGCCGGCGTAGAGCGCCGCGAGCTCGACGGGGTCGCCCGCATCGCGCAGGTCGAGGAAGTTGACGCCCTTGACGACGCGGCCCGCGGCGACGTCGAGACACGGGATGACGCGGACGGCGAGGCTCATCGAGACCCTCCCTTACAACCGCGCCGCGTGGATGGCCGAGACGAGGATGGCCCGCGCGCCGAGCGCGTAGAGGTCGTCCATCACCCGGTTCATGCCCTTGCGCTTGATCATGACGCGCACGGCGACCCACTCGGGATCGTGCAGCGGCGACACCGTCGGCGACTCGAAGCCCGGCACGGCCGCCGTGGCGTGCTCGAGCTCGGCGACCGGCACGTCGTAGTCGAGGAGCACCCAGTCGCGGGCGACGACGACGCCCTGGAGACGACGAACGAGCGTCGCGATGCCGGGGATCGTCTCGTCGGTGCCGATGAGCACGGCATCCGATTCGAGGATGACCGGGCCGAAGATCTCGAGGCCCGCCTTGCGGAGGGTCGAGCCGGTCGACACGACGTCGGCGACGGCGTCGGCGACGCCGAGCTGCACGGCCGACTCCACGGCGCCGTCGAGCTTGACGAGCGTCGCGCTCACGCCGCTGCGGGCGAGGAACTCGCCGA
This sequence comes from Agromyces seonyuensis, assembly GCF_009789225.1. Lineage (GTDB taxonomy): Bacteria > Actinomycetota > Actinomycetes > Actinomycetales > Microbacteriaceae > Agromyces > Agromyces seonyuensis. Next base: position 106,928 of record NZ_WSTA01000001.1, on the reverse strand, counting down.
CGAGGCCCGGGTAGCTCGTGGCGATGCGGACGCCCTCGAGCTCGGCGAGCTCGCTGAAGGCGCCCGCCGGTGCCGCGAAGCGGAACGTGGAGCCGCCGAAGCCGAGCGCGGCGATCTCATGCGCCTCGCTGCCGGAGTCGAGCAGCAGATCGCGGCCCGTGAGGCCGACGTCGAGCGCCCCCGAGCCCACGTACGTGGCGATGTCGCGGGGACGGAGGTAGAAGAACTCGACCCCGTTGGCGGGGTCGGAGACGACGAGGTCGCGCGGGTCCTTGCGGCCCGTGTACCCGGCCTCCCAGAGCATCTGGGCGGCGGTTTCGGAGAGGGCGCCCTTGTTGGGCACGGCGATACGGAGCATTCCCTGGCTTTCGTGACGGTACGGATCGGACATCTGGGCGGACCTCAGAGATGTCGGTACACGTCGGCCGGGCTCAGGCCTTTGGCGAGCAGGAGCACCTGCAGGTGGTAGAGGAGCTGGGAGATCTCCTCGGCGGTCTCGTCGTCGCTCTGGTATTCGGCGGCCATCCAGACCTCGGCCGCCTCCTCGACGATCTTCTTGCCGATGGCATGCACGCCGGCGTCGAGTTCGCGGACCGTGCCGGAACCCTCGGGGCGCGTGCGAGCCTTCTCGGACAGCTCGATGAAGAGCTCGTCGAACGTTTTCACGCGTTCTAGGCTATCCGCCTTTCGCGCACGACCCGGACCGGATGACGACGCGCGACCCCGCCTCCGCTCAGTGCGCGTGCGCGGCGGCGAGCGCCCGCAGTTCCTCGATGCGGTCGGCGGGCACCTCCCCGCCGTAGACGGCGGAGCCCGCGACGAACGTGTCGGCGCCGGCCTCCGCCGCGATCGCGATCGTGTCGGCGGCGATGCCGCCGTCGACCTGCAGCCACACGTCGAGCCCCGACGCGTCGACCGCCTCGCGCAACCGACGCAGCTTCGGCATCGTCGCCGGCATGAACGACTGGCCGCCGAACCCGGGCTCGACCGTCATCACGAGGATCTGGTCGAACTCCGGGAGCAGTTCGAGATAGGCATCCAAGTCGGTGCCGGGCTTCAGCGCGATGCCGGCGCGCGCACCGATCTCGCGGAGTCGACGCGCGAGCGCGACCGGCTCGGCCGCCGCCTCGGCGTGGAAGGTCACCGAGTAGGCGCCGGTCTCGGCGTAGATCGGGGCCCAGCGATCGGGGTCGTCGATCATGAGGTGCAGATCGAGCGGGATCGGCGTGACCTGCTGGAGCCGCTCGACCATCGCGAGTCCGAACGTGAGGTTCGGCACGAAGTGGTTGTCCATGACGTCGATGTGCGCGAGGTCGGCGTTGGCGATGCGCCCGAGCTCGCGCTCGAAGTTGGCGAAATCGGCGGCCAGGATGCTCGGATTGATCCGCGTCGTCATGGCCGCCAGCCTACTTCGGCCGGATCAGGAGCCTGCGACGTCCCGCTTGCGGAGCAGCGCGATGAACATCGCGTCGGTGCCGTGCCGGTGCGGCCAGAGCTGCACCGTGAACGGGTCGCCCGCGAGATCGAGCTCCGTGTTCGCGACGCCCTGCACGACCTCGGCGGTCGGCAGCTGCTCGAGCACCCCGGCGTGGCGGGCGAGCGCGCCGCCGAGCGAACCGAAGGTCTCGGCCGTGTGCGGCGAGCACGTCACGTAGGCCAGGATGCCGCCGGGCTTCAAGGCCGCGATCGCCGCGTCGACGAGCTCGCCCTGCAGCTTCGTGAGCTCGGGGACGTCGGTCGGCGCCTTGCGCCAGCGCGCCTCGGGTCGGCGGCGGAGGGCGCCGAGGCCGGTGCACGGGGCATCCAGGAGAATGCGGTCGTAGCCGCCGGCGCTCTCGGGGACGTCCGCGATCGCGCGGCCGTCGCCGACGAGCACCGGATGCTCGCTCGGCACGGCCGCCAAGGCATTGCGCACGAGGTCGGCGCGCACCGGCACCGCCTCGTTGGAGACGAGGACCGCCCCGCCCGCGAGCGCCTCGGCCGCGAGCAGCGCGGCCTTGCCGCCGGGACCGGCGCAGAGGTCGAGCCAGCGCTCCCCCGGCCGCACCGGCGTCGCCCGGCTGAGCGCGAGGGCGGCGAGCTGCGAGCCCTCGTCCTGCACGCGCACGCGCCCCTCGTGGCCGGCGACGAGGTCGAGCGGGTCGGCCGCGGTGAAGCCGACCGGCGAGTAGGAGTCGGCGGTGCCGAGCTCGGCGGGCTCCGGCAGGCCGAGGCCCGGCAGGGCGACGAGGTTGACGCGGGGCGAGGCGTTGTCGGCGTCGAGCAGGTCGCGGATCTCCTCGCCACGGCCCTCCCGGTCGAGTGCGGCGCGCAGGGCGCGGATGATCCATTCGGGGTGCGAGGTCAGCACCGACAGGCGGCCATCCTCGTCGAGGGCGTCCTCGGCGAGCCAGGTCTCCCACTGCTCCGCGGTCGAGCGGGAGACGGTGCGCAGCACGGCGTTCACGAAGCCCGTCGCCCACGGCGCGAACTTGTGCGCGAGGCCGACCGACTCGTCGACGGCCGCATGCGTCGGCACGCGCATCGAGAGCAGCTGATGGACGCCGAGCCGGAGGATGTCGAGCGCGTCGGGATCGATGCGGTCGGTCGGCCGGTCGGCGGCGAGTTCGATGATCGCGTCGTAGGTGCCGCGGCGCCGGAGCGTGCCGTAGGTCAGCTCGGTCGCGAGCCCGGCGTCCGCACGGTCGAGCTTGGCGCGCTCGATGCGCACGGGCAGCAGGAGGTTCGCGTACGCCTCGTCGTCGCGCACGGCCTGCAGCACCTCGAGCGCGACGATGCGCGAGAGCGCGACGTAGTTCCGACTCGTCTGCCGGCGGGGACCGGAGCCGCCGCGGCGATCGCCCTGGCGTCCGCCGGAACCGCCGCCCTGGCGGCCTCCGTGTCGCTGTCGTCCGCCTTCGCCGCCCTGCCGCGGGCCGCCGCGTCGCTCGTCACTCACCTCTCAAGCGTAGGCGACTCGCCTCCGCCTCCCCTGGGCTACGAATACCCCTTTCGCGCCGGCCGCGCTCCGTCCCCTCCGCGAGTGGGTAGATCTCGCGGGTCGAGCGGGGCCGCAACCGACCACACCTACCCGCTCGCGGGAATGGCGCGGTCAGGCGGGATCGACCGCGAGGGCGGCCGGGAGTCCCCGGCCCCAGTCGGCCGCGTGCATCGGCCCTTTGCCCGCGGGCTGGACGCGCACGAGCTCGAGCGCGCCGTCGGCCGTGCCGACGAGGACGCGGCGCTTCTCAGCGCGGAACTCCCCCGGTTCAAGATCGGGCGCGTCGACGGCGGGTCGGGCCTCGAGCACCTTCAGACGGGCGCCGGCCACCGGCATCCAGGCGCCGGGCTCGGGCGTGACGCCCCGGTAGCGGGCGAGGAGTTCGGCCGCCGGTCGGGTCGGGTCGAGGCGGCCGTCCTCGATCGAGAGCTTCGGTGCGAGGGTCGGCTCGCCCGTCTGCGGCACCAAGACCGCCGTGCCGTCGGCGATACCGTCGACGACCCCGGCGAGCAGCTCGCCGCCGACGACCGCGAGATGCGCGAGCAGCTCCCCCGCGGTGCGCTCGCCCGCCGCCTCGCGGAGCTCCGCGAAGACGTCGCCCGCGTCGAGCGCCGGGACGAGCTGGAACACGGCCGCGCCGACCTCGGCGTCGCCCGCGATGAGGGAGTGCTGCACGGGCGCGGCACCGCGCCACTTCGGCAGCAGCGAGAAGTGCAGATTGATCCACCCGTGGGACGGGGTCGAGAGCAGCGGTTCCCGCACGAGTCCCCCGTACGCGACGATGACGCCGAGATCGGGCTCGAGGGCGGCGATCGCGGCCGTCGCCTCGGCATCCAGCTTCGCCGCCTTCACGACCGGCAACCCCAAGCGCTCGGCCGCCTGCGCGACCGGGCTCGGCGTGAGCACGCGCTTGCGTCCGAGGGGCGCATCCGGCCGGGTCACGACCGCGACGATCTCGTGCCCGGATGCGGCGAGCCGTTCCAGGGACGGGACGGCGGCATCGGGGGTTCCGGCGAAGACGAGACGCAGAGCGGGCATCCCTCCATCATCCCGGATGCGGGATGATCGTCGCGCGGGGGCGGAGGCCGACCCGGCTCCCCACGCCTGACCCGACCTGAGAGGCGCACGCATGGAACCGCAGCACACCGATCCGACCCGCGAACGGAGCATCCACTGGGAGGACACCGCCGTCGGCCTCGCCGCCCTGCCGACGACGTCCGGCATCGACTACCTCCGCGCCATCCGCGACGGGGAGTTGCCGCCCGCGCCGATCGCGAGCGCCGTGCTGATGCGGCTGACGACCGTCGAGGACGGCCGTGCAGAGTTCGAGTGCACCCCCGACGAGTCGCTCTACAACCCGATCGGTTCGGTGCACGGCGGCCTGCTGTGCACCATCCTCGACTCCGCACTCGGCTGCGCCGGGCACACGACGCTGCCCGCCGGCACCGGCTACACGACGATCGAGCTCAAGGTCAGCTTCCTGCGGCCCGCCCGCGCCGGCCACCGGCTCACCGCGCGCGGCCGCGTCGTCAAGCCGGGCCGGCGCGTGATCTTCGTCGAGGGCGAGGTCGTGGATGCCGACGGCGAGACGATCGCGACGGCGACCGCGTCGCTGCTGGCGTTCCCGATCGGCTGAGGCCGTTCTCCCGAATCGCCTCGCGTCCAGTCACCGGACGAGGGCCTCCCGCATGGCCGGCTGGAGCAATCGTATTGCGCGGCGACCGAGATACCGGCGGGATGTGCGCTCACGGCACCTCGGGGTCGTCGAAGCGCACCCGGAGCTTGCGGGCGCGCTGCGGCGGTCGACCGGCCACCGGCTTGCGGCGCTCGGTCGCGAGGCGCACGAGTTCGGCGCGCACCGCCCGCGCGAGCAGCGCGCCGTGGCCGTAGTCGACGCGGACGATCGCCCGCAGCCGTCCCTCGTCGACCGGGCTCGGACCGAGCACGTCGATCACTGCCCCGGCGTCGCCCGCCTGGAGCCGCTCGAGCACCTCGGTGAGCGTCTCGGGGAGCGCCTCGAGGCTCACGGCGCGGACCGCGGGCGGGAAGCGGAGCTCGCGACGGGCGGCGAGTTCGGCGGCGACCCAGCGGTCGTGCCGCCAGGTCGCGAGCGTCGTGCCGAGCGCCCCGCCCACGCCGACGAGGGCCACCGGTGCACCGGGCGCCGCGAGGGCGGCGGCGTTCGACCACCAGCGCAGGCAGTCTTCGGCGACGCGCAGGCTCTCGCGCAGCAGCATCCGCTCGCCGTCGAGCAGGAGCACGGCGCGGTAGCCGCCCGCGGCAACGGGCTCGGCGCCGCGCGTGGCGACGACGAGCCGCGGCGAGGCATCCACGTGCTCGATCGTGCGCTCGCCATCTGAGCGGACGATGCGCACGTTCGGGAAGGCGCGGCCGAGCTCCTCGGCGGTGCGCGCGGAGCCGGCGCCGGCCGGGACGAGCTTCGCTCCCCCGCAGTTCTGGCACTTCCAGCCGCCCGCACCGGCGCCGCACAGGCGGCACTGCGGCGCACGGCCCGCCGTCGGCAGCGCGAGCGTGCCGCCGCAGCGGAGGCAGTGCGCGGCCTCCCGGCAGTCGCCGCAGACGACGAGCGGCGCATAGCCCGGCTGCGCCACCTGCACGAGCACCGGTCCTTCGCGCAGCGCGTCGCTCGCCGCCTTCCAGGCGCCGGACGGGATGCGGGCGTGCTCGCGCGGGTCATCGGCATCGCCCTGATGGGCCGTGAGGATGACGTGGGGCTTGGTCGCACGCTCGCGCGGGATCGCCCGCACCCAGCCGACCTCCACGAGCCGCTGCACCTCGACGGTGCGGGTGTGCCCGAGGAAGAGGAGGGCCGAGCCGGTGAGCTCCTGGCGCAGCAGCGCGGCGTCGCGCGCATGGATGCCCGGCGCGAGGGGTTCGCGATGCAGCGCGTCGCCGTCGTCCCAGATCGCGATGAGGCCGAGCCGCTCGGCGGGCGCGTAGACGGTGGACCGGTTGCCGACGAGGATGCGGGCGTGCGGCTCGGTCGCGGCGAGGAACGACCGGTATCGGTCGGCTCCGGACTGGCGCGCATCGGTGCGCAGCACGCGCGACGGGTCGACGAGCGTCTCGAGCGCCGCCTCGACCTGCGCCTGGTCGCGGGCGTCCGGCACGATGATCAGCGCAGTGCGGTCGTTCGCGAGCGTCGCAGCAGCGGCCTGCGCGAGCGTGAGCGCCCACGCGCCGACCCAGCGTCCGTCCGGCAGCGCGACCGGGGCGGGGATCGCCGCCAGCGTCATCCGCTCCCCCGCCGCGAGCGCCGCCTCGACGGCTCCGGGCGCGTAGCCCGTCACCGCAGGACCGCCGTCGGCGGCAGGCGCCGGCAGCGGGCCGGGCTCGGGATGCCCCGCGAGCCACGCCTTCTCGGCGCGCACGTACCGCGACGGGATCGCGAGGCGCACGACGTCGCTCGCGGTGCCCGCCGCGCGGTCGGCCGCGCGGCGGGCCAACTCGTACACGGCGGGCCGGAGCAGTCCGACGGCGCCGACGACCTGCTCGACCTCGCTGAGGCGTCCCTCGTACTCGCTCGTCTCGACGAGCTCGACGATCCACCCCTGCGCGATGCGCCCGCCCGTGCGGAGCGGCACGCGCACGCGCGCGCCGACCACCGCCTCCGCCGCCATCGCTGCGGGGACCCGGTAGTCGAACAGCTGGTCGAGCTGCGGCAGCGGCGAGTCGACGAGCACCCGGGCGACGGGGCCCTCGCTCATCAGAGCTTGGCTGCGGCCCTGAGGTCGTCGACGCGGTCGAGGCGCTCCCACGTGAAGTCCGGCAGTTCGCGGCCGAAGTGGCCGTAGGCCGCCGTCTGCGCGTAGATCGGACGCAGCAGGTTGAGGTCGCGGATGATCGCGGCCGGGCGGAAGTCGAACACTTCGGAGATCGCGGCGCTGATGACGTCGTCGGCGACGTGGCCGGTGCCGAACGTCTCGACGTAGAGGCCGACGGGCGACGCCTTGCCGATCGCGTAGGCGACCTGCAGCTCGAGGCGGTCGGCGAGCCCCGCGGCGACCGCGTTCTTCGCGGCCCAGCGCATGGCGTAGGCGGCCGAGCGGTCGACCTTCGACGGGTCCTTGCCCGAGAAGGCGCCGCCGCCGTGGCGGGACGCGCCGCCGTAGGTGTCGATGATGATCTTGCGGCCGGTGAGGCCGGCGTCGCCCTGGGGGCCGCCGATCTCGAAGCGGCCGGTCGGGTTGATGAGGATCTTCAGGTCGGGCGTCGCGAGGTCGACGCGCTCGATCACGGGCCGGATGACGAGTTCCTCGACCTCGGCGCGCAGCTGCTCGGTCGAGACCGCCGGCGAGTGCTGCGTCGACAGCACGACGGTGTCGATCGTCTTCGGCACGAGTCCGTCGTAGCCGATGGTGACCTGGGTCTTGCCGTCGGGACGGAGGTAGTCGAGCTCGCCCTGCTTGCGCACGAACGCGAGCCGCTCGGAGAGCCGGTGCGCGAGCCAGATCGGCAGCGGCATGAGCTGCTCGGTCTCGCGCACGGCGTAGCCGAACATGATGCCCTGGTCGCCGGCGCCCTGGCGGTCGAGCTCGTCGGCGCTGAACTCCTCGCGCGACTCGAAGGCCGAGTCCACGCCCTGGGCGATGTCGGGCGACTGCCCGCCGATCGAGACGGAGACGCCGCACGAGCGGCCGTCGAACCAGACGTCGGACGAGTTGTAGCCGATGGAGGTGACGCGCTCGCGCACGATCGACGGGATCTCGACGTAGCCCGAGGTCGAGACTTCGCCGGCGACGTGCACGAGGCCCGTGGTGACGAGGGTCTCGACGGCGACCCGGGCGGTCGGGTCGACCGTGAGGATCGCGTCGAGGATGCTGTCGGAGATCTGGTCGCAGATCTTGTCGGGGTGCCCCTCGGTGACGGACTCCGACGTGAACAGGCGCAGAGCGCTCATACGTGCATCTCCTCGATTCGGTCTTGCAGCGGTTCGGGTTTCGGGCTCGGGATGCGCCCCGCCATAGTCTGTCGTACCCGCGGCTTCGGGGGCAGTGTGTTTCCCCCGACTCCGCCGGACTCGGGTTTCGGGTCAGCGCCGATCGGCGAGCACGGCATCCAGGATGCGGTGCGCCACCGACAGTTTGTCGCCGTGCGCCCGGTCGACGACGGCGTCGTCCGGTCCGACGACGACGATCCGGTTCTCGTCCGCGGCGAACCCATCGTTCCAGCCGACCCGGTTGACGACGAGGAAGTCCGCGCCCTTGCGTCGGCGCTTGTCGCGGCCGAGTTCGAGGAGGCGCTCGTCGTCGGGCTCGGTCTCGGCGGCGAAGCCGACGAGCGTCGTGCCCGCGTGCGGGCGCTGTCCGAGTTCGGCGAGGATGTCCGGGTTGCGCACGAGCTCCAGCGTGAGCCCCGAGCCGGAGTCGTCCTTCTTGATCTTGCCCTCGCTGACGTCGGCGGGGCGGAAATCGGCGACCGCGGCGGCCATGACGACGAGGTCGGCGCCCTCGGCCGCGTCGAGCACCGCGGCGCGCAGCTCGGCGGTGGTCGACACGGGCACGACCCCGCAGCCCGCGGGGGTGCGCGTCTCGAGGTTCGCCGCGATGAGCGTCACCGACGCACCGCGAGCGGCTGCGGCGGCGGCGATGGCCGCCCCCTGCTTTCCGCTCGAACGGTTGCCGAGGAAGCGCACGGGGTCGAGGGGCTCGCGGGTGCCGCCGGCGGTCACGACGACGCGCTTGCCGGCGAGGTCGCCCGGGCGCGCGGTGTCCTGGACGACCGCGAGCGCCGCCGCGACGATGTCGTGCGGCTCGCTCATGCGGCCGGGTCCGGAATCGGTGCCCGTGAGCTGCCCCGAGGCGGGGCCGACGAAGGTCACCCCGCGCGCGAGCAGCGTCGCGACGTTGGCCTGGGTGGCGGCGTTGCGCCACATCTCGGTGTGCATCGCGGGCGCCACGACGAGCGGCGCCTCGCTCGCGAGCACGGTCGTGCCGAGCAGGTCGCCGGCGAACCCGTTCGCGAGTTTCGCGAGGAAGTCCGCGGTCGCGGGCGCGATGACGATGAGGTCGGCGCGCTGCCCGAGTGCGACGTGGCGGACCTCGGCGACGCCGTCGTAGAGGTCGGCCGTCACCGGATTGCGGCTGATCGCCTCGAGGGTCGGCGTGCCGACGAAGCGCAGTGCGGCCTCGGTCGGCACGACGTGGACGTCGTGGCCCGCGAGCACGAGCTCGCGGACCACTCCCACCGCCTTGTAGGCGGCGATGCCGCCGGTGATGCCGACGACGACGTTGAGCCCCACGGGCGGCGGACGCGCTTACTCGGTGGGTGCGGCGAGCGGGCGGAGGACGAGCTTGTCCTCGTTGATCTCGTGCATCGCCACGGTGAGCGGCTTGTCGTCGATCGACGAGTCGACGAGCGGGCCGACGTTCTGGAAGAGCGAGCCCTCGTGGAGGTCGGCGTAGTAGTCGTTGATCTGGCGGGCGCGCTTGGACGCGAAGATCACGAGCTGGTACTTCGAGTCGACCTTGGAGAGCAGGTCGTCGATGGGCGGGTCGATGATGCCGGAGAGGTGTTCGGCCATGGGATTGCTCCTTGCTCGGTGGCTGAGTCGGCGCGGTGCGCCGGGACGGATGCCGGGTGGCCCGGCTCCGTCGGTACGGAAAGCTCGGCGCTAGGGGCGCTGCGTCGCCCCGCGCGGATTCATCAATTCTACGACCTTCTCGGCGGCCTCGCCCACATCGCGGTTCACGACGGCGTGGTCGAACTCCTCGACGGCCGCCAATTCGACCTTCGCGGTCTCGAGCCGGCGCTGCTGCTCGGCGGGCGATTCGGTGCCGCGGCCGACGAGCCGGCGCACGAGTTCGTCCCACGTCGGCGGCTCGAGGAACACCAGGGTCGCCTCGGGCATCGCGCGGCGCACTTGCCGTGCGCCCTGGATGTCGATCTCCAGGAGGACGGGGTTGCCCGAGGAGATCGCGGCCTCGACGGGCCGGCGCGGCGTGCCGTAGCGGTAGGAGTTGTGCACGGTCGCGTGCTCGAGGAGCTGCTCCTCGGCGATGAGCCGGTCGAACTCGGCGTCGTCGACGAAGAAGTAGTGCTTGCCCTCGACCTCGCCGGGACGCGGCGCGCGCGTCGTCGCGGAGACCGAGATCGCGACCTCGGGGAAGTGCTCGCGGATGTACTGCGCGACCGTGCCCTTGCCGACGGCCGTCGGCCCCGCCAGCACGACGAGCCGGTTGCCCGTGCCGCCGTGCGCGGCGATCCACGTCGCGATGTACTCGCGCAGCCGGCGCCGCTGGAGGCGGCCCAGGCCGCCGACGCGCTTGGCGTCGGCGATGCCGAGCTGGTCCATGATGCGTGCGGCCTTCGTCACGCCGATCGCGGGGATCGACGTCAGGTACTCGGTCACGCGGAGCCGGCCCTCGGGGCTGTCGGGCTCGGCGAAGGCGACGCGCAGCACGTCGAGCGGACTGCGCTCCCCCGACGCGATCTCGGCCTTCACCGCGGCGCGGGCGCGACGGGCCGCGACGGCGGCGCGGGACGCGGCGACGCGGTCGACCTCCGGCGGACGGCGGTGGGCGGCGGCGCCCTCGGGCTCAGACATCGAGACCTCCGATCTCTTCGACGCGACGGGAGACGGCGTCGACGATCCCGTCGGGACCGGCGCCGAGCACCGAACGCGACTCGCTGACGATCACCCCGCGCGCGAGCGCGCCGAAGATCGTCTTCGTGTCGGCCGGCCGGGCGCCCTGGGCGCCATAGCCGGGTGCGAGGACGGGGACGACGGGGCCGTCGGGCGGCGACTGCCGGTCGATGCCGAAGTCCTCGAGGCGCAGGGTGGCGCCGATGACGACGCCCATCGAACCGGTCGACTTCGCGCTCGCCTCGGGCTGCGCGGCGTTGAACGCGGCGACGCCCGAGAGCATCGCCGCCGCGACCGTCGAGCCGGCGCGGCTCGAGGTCTGGAGCACGGCCTGCTGGAGCGCCGCGGCCTCCGGATTCGAGGTGGCCGCGAGCACGAACGCGCCCTTGCCGCGCTCGGCGGCGTACGCGAGCGTCGAAGCGAGGGAGCCCAGGCCGAGGTAGGGCGACAGGGTCACCGCGTCGACCTCGAGCGGCGAGCCCGGCCGGAGCCACGCCTCGCCGTACGCCTCGACCGTGGAGCCGATGTCGCCGCGCTTCGCGTCGCCGATGACGACGAGGCCCGCGTCGCGCGCCCGGGCGAGCACGCGTTCGAGGGCGGCGAAGCCGGCGGCGCCGTGGCGCTCGAAGAACGAGACCTGGGGCTTCAGGATGCCCGCGCGGCCGTACACCGCGTCGACGACCCGGAGGCCGAACTCGCGGACGCCGGCGGCGGAGTCATCCAGCCCCCACGCGTCCAGGAGCGACGCATGCGGGTCGACGCCCACGCACAGGCGCCCGCGCTCGGCGAACGCCTGCTCGAGGCGATCGCCGAACGTGGTCGTTTCGGTCGCCGTCACGCCGGCGCCTCCGCGCGACGGTCGGCGTATTCCTGCAGCGAGGTCACCTCGAACCCGCGGACCTCGAGGGAGGCGACGGCCGCCTGGAGTTCGGCGATCGTCGTGAACAACGGGAGGTTGGAGGACACGGCGGCCGCGCGGATCTCGTAGCCGTCGGCGCGGGACGAACCGCCCGCGGGCGTGTTGATGACGACGTCGACCTCGCCCCGGTGGATGAGCTCGACGATCGACTCCTCGCCGGAGGCGCCCTTCTCGCTGTACTTGCGCACGGTGCGCGCGGCGATGCCGTTGCGGCTCAGCACCTCGGCGGTGCCCTCGGTGGCGAGGAGCTCGTAGCCCAGTTCGCGCAGGCGCAGCACGGGCAGCACGATGGTGCGCTTGTCGCGGTCGGCGACCGAGACGAAGACGGTGCCCGACTTGGGCATCCCGCCGTACGCGGCGAGCTGGCTCTTCGCGAAGGCCCGCGGGAAGTCGCGGTCGATGCCCATGACCTCGCCGGTCGAGCGCATCTCCGGGCCGAGGAGGGAGTCGACCATGCGGCCGTCCTTGGTACGGAAGCGGTGGAAGGGCAGCACGGCCTCCTTGACGGAGACGGGCGAGTCGAGCGGCTGGCGCGAGCCGTCGGCCTCGGGCAGGAGCCCCTCGGCCTTCAGGTCGGCGATCGACGAACCGGTCATGATGCGCGAGGCCGCCTTCGCGAGCGGGATGCCGAGCGCCTTCGAGACGAAGGGCACGGTCCGGCTCGCGCGGGGGTTCGCCTCGAGGACGTAGAGCACGCCCGCGCCGATGGCGAACTGCACGTTGAGCAGGCCCTGGACGCCGATGCCCTGCGCGATCGCGAGGGTCGCCTCGCGGACGCGGTCGATCTCGGCGCGGCCGAGGGTGACGGGCGGGAGCGTGCAGCTCGAGTCGCCGGAGTGGATGCCGGCCTCCTCGATGTGCTCCATGATGCCGCCGACGTAGAGCTCGGTGCCGTCGTAGAGGGCGTCGACGTCGATCTCGGTCGCGTCGTCGAGGAAGCGGTCGACGAGCAGCGGGTGGCCGGGGCCGACGATGCCCTGCCCGGCGATGCGGGCGAAGTAGTCGCTGAGCGACGCCGTGTCGTAGACGATCTCCATGCCGCGGCCGCCGAGCACGTAGCTCGGGCGCACGAGCACCGGGTAGCCGATCTCCTCGGCGACCTTGATCGCGCGGGCCTCGTCGGTGGCGGTGCCGTTGCGCGGTGCGAGCAGGCCCGCGGCGTCGAGGATGCCGGAGAAGAGCCCGCGCTCCTCGGCGAGGTCGATCGCGTCGGGGGTCGTGCCGAGGATCGTGATGCCCGCGGCTTCGAGGCCCTTGGCCAGGCCGAGTGCGGTCTGGCCGCCGAGCTGCACGACGACGCCGACGAGCTCGCCCGAGGCGGACTCGGCGTGGATGACCTCGAGCACGTCTTCCAGCGTGAGCGGCTCGAAGTAGAGGCGGTCGCTCGTGTCGTAGTCGGTCGAGACCGTCTCGGGGTTGCAGTTGATCATGATCGTCTCGAAGCCGGCGTCCGCGAGGGCGAACGAGGCGTGCACGCACGAGTAGTCGAACTCGACGCCCTGGCCGATGCGGTTCGGGCCGGAGCCGAGGATGACGACCTTCTTGCGGTCCGAGGGCTCGACCTCGGTCTCGGCGTCGTAGCTCGAGTAGTGGTACGGCGTGAGCGCGGGGAACTCGCCGGCGCACGTGTCGACCGTCTTGAAGACCGGGCGGATGCCGAGGCCGTGGCGCAGGCCCCGCACCTCCGCTTCCTGGAGGCCGCGGAGCTGGCCGATCTGGGCGTCCGAGAAGCCGTGGTCCTTGGCGAGGCGGATCGCCTCGGCGTCGAGCTCGGGGGCGGCCGCGATGGCGGCGGCGACCTCGTTGATGAGCACGATCTGGTCGAGGAACCAGGGGTCGATCTTGGTGGCCTCGAACGCCTGCTCGACGGTCGCGCCCTTGCGCAGCGCCTGCTGCAGCACGACGATGCGGCCGTCGGTCGGGGTCTTCGAGATCTCGAGCAGCTCGGCGACCTCGCGGGGCTCGGCCTCCCAGTGGAAGGACGAGCCGCGCTTCTCGAGGGAGCGCAGCGACTTCTGCAGCGCGGTCGTGAAGTTGCGGCCGATCGCCATCGCCTCGCCGACCGACTTCATGGTCGTCGTGAGCGTCGGGTCGGCGGCGGGGAACTTCTCGAACGCGAAGCGCGGGGTCTTCACGACGATGTAGTCGAGCGTCGGCTCGAACGAGGCCGGCGTGACGCGCGTGATGTCGTTGGGGATCTCGTCGAGGCGGTAGCCGATGGCGAGCTTCGCGGCGATCTTGGCGATCGGGAAGCCCGTCGCCTTCGACGCGAGGGCCGACGAGCGGGAGACGCGCGGGTTCATCTCGATGACGATGACGCGGCCGTCGACGGGGTCGATCGCGTACTGGATGTTGCAGCCGCCGGTCTCGACCCCGACGGCGCGGATGATGTCGATGCCGATGTCGCGCAGCTTCTGGTACTCGCGGTCGGTGAGCGTGAGCGCCGGGGCGACCGTGATGGAGTCGCCCGTGTGGACGCCGACCGGGTCGACGTTCTCGATCGAGCAGATGACGACCGTGTTGTCGGCCGTGTCGCGCATGAGCTCGAGCTCGTACTCCTTCCAGCCGAGGATCGACTCCTCGAGGAGCACCTCGGTCGTGGGCGAGTCGTGGAGGCCGGCGCCCGCGATGCGGCGGAGGTCCTCCTCGTCGTAGGCGAAGCCCGAGCCGAGGCCGCCCATCGTGAAGGAGGGGCGCACGACGAGCGGGTAACCGAGGTCCTCGGCGGCGGCGAGCACCTCGTCCATAGTGTGGGCGATGTGCGAACGGGCCACGTCGGCGCCGCAGTCGAGCACGAGCTGCTTGAAGAGCTGACGGTCCTCGCCGCGGCGGATCGCGTCGGTCTTGGCGCCGATGAGCTCGACGTCGTACTTGGCGAGGATGCCCGCCTCCTCGAGCGCGATGGCCGCGTTGAGCGCGGTCTGGCCGCCGAGGGTCGGCAGGACGGCGTCCGGACGCTCCTTGGCGATGATGCGCTCGAGCACCTCGGAGGTGATCGGCTCGACGTAGGTCGCGTCGGCGAAGTCGGGGTCGGTCATGATCGTGGCCGGGTTCGGGTTCACGAGGATGACGCGCACGCCGTCTTCGCGGAGCACGCGGCACGCCTGGGTGCCGGAGTAGTCGAACTCGGCGGCCTGGCCGATGACGATCGGGCCGGAGCCGATGACGAGGACGGAGTTGATGTCGTCGCGCTTGGGCATTACTTGCGGTTCTCCTTGCTCGCAGCGTCGTCGGCTGGGTCTCGATACGCGGCTCCGCCGCTACTCGACCCGCCTCGCCGGTGCTGACGCACCATCTCGGCGAAGCGGTCGAAGAGGTAGTTGGCGTCGTGGGGGCCCGCGGCGGACTCGGGGTGGTACTGCACCGAGAACGCGGGGATGTCGAGGCAGTTCAGTCCCTCGACGACGTCGTCGTTGAGGTCGTAGTGGCTGACCTCGACGCGGCCGAAGCCGGCGGCCGACTCGCTGATCTCGCCGATGGGCGCGCGCACGGCGAAGCCGTGGTTGTGGGCCGTGATCTCGACCTTGCCCGTCTTGGTGTCGAGCACCGGCTGGTTGATGCCGCGGTGGCCGAAGGGCAGCTTGTAGGTCTCGTAGCCGAGCGCGCGGCCGAGGAGTTGGTTGCCGAAGCAGATGCCGAAGTAAGGCAGGCCGTCGCGCAGACCCTCGCGGAGCAACTCGACGTGGCGGTCGGAGGCCGAGGGGTCGCCGGGGCCGTTCGAGAAGAACAGGGCGTCGGGCGCCAGGGCGCGGACGTCGTCGATCGTGACGGTCTGCGGCAGGACGTGCACGTCGAACCCGCGCTCGGCGAGGAAGTGCAGGGTGGAGGCCTTGACGCCGAGGTCGAGCACCGCGACCGAGCCGACGCGCTCGCCCGTGGCGGGCAGCGTGTAGGGCTCGGCGGTGGAGACGGCGCCCGAGAGGTTCTGGCCGCTCATCTCGGCGCCGCCCTGCACGAGGGCGAGCTGCTCGTCGGCCGCGAGGGCGGCATCCTCGCCGGAGAAGACGCCCGCGCGCATGGCGCCGGCCGATCGGAGGTGGCGCGTGAGCGCGCGGGTGTCGATGCCGGAGATGCCGACGACGCCCTGGGCGATCAGGTCGTCGTCGAGCGAGCGCTCGGAGCGGAAGTTCGAGACGACACGGGAGGGGTCGCGGACGATGAAGCCGGCGACCCAGATGCGGGCCGACTCCTCGTCTTCGGTGTTCATGCCGGTGTTGCCGATGTGCGGCGCCGTCATGAGGACGATCTGGCCGGCGTACGAGGGGTCGGTGAGCGTCTCCTGGTAGCCGGTCATGCCGGTGGCGAAGACGGCCTCGCCGAGCGTGCGGCCTCGGGCGCCGTAGGCGCGCCCCTCGTAGCGGGTGCCGTCCTCGAGGACGAGTACGGCGGGTTCGCGGTCGAGCAGGGGCATCATGCCTCGCTTTCGGTGTTGATCGAGTGCTGGGAAGCGGTCGTGGCGGCCGCGGGCGTGGGGACGGCGGGCTCGGCCGCCGTGTCGTCGTTCGGAACGGCGTCGGCGGCGGCTTCCTCGTCGGCGGCCGCGGGGACCGCCTCGACGGGCGCCTCGCCGGAGGCGATCGCCTCGACGGCGTCGATGAGCCGGGAGGCGTCGCGCTCTTCGCGGGCGCGCAGCGAGCTCGTCAAGAGGGCCGGGCCGGCGTTCTCGCCGTCGGCGAGCGGCTCGCCGCCCGTGCGCTCGGCGAGCCAGGTGATCGCGACGAGGCCTCCGGCCTCGACGCCGCGGTCGATGGTCCAGCTCTGCCGCTCCGCGCCGACGATGCGGTCGGCGGGCAGCCAGATCGCGGCCTCGCCGGCGACGCGGAGTTCGACGCCGGCCTCCTCGACGCGCACGCGCGCCGTGCCGCGGAAGGCGAGCCCGGAGATGGCCAGGCGCTCGATCGGGTCCTCCGCCGGGGTCGTCGCGACGTAGAGGACTTCGCCCTCCCACGTCGCGGATCCCTCCGTCACGGGCAGCGGGTAGGCCGAGAGCACCTCGTCGCGCTGCACGCGGCGACGCCAGGAGCGCAGCATGAGGAGCACGGCTCCCACGACGATCGCGATCGACACGACCGCGCCGACGACCATGTACGGCTCCATGTTCAGCGCTCCGAACCCGCGGCGAGGGCCGCGATCTCATCGGCCGGACGCAGCGCGCCGTCGCGCACGGTCGCGTAGCCCTGGTGGAAGGTGTGCACGACCGCGCCGGGGAGGGTGCGGCCGAGGTAGGGCGAGTTCACCGAGCGGCCGCGCAGATCGCCGAGGCCGAACTCGCGCGAGGCGGCCGGGTCGACGAGCGTGAGCTCGGCGGGAACGCCCGCGACGAGGTCGGCGCCCTGACCGGCGAGGCGGCCGATTCGCGCCGGCGTCGCTGACATGACGCGGGCGACGCCCGCCCAGTCGAGGTGGCCGGGCTCGACGAGCGCGGCCTGCACGACCGAGAGCGCCGACTCGAGGCCGACCATGCCGTTGGCGGCGGCGTCCCACTCGACCTCTTTGGCCTCGAGCGGGTGCGGGGCGTGGTCGGTGGCGACGATGTCGATCGTGCCGTCGGCGACCGCCTCGCGCAGCGCCTGCACGTCCTCGGCCGTGCGCAGCGGCGGGTTCACCTTGAACCGGGCGTCGTACCCGGCGATCAGATCTTCGGTGAGGAGCAGGTGGTGGGGCGTGACCTCGGCGGTCACGGCGATGCCGCGGGCCTTGGCCCAGCGCACGACCTCCACCGAGCCGGCGGTCGAGAGGTGGCAGATGTGTAGGCGCGAGCCGACGTGCTCGGCGAGCAGGACGTCGCGCGCGATGATCGATTCCTCGGCGACCGCGGGCCAGCCGGCGAGGCCGAGCTCCCCGGAGAGGGCGCCCTCGTTCATCTGGGCGCCCTGCGTGAGGCGGGGCTCCTGGGCGTGCTGGGCGACGACGCCGTCGAACGCCTTGACGTACTCGAGCGCACGGCGCATGAGCAGGGGGTCGAAGACGCAGAAGCCGTCGTCGCTGAAGACGCGCACGTTCGCCTGCGAGGCGGCCATCGCGCCGATCTCGGCGAGCCGCTCGCCCTTGAGGCCGACCGTGACGGCGCCGATGGGCTGCACGGTCGCGTAGCCGGCGGCGCGGCCGATGCGCGCCTCCTGCTCGACGACGCCCGCGGTGTCGGCGACGGGATACGTGTTCGCCATCGCGAAGACCGCCGTGTAGCCGCCCGCGGCCGCGGCCTGCGTGCCGGTGAGGATCGTCTCGGACGCCTCGTAGCCGGGCTCCCGCAGGTGCGTGTGGAGGTCGACGAGGCCGGGCAGGGCGATGAGGCCGTCGGCGTCGATGGTCTCGGCCCCGGAGGCCCCCGCGATCGAGCCGACCTCGGCGATGAGCCCGCCCTCGAGCTTCAGGTCCGCGCGCGTGCCGTCGGGCAGCGTCGCGCCCCGGATGATCGTCGCGGCCATCAGTCGAGTCCTCCGGAGAGCAAGAGGTAGAGGGCGGCCATTCTCACTGAAACTCCGTTCGCAACCTGCTCGCGCACCGTGGACTGCGGCGAGTCGGCGGCCGCCGCAGCGATTTCGAGGCCGCGGTTCATCGGGCCGGGGTGCATCACCATGGTAGTCGCCGGAAGCTGGGCGAATCGTCCGTCGTCCAGCCCCCAGAGACGGGAATACTCCCGACTGTCGGGGAAAAACGCCCCGTGCATGCGCTCGGCCTGGATGCGCAGCATCATGACGACGTCGGGATGCTCCGCCAGCGAGGCATCCAGGTCGTGCGAGATCTGCGCGGGCCAGCCGGCGGTGTCGACGGGGACGAGCGTGGGCGGCGCGACGAGGGTCGTCTCGGCGCCGAGGGTCTCGAGCAGCCACACGTTCGAACGGGCGACGCGCGAGTGCAGGATGTCGCCCACGATGACGACGCGGATGCCGTCGAGGCCCTTGCCGCGGGCCGCCGCGCCGTGGATGCGCCGGCGCATCGTGAAGGCGTCGAGGAGCGCCTGGGTCGGGTGCTCGTGGGTGCCGTCGCCCGCGTTCACGACGCCCGCGTCGATCCAGCCGCTCGTCGCGAGCAGGTGCGGGGCGCCGGAGGCGGGGTGGCGGATGACGACGCCGTCGGCGCCCATCGCCTGCAGGGTCTGCGCGGTGTCCTTCAGGGACTCGCCCTTGGAGACGCTCGAGCCCTTCGCCGAGAAGTTGATGACGTCGGCGGAGAGGCGCTTCGCAGCGGCCTCGAACGAGATGCGCGTGCGGGTCGAGTCCTCGAAGAAGAGGTTGACCACGGTCTTGCCGCGCAGCGTCGGGAGCTTCTTGACCTCGCGCTCCTGCACCGCCGCCATGTCCTCGGCGATGTCGAGGAGGCCGATCGCCTCGTCGCGGGTCAGGGCCTTCGTGGAGAGCAGGTGGCGCATCAACGGCCCCCTTCGATCGTCACGGCGTCCTCGCCGTCGATCGCGGCGACGCGCACGTTGATGCGTTCGTCGGTCGAGGACGGCAGGTTCTTGCCGACGAAGTCGGCGCGGATCGGGAACTCGCGGTGCCCGCGGTCGACGAGGACGGCGAGGCGCACGGCGCGGGCCCGTCCGAAGTCGGCCAATGCGTCGAATGCGGCCCGGATCGTGCGGCCAGAATAGAGCACGTCGTCGACGAGCACGACCGTCTTGCCGTCGATGCCGCCGGCCGGCAGCTCCGTGGGGTGCGGGGTGCGGGTCGTCGTGCGGGCGAGGTCGTCCCGGTACATCGTGACGTCGAGCGATCCGGCTTCGATCGTCGAGCCGGGCTCGATGCGGCGGATCTCGGCGGCGATGCGCCGGGCCAGATCGACGCCGCGCGTCGGAATACCGAGGATGACGAGATCCGAACTGCCGCGATTGGATTCGAGGATCTCGTGGGAGATGCGGGTCAGAGCCCGTTGAACGTCGGCTTGGTTCAGCACGGTGCGCGCCAAAGCAGCGACTCCCTTCTCCGCCTCACAGGACGGTCTTCAAGGTTGCCTAACGGTCTGAGAGCCTATCAGCCCTCCGGACGCCGATCCGGCGCGCGGCCCGCGGTGAGGAGACGCGGGAACGGGAAAGGGCGGAGCGCCTGCGCGCTCCGCCCCGTCTCGCTCGCGGGGGTGCTCGTGCTCATCGGGCCGTCCGGCCCCGCAGCGCCTTGGAGGCGATGACGAGCGCCGCGGCGATCAGCACGACGTTCTTCGCGATGTACTGGCCGGTCAGGCTCGGGCCGGTCTCGGTGACGAGCTCGGCCGGGAAGAGCACCACCGGCGAGAGGATGCCGACGAAGCAGAGCGCGAGGACGACGAGTCCGGCGCGGGCGAACTTCCCCGAGATCAGCAGGAGGCCGGCGGCCGTCTCCATGACCGCGGTGACGACGAGCGCCGCGTACCCGGTGACGAGGCCGAAGGACAGTGCGGCCCAGGTCGACTGCACGAGTTCGTCCATGGGGCTGACGCCCGGGAAGAACTTGAGCACGCCGAAGGCGACGAAGACGGCGCCGAGGCTCACGCGGAGCGCCGCGATGCTCCAGCGCTCGAGGAACGCCTTGAGCGCGGCTTCGGCGCGGGCGCCGCGGTCGAGGATCCCGGCGACGACGACCGGGACGGGGCGGTGCCCGACCGGCTGGATACCGGGCGTGGGGGCGATCGACGTGGACATGGCGAAGCAGCTCCTTCCAGAGCATCGGTGCAAGGCGGGGACGGGACGCGAGGTGCGACGACGATCAGTGAACCGCTCCCCCGGAACCCCGGCATCGGGGCTGGCGCCGAGGTTTCCTCAGCGTTCCCACTGGGCTTGCGAGCGACGATCTGCTCATGTGCGCGGAATGCTCCGCTGCGCGCACGCCGTTCACCTCGTGCGGGCAGAATCGCGGCGTGGACGACCCCGCGCACCCCGGCGCCCCCGACGATCACCCCGGCGCCCCCGGCGAAGTGTTCAGCGCGTTCCTGCGCCTCGGCCTCACCTCGTTCGGCGGGCCGATCGCCCACCTCGGCTACTTCCGCGCGGAACTCGTCGAGCGCCGGCGCTGGATCGCGGATCGGGACTACGCCGAGCTCGTCGCCCTCGCGCAGTTCCTGCCCGGTCCCGCGTCGAGCCAGGTCGGGTTCGCACTCGGTCTCCGCCGGGCGGGCTGGCGCGGCGCGCTCGCCGCGTGGAGCGCGTTCACCCTGCCCTCGGCCGTGCTCATGGTCGCGGTCGCCCTCGGGGCGCCGCTGTTCGGCAGCACCGTCGGCGCGGGCATCCTGCTCGGCCTGCAGCTCGTCGCCGTCGCCGTCGTCGCGCACGCGGTGCTCGGCATGGCGCGCACCCTCGCCCCGGATGCCGCGCGCGCGAGCATCGCCGTCGGCGCGGCCGTCCTCGTGCTGCTGACGGGGCTCGCGTTCGCTCCGGTCCTCGCCATCGCCCTCGGCGCGCTCGCCGGGCTCCGCTGGTGCCGGGACGCGTTCGCCTCCGACGATGCGGGAGCGTCATCGGCCGCCCCGGCGACCGCATCTGGCTTCGGGGTCTCCCGCCGAGCCGGCCTCGTCGCGCTCTCGGTGTTCGCGGCGCTGCTCGTCGCTCTGCCCGCCGCGGCCGCCCTGCTGCCGGGGAGCCTCCTCGATCTCGCCGACGGCTTCTTCCGGGCCGGCGCGCTCGTCTTCGGCGGCGGGCACGTCGTGCTGCCACTGCTCGAGGGCGTCGCGGTCGACGGCGGTCTCGTGACGCCCGCGGAGTTCCTCGCCGGGTACGGTGCGGCGCAGGCGGTGCCCGGTCCGCTGTTCACGTTCGCCGCCTACCTCGGCGCGTTCGCCGCCCCCTGGCCGCTCGCGCTCGTGAGTGCGGCCATCGCGCTCGTCGCAGTCTTCCTGCCCGGGATGCTCCTCCTCGTCGCCGCCCTGCCGTTCTGGGACCGGCTCCGAGCCCGACCGGCCGCGCGGGCCGCGATGGCCGGCGCGAACGCGGCCGTCGTCGGGGTGCTCGGCGCCGCCCTCTACGACCCGGTCTTCACGACGGCGGTCACGGACCCGGCATCCTTCGCGCTGGCGCTCGCCTGCTTCGCGCTCCTCGTCGCCTGGCGCATCCCGCCGTGGGTCGTCGTCATCGTCGGTGCGGCCGGCGGCGTGCTGCTCGCCCTCGCGCAAGGCGGGTGACGAGCGACGCCTCCCCCGGAGCACGACGACGGCCGGCCCCCTGCGGGAACCGGCCGTCCTCGAGGTGTCGCCGTCCGTGCGACTCCGTGCGCGCGATGCGTCCTAGGACTGCCCGCCCGACGTTATGAAGTCGATGATCGCGTCCGCGTCGGAGACCGAGCCCTGATAGCTCGTACCGTTCACGATGAGCGTCGGCGTGCCCTGGATCGCCTCGACGTCCGCGCCCTCGATGCCGGCGAGGGCCGCGTCGTTGGAGGCCTGCACCCAGGACGTGTAGGGCATCTCGTCGACGCACTCCCCGAGGCCCTCGATCCCGCCGTCCTCGAGCACGCCGTTGATCTCGGTGTTCGTCAGGCCCTCGGTGCCCTCTTCGGGCTGCGCCTCGTAGAGCACCTGCATCGCGTCGAGCAGGGCGTCGGGGTCCTCGACGGCGACGCACGTGAGCGCGGAGCCCGCGCGCGACGAATAGTAGGTGCCCGCGGAGACGCGGTCGAGGAAGTTCATGGGGTGCAACGAGTACGTGATCGTGCCGTCGTCGACGAGGCCGGCGATCTGCTCGCCCGCGGCCTCCTCGAACTGCTGGCAGATCGGGCAACGCAGATCGAACCAGAGCTGCACGTCGATCGAGCCCTCGCCGGTGACGAGCGCATAGTCGTCGAAGTGCGCCGCGCCCTCCGTACCGGTCGGGACGGCCTGATCGCTCGGCAGCACGTCGCCGCCGCTCCCGCCGCTGCCCCCGCTCGCGCAGCCGACGAGCAGCAGTGCGGCCAGCAGGGCGGTGCCGAGCGCTCCGGCGCGGCGTGTTCCTCGAGTCATCGGTGTTCCCCTCTCACTTCTACCGAGCGTAGTCGTCACCTCGGCGGGTCGCGAGGGCGAGCGATCCTCAGCTCCGAGGAGGCGCGATACGGTCGGAAGCATGCGGAATCTCCCGTCTCGCACCTGGTCGGTCGCGCTGGCCCTGCTCGCGGGACTCTGGTCGCTCGTGCTGCTGCCGCTCATGCACCTGGAGTTCTCGGGCTCCGGGATGCCGGGGTGGGCGACGGACGTCCTCGACCTGGCGCCGTACGACGCGCTCGTGACGGCGACCGCGGACCTCGACGGCTACTTCCTGTACGGCTCGCTCGCGGCCGTCTCGTTCGCGCTGCTCTGGTTCGCGACCGGTCCGGTCCTCGCCCGGCTCGGTTGGAGCGGTCGGGTGCTCGGCGCGCTCCTGCTCGCCGGGGCGCCCGTCACCGTGCTGAGCTACGTGAGCTGGCCCGAGGATGCCCCGCTGCATCCGATCTGGGGCGCCGAGGGGCTCCTGCTCATCGTGATCGGCGCCTGGGGGTTCATCATCGCCGCCGTCGCCCCGCGGGAGCGGGTGCCGCTCTGGGAGCGTCTCGTCGTCGGGCTCACGCTCGTCGTCGCCGCGCTCGCCACGGTGCTCCTCGGCTACTGGCCGCACGGCACCCTCGTCGGACTCTCCGTCGAGTTCGCCGCGCTCGCCGCCTGGGCGCCGCGCGCCGACGCGCCGGACTTCGACGACGCGGACCGTGCGGGCTGACAGCTGACACGCGAACGGCGGCCGCGAGGCATCCTCGGATGCCCGCGACCGCCGTCGGATCGTCGTCGCCGGGGTCAGCCCCGCGAGTGCGAGATGGCCGCCAGGAGGCCGTTCACGAAGCTCGACGAGTCCTCGGTCGAGAGCTCCGTGGCCTGATCGACCGCTTCGGAGATCGCGACCGCGTCGGGCACGTTCGGGTTGTGCAGGATCTCCCACGCGCCGACGCGGAGGATCGCACGGTCGACGGCGGGCATGCGCTCGAGCGTCCAGCCACGGGCGTGCGTCTGGATGAGCTCGTCGATCTCGACGCGGTGGTCGACGATGCCGTCGACGATCTCGCGCGCGTAGAGCCACGACGCCTGACGCTCGGGCTCGTTCGCCGCGCGCTCGGCCTCCGCGAGGAGGAGCTGTTCGACGGGGACCTGGCGGACGTCGGCTGCGTAGAGCAGGTCGATCGCGCGCTTGCGGGCCTTGGTGCGGGCGCTCACTAGTCGTTCACACGGCCGAGGTAGTCGCCCGAACGGGTGTCGACCTTGACCTTCGTGCCGGTCTCGAGGAAGAGCGGCACCTGGATCTCGTAGCCGGTCTCGACGGTGGCGGCCTTGGTGCCACCGGTCGAACGGTCGCCCTGGAGGCCCGGCTCGGTGTAGGTGATCTCGAGCACCACGGACGCGGGCAGCTCGACGTAGAGCGGGTTGCCGTTGTTCAGGGCGATCGTGACCGACTGGTTCTCGAGCATGAAGTTCGCGGCGTCGCCCACGACGACGTCGGGGACCGTGATCTGGTCGTAGTCCGACTGGTCCATGAACACGAAGCCGGAGCCGTCGTTGTAGAGGTAGGTGAAGTCGCGGCGGTCGACGTTCTCGATGTCGATCTTCGCGCCCGCGTTGTAGGTGCGGTCGACGACCTTGCCGGTGACGACGTTCTTGAGCTTGGTGCGCACGAAGGCACCGCCCTTGCCCGGCTTGACGTGCTGGAACTCGATGACGCTCCAGAGCTGTCCGTCGATGTTGAGGACGATGCCGTTCTTGATGTCAGCGGTCGAAGCCATGGAGTGATCCGTTCGTGGGGTTCAGTTGCAGGAAGATGCTCGGGCGGAAAAAACGCCCCGTCAAGCCTAGTCCGGCGCGCCGTCCCGTTGCCACTCGCGGGGCTGGCGATCCGCCGGGAATCCCGCGCCCGGCACGGATGCCGATCACCGGTCCCGTCGTCGTTCCAACTCACAGCCCGTTTTCAGGTTCGCGGGACCAAACCGGCCCCCTGAGGGGTTTCATCCTGTGACGCCGGAACGACCGGCGCATGGACGCCGCAGCCGGCGGCGCACCGAAGGGGGTCCACACCAGATGCCACGCGAGTACCGCAAGACCGACGACGCCATCGCCCGCCTCACGCCGAACCAGTTCGCCGTGACGCAGGAGGCCGGCACGGAGCCGGCCTTCCGCAACGCCTACTGGAACCTCCACGACGACGGCATCTACGTCGACGTGGTCTCCGGACAGCCGCTCTTCAGCTCCGCCGACAAGTACGACAGCCGATCCGGCTGGCCGAGCTTCACCCGACCCATCCAGTCGGACGCCGTCACCGAGCACGTCGACCGCACCCTCTGGATGAAGCGCGTCGAGGTGCGCTCGAGCGGAGCCGACAGCCACCTCGGCCACGTGTTCGACGACGGACCCGCCGACCAGGGCGGGCTGCGATACTGCATGAACTCCGCCGCCCTGCGGTTCGTGCCGGCCGAGGAGCTGACCGAGCAGGGCTACGGCGAGTACGCCGACCGTTTCGGAGCCGCCGGCTCCGAGGCATCCATTCAGACGAACGCGCCGGCCGAGACCGGCGACGAGGAGGACGCATCATGACGAGCGGACCCGCCGACACCGGCGCCGTCACGCACCGCGACGGCACCGCGACCGCGGTGCTCGCGGGCGGCTGTTTCTGGGGCATGGAGGACCTCGTCCGGAAGCTCCCCGGCGTGCTGGGCACGCGCGTGGGCTACACGGGCGGCTCCAACGACCACGCCACCTACCGCAACCACCCCGGCCACGCCGAGGCCCTCGAGATCGTCTACGACCCGGCGAAGACGGACTACCGGAGCCTCCTGGAGTTCTTCTTCCAGATCCACGACCCGTCGACCCTGAACCGCCAGGGCAACGACGTCGGCACGAGCTACCGCTCGGCGATCTTCCCGCAGGACCCGGAGCAGGAGCAGATCGCCCGCGACACCATCGCCGACGTGGATGCCTCCGGCCTCTGGCCGGGGCCGGCCGTGACGACGATCGAGCCCGCCGCCCCCTTCTGGGAGGCCGAGCCCGAGCACCAGGACTACCTGGAGCGCATCCCCTGGGGCTACACGTGCCACTTCGTGCGCCCCGGTTGGAAGCTGCCCCGTCGCGAGAGCGCCGAGGCCTGAGTCCAGGAACGAACGCCGACGAACGAAGGACGGCCGTCCCGCACGTGCGGGGCGGCCGTTCCGCGTGCCGGGGGCTCAGCCGCCCGCGCCGACGCACGTCACGACCGCGGCGGGCCCGGTCGCACTGCGTTCCGTGATCGATTCGCCGTCGACGAGGATGCGGCAGGTGATCGACGTCGCGTCGTTCGACGCCTGCGCGACGAGGGAGACGAATCGAGCGTCGGCATCGGCGACGACCTCGTAGGTGCGCTCGAACGGCGGGATGACGTCGTGCTCGGTCTCCTGACCGAACGACGCGCCCGCGAGCGTCGCATAGGCGACCGTGCGGATCGTCGACCCGTCGGTCTCGACCTCGTAGACGACCACGGTCGCGCCGGCCCGAGGCACCCCCGGCTCGCTCGGCACGGGCTCCAACGGCGCGACGGTCGCGGACTCGATGATCCGTCCGATCACGCTCGCCGTGCCGACGATCGTCACGATCGAGATGACGACGACGACGAGCACCGCGAGGATGCCGACGACGAGACCCGCGATCGACGTGCCGCGCGGCCGATTGCGCACCGCGAGCCCGCCGACGGCCAGCCCGACCGCCACGAGCCCGAGCACCCAGGCTCCGAAGCTCGCGAACGGGATGACCGCCAGGACGAGCGCCGCGATGCCCACGATGAGCGCGGCGAGCCCGAGGCCGTTGCCCGGTCGGTCCGCCGGCCCCCCGCCGGTGCTCGAGGGCGGGAACCCGCCGACGCCGCTCCGCCCTGGAGGCTGCGCTCCGCTCATCCCGCGCTCCTCTCCGATACCGGAAGTCTCCCGTCGCCGCGACCGCGCGGCAACCGGGTCCGATCCTCAGTCCACGTGGGCGTCGAGCCAGGCGAGCAACGACGGGATGGCGGCATAGGCGATCTCCCCGTGGTCGACGTCGGGGATGCGCCGGCTCGTCACCTCCAGGCCGAGCGAGCGCTCGTGCTCCACGAACTCGGCGGTCGCCGTGGGCGGCACGAGTTCGTCGGCGAGTCCCTGCGCGACGAACAGCGGCGCGTCGAAGCCGACCGATCCGGCCGAGTTCTCCTCGAGCAGGCTCGCCCACGGTTCGAGCGTCGTCGGATCGGCGGCGAGGAAACCGCCGACGAGCGGTCTCGCGATCGCGTGCAGGGCGTCGAGATCGGTCAGCAGGCAGGGCTGTTGGAGCTCCGGCAGGGCCGCCCGTGCCGCCGGCGTGAGGATGTCCGCCAGGTCGGCGCCCCGGTCGGCATAGGCGTCGGCATACGCGCCGAAGGCGTAGGAACCGATCGTGACGCCCGACACATCGTCGGTGTGGGCGAGGAAGAGGGCATCGAGGTCGGCGGCGGGCGCGGCGACGGCGACGCCCAGGAGTTCGAGCTCGGGCGCGTACGACGCGGCGCGCTCCGCCGCGAAGAGCACGGCCTGACCGCCCTGGGAGTGCCCCCAGAGGATGACGCGGTCGCTCGCCTGGGCGGCGTCGATCGTGGTGGCGGCGCGTGCGGCATCGAGCACGTTGGCGCCCTCCGTCGTACCGATCAGATACGAGTCGGGTCCGTCGGTCCCCATGCCGGCGTAGTCGGTCGCGACGACCGCGTACCCGCGGTCGAGCAGGGGGCGCAGGCCCTCGATGCCGATCGTGGAGTCCGCGGCCCTCGAGGGCGCGCAATGCTCGGCGACGCCGGTGGTGGGATGCCCCCACGAGACGACCGTGCGCCCGCCCGGAGGCGCCGGCCCGAGCGGTACGACGAGGATGCCCGTCACGACGACGGTCTCCCCCGCGTGATCGGTCGAGCGGTACATGAGCCGCCACGCGCGGCTCGCCGCGGGCACCCCGTGCAGCTCCTGCGACTTGACGAGAGAGCCCGGCTCGCCGTCCGCCGCGCCGGCGTGCTGCTCGGCGAACGCGGCGGCCGTCGGCGCATCGAGGACGTCGCCCACGACCCGGGTCGCCTCGACGGCCACGACGCCGCCCAGCAGCGCGAGCGCGGCGGCGGTCACTCCGACCGTCCAGCGGAACGCTCTCCCCGACCCCATCCGCCCAGTGTGGCCGAAACGGCGCGCGGCGCGCCCGCGCGCTTCCGGACACGGGCGAGCGGATGAGCGCTCCGGCGACACGCACCCCGTCGATGGATGCCGTGCACGCCCACGGCTCAGGCGCTCGCGCACTCCAGCGCCGTGATCGCGGCGAGCGGCGCGGACTGCGGCGCGATGCTGAGCACGACTTCAACCGGCACCCCGGCCGCCCATCCCGTCTGCGAGCCGGTCGACCGGGCGACGGGCTCGCCGCCCTCGGTCGCGTACAGCGCGAACTCGATCTGCACGAGCGCGCAGTCCTCGGCCGGCGTGACCGTCCAGGCCCAGCAGTCGTCGCCGATGCCGCAGCTCGCCGAGGTGCCGAGGAAGTCGATCTGCGCGGGGATGCCCGTACCGGGAGCGACGCCGGGAAGGGTCTCGGAGTCGAAGCGGGCTCCGCCCCCGATCAGTCCGCCGTCACCGGCACCGACGGCCGTCGGGCCCCACGGCGGCGCCGGGAGCCGGGGCAGGTCGGGGAGGAACGCCGCCGCGACCGTCCAGAGGCTGAGCCCGAAGCCGAGCACGCCGAGGACTCCCCCGAGCACCGAGGCGACCGAACTCCGTCCGCGCCGGGCACGGCTCGCGCGGTTCGCGCCGATCGCGAGTCCGAGCGCGAACAGGCCGACTGTGGAGAGCAGCCAGCCGCCGCCGGACGCCGCGAAGGGCAGCACGCAGGCGACCAGGCCGAGCACCACCGCGCCCGCCGCCGGCCAACCCCAGCGGCCGGCCCGGACGGGCGGCGGCGCGAACGCCGTACGGGATGCTGCGCCCTTCGGGGCCTCGTCCCAGTAGCCGTCGGGCGACCAGTCCCTCGGTCCGTTTCCGCCCAGGCTCACGCGCACTCCTCCGTCGATGACGGAGGCATCCTCCCGGCGGGCGAGTGCTGCGGGCAAGGCCCTGGTTCGGGGGGATTGACGCAGCTCTCCGGCATCCGGCCGCCGCGGGCCCGTTCAGCCGGCGCGGGCGGCCAGTTCCTCGGCGGCGGGGACCGGAACGGCCGCAGCCGTGCGTGCGGGCGTGAGCTTCCAGTTCGCGATGCCGGCACCGACGACGATCGCGGCAGCGACGGCGGGCATCCAGAGGGCGACGCCCGTGCCGACTGACTCGGCCAGCTCGCCCGTGATCGCGGAGGCGAGCGACTGGCCGACGATGATCGCCGAGCCGAGGATGGTCATGACCGTCGCGGAGCGGCCGATCGGCGCCCGCTCGCCGCCGAATGCGTACTGCGTGACGAGGGTCGGGCCGACGCCGATGCCGATGATCGCGAGCGCCGCGACCATGCCGCCGACGCTGCCGACGAACGGGAGGGCGAGCGTGCCGACGAGCATGAGGGAGGCGAACGCGATCCAGCGGGCCCGACGCGTGAAGCCCGCCGGCATGAGGGCGACGCCGAGGGCGAAGGCAGCCGAGCCGATGCCCATGACGCCGTAGACGAGTCCCGCCTGCTCCCCCGCGCCGCGGTCGCCCATGAACGCGGTGAGCGAGGTCAGCGTCGCCCCGAAGAAGAGCCCGACGCCGAAGATACCGACGACGGTCGCGACGAGGTCGGGGCGCAGCAGCTCGCGCTTCGGGCCGACCGGGCGATCGCCGGCCGAGCCGAGCAGGCGGGCCGCGCCGGTCGGGTGCAGGGCGAACGCGGTGACGAAGACGAGCTCCAGGATGCCCGCACCCACGACGGGCGCCCACGGCGCGATGCCGGCGGCGAGGATGCCGACGAGGAACGGCCCGAAGACGAAGACCGTCTCGTCGGCGGCCGACTCGTACGCCATGGTGCGCTCGTAGGTGCGCTCGCGACGGCCGGGCGCGACGCGCGCGCCGATGATGCCGACGAGGCGCGCACGCGACATGGGGGCGACCTGCGGCGCAGTGGCACCGATCACGAAGGCGAGGGCGAGCACCGCGGCGTCGGGGGCGCTGCTGTAGACGACCCAGGCGAACGCGCCGAGCACGAGGCCGTTGAGGATGCCCGTGAGCGCGACGACCGTGCGCTGGCCGAAGCGGTCGGCGGCCGCGCCGATGAGCGGGCCGACGCAGGCGGCGCCGAGGCCGACCATCGCGGAGTTGAGGCCCCCGAGACCGACGGAGCCGCGGGCGGCGACGACGAGCGTCAGCACGCCGACGACCATCATCGCGTAGGGCAGACGCGCGATGAACGCGGTCGGGAAGTAGGAGACGCCGGTGTGGCGGATGAGCGGCGCGTCGGCGTTCGTCATGGCGGTGACCTCGAGCGGTAGCGGTGCCGCCATAGTCAGCCGTCCGGGCTGCCGGTAGATGCACGTCGGAAATCGGGCTCGCGAAACAAGCCCGAAACAATGGTAGCGCCGTTCCGGCCGAAGGCGGCTGAGTATCCGCCGGGCGTGTCAGGCGGCCAGCACGCCGTCGAAGAGCAGCACGGGCATCCCGAGCGGCCCCCGGCCCGTGACCGTGTGCCGCCGCACGTCCAGCCCGGCGAAGCCCGCTTCCGCGAGCGCCGACGCGGGGTCGCGGTTCCAATGGCAGCCGTGCTGGAAGTGCGCGGTGAACGGGGTCACCGTGTGCTGGACGAACCGCTTGAGCGTGCGGGGCGGAGCGATGACGTGGTCGACGAAGACGACGCGACCGCCGGGCACGAGCACGCGCCGCACCTCGACGAGGGCCGCGGGCAGGTCGTCGACCGAGCAGAGCACCCAGGTGGCGAGCACGGCGTCGACGCTCTCGTCCGGCAGCGGCAGCTCCTCGGCGCGGGCGGCGAACGGTGCCGGCCGGCCGTGGGCGTCGGCCGCCGCGGCGAGGCGGTCGCGCCGCTCGTCGTCGGGTTCGATGCCCGCCCAGATCACGCCCGCCGACAGCAGGTCGAGATTCTCCCCCTCGCCGGCGCCGAGCTCCAGGACACGCCCATGGAGCCGCCCGACGTAGTCGGCCCGGAGTTCCGCGAGCCGATCGTCGTCGATCCTCTCCCCCGCATCCATCACGGAGGGATGATGCCCCCGCGCGCCGCCGACGGCAACGGGCGCGTGACGCTCGGGCGGGACTGCTCGAACTTGTTCTAGTTGTACTAGAATTAGCGAGTGCTCATTCGAATCGACCCGACCGGCGACGCGCCGATCTTCGCGCAGGTCGCCGCCTCGGTGCGGGCCGACGCCGCCGCCGGGCGCCTCCGGCCCGGCGATCGGCTCCCGTCCGCACGCGATGTCGCCGCCTCGCTCGGCGTCAACGTCCACACCGTGCTGCACGCCTACCAGGACCTCCGCGACCACGGCCTCATCGAGCTGCGCCGCGGCCGCGGCGCCGTCGTGACGGAGGCGGCGCTCCCGCTCGCGACGCTGCGTCGCGACATCCTCGCCCTGACGGCCAAGGCCCGCACTGCCGGACTCTCCCCCGCCGCCCTCGCCGCCCTCGTCAAGGAGCTCGCCGCCGAGACTCCCGAAGCCGGCAGCGACGCCCCGACCCCCGACCGGAAGGACCGCGCCGATGACGCGAACTGACCCGACCCAGAACGCCGACCACGCCGTCGGCCGCTTCGTCCTCGTCGCCCTCGGCATCCCCGCCGCGATCACGATCGTCGCGCTCGCCGTGCAGTTCGCGATCCTGCCGCAGCTGCCGGATCCCGTCGCGACGCACTGGGGTGCGGACGGCGTCGACGGCTACGGCCCGGTCTGGGTGCCGCTGCTGCTGACCGCGGTCGTCGGGTTCGGGCTGCCGGCGCTCATCGCCCTCGCCTGCCTGCCCGGCCTGCGCCGCGGCGACCGCGGACCGACCTATCGGTTCATGGGCGCCAACGCCGCATCCCTCTCCATGCTGCTCGGCGCGACGACGACCATCGGGCTCCTGCTCCAGCGCGGGCTGGACGATGCCGCCGACACCCCCGGCATCGGGCCGTGGATGCTCCTCGCCTTCGCGCTCGCGATCCTGATCGGCGTGCTGGCCTGGTTCCTCCAGCCCCGGCAGGAGCACCCGGTCGCCGCGCCGTCCACGGACACGGGCCCCCTGCCGCTCGCGCCCGCCGAGCGCGCCGTCTGGATCCGCAGCGTCTCGATCGCCCGCGGGGCCTCGATCGTCCTCGGCGCCGTCGTGCTCCTGCTCGTCGTGCTCACGGCGGTCACGTGGGTCGTCGCCGATGCCGCCGTCGGCTGGCTCCTCGCGGGCATCAGCGCGTTCCTGCTCGCGCTCATCGCGACGTCCCTCGTCTTCCGGGTGAGCGTCGACGAGCACGGCCTGTCGGTCGTCTCAGTCGCGGGGGTGCCGCGGTTCCAGGTGCCGCTCGCCGAAGTGGAGGCGGTGCGGGTCGTGCCGGTGAACCCGATGGGCGAATTCGGCGGCTGGGGACTGCGGTGGGCGCCGGGCAGGTTCGGCGTCGTGCTGCGCACCGGTCCCGCGATCGAGGTTGACCGGGCGAACGGCAGGCAGTTCGTCGTGACCGTCGACGACGCCGAGACCGGCGCCCGGCTCCTCCAGGCGCTCGCCGACCGCGCGGCGACGGCGGACGGCGGCGACGGACCGATGGAGCACCGCCATGGCCGCTGAGACCCGCACCGCCGGGGCTGCGGACGTCCTCCGCGCCGACGGCCTCGCCAAGCGATACGGCGACCGCGACGCCGTCGCCGACCTCACCCTCGCCGTCGGCACCGGCCGCGCGTTCGGGCTGCTCGGCCCCAACGGCGCCGGCAAGACCACCTCCGTGCGCCTGCTCACCGGACTGCTGCCCGCCAGCGCCGGACGCGTCGAGCTGTTCGGCGAGACGCTCGGCCCGGGCAACGCGAGCCGCCTCCGCGCCCGCGTCGGGGTGCAGACCGACACGGAACTCTACGCGACCCTCAGCGCCCGGGAGAACCTGCGCATCTGGGGCGACCTCTTCGACGTCGACCGCCGCCGACTCCCAGGCCGCATCGACGAGGTGCTCGAGATGCTCGGCCTTGCGAGCCGCGCCGACTCCCTCGTGGGCGAGTTCAGCAAGGGCATGCGGCAGAAGCTCGCCGTCGCCCGCGCCGTGCTGCACGAGCCCGAGCTGCTCTTCCTCGACGAGCCGACCGCTGACCTCGACCCGGAGGCGGCCGCGGACCTCGTCGACTACCTGCGGTCGCTGATCCGCGCGGGCGGCACCACCGTCGTGCTCTGCACGCACCAGCTCCACGGCCTCGAGGCGCTCTGCGACGACCTCGGCATCCTCGTCGACGGCCGCCTCGTCGCGACCGGCCCCGTCGACGACCTGCTCGCCGCGCGCTGGCCGACCCCCGGGTTCCGACTCGAGGTCGGCGGCGACCCCGCCGCCGCGGCACGCACCATCGCGGCAGCGGGCGGCGCTCCCGTCCTCGAGTCAGACGGCGCCCTCACGGTCGCCCTCCCGACCGAGGACCGCGTCCCGGCGCTCGTCGCCGCGCTCGTGGCCGCGGGGGTGCCCGTGCACGCCGTCGTGCCGCTGCGCCCCACCATCACCGACTACTACTTCGCGACCGTCGACGACGCAGCCGCCCGACGCGAGGAGGCCCGCGCATGAGCACCCGACGACGAGTCCTCGCCCTCGCGCGCAAGGACTGGCACGAACTCGCCCGCAACCCGCAGGCCATCGCCCCGCTCATCGTCGTGCCGCTACTGCTCGTCGTGCTGCTGCCGGCAGGCGTCATCCTCTTCGGCGCGAACCCGGCGCTCACGTCGACGGTGACGGGCCTGCAGTCCTTCCTCGACCACCTGCCGGAGGGCATGCTGCCCGCCGGCCTCGATCCGTCGCAGACGATCGTCTACGCCGTCGTCGTCTACTTCCTCGCCCCGCTGTTCCTCGTCATCCCCGTGATGGTCGCGAGCGTGACGGCCGCCTCGAGCTTCGTCGGCGAGAAGGAGCGGCGCACCGTCGAGGGGCTGCTCTACACGCCGCTGACCGACCGCGAACTCGTGTTCGGCAAGGTGCTCGCGGCCATGCTGCCGGCCGTCGGCATCGCGTGGGCGTCGTTCCTGGTCTACGCCGTGCTCGTCAACGTGCTCGGCGGTCCGCTCCTCGGCGGGATCTTCTTCCCGACCTGGACGTGGGCGATCATCGTCGTGCTCCTCGTGCCCCTCGTCGCGTTCCTCGCGACGGCCCTCATCGTCATGGTCTCAGGGCGCGCGACGACGATGCAGGGCGCGCAGGGCATCGCCGTGCTCGTCGTGCTGCCGGTCGTCGCGATCGTCGTCGGTCAGGCCACGGGCCTGCTGCTCTTCGACGTCGGGATCGCGCTCGCCGCGGCGGCGGTGCTCGCGCTCCTCGATCTCGCGGTGTTCGGCTTCGTCGTGCGCTCGGTGAGCCGGGAGCGGATCGTCACGCGTCTCTGAGCGGTGCCGGTCAGCCGTGCGTCGCGTACGGGCGTCGGGCGCGCTCGGCGTACGCGTCGAGGGCGTTCAGGATGCCCGTGTGCTGCCACACCCGATTGCGCCGGTAGCCCGTGCGCTCCTCGAGCACGCCGCGCTCGGCGAGCAGGTCGAGGGCGCGCTGGGCGCTCGCGTCGCCGATGCCGAGCTCGCGCTTGACGTACTTGGCGTTGACGACGGGCTGCCCGACGAGCTTCGGCAGGAGCCGGCGCGCGAGGGCGTGCGAGCGCACCCCGGCGAGCTTCTGCTCGTCCTCCTCGACGATGAGCGCGAGCGTCTCGACGAGTTCCCGGCCGGTGACGGCGGCGAAGCGGGATGCCGCGGCGAAGCGCCGCACGATCGGTTCGGCGTCGCCGGCGCGGAATGCGGTGAGCGCATCGAAGTAGGCGTCGATCTCGGCGAGCAGGCCCGCGGAGAGCGGCACGGTCGTGTGCGAGGAGAGCTCCTTGCCGCGCAGCATCGCCTGCACGAACGCGCGACCGGTGCGGCCGTTGCCGTCGACGAACGGGTGCACGGTCTCGAACTGCGCGTGCGCGACCGCGATCTGCACGAGCGGCGGCAGGTCGTCGCGCGCGGCGAAGGCGAACAGGTCGGCGAGCGCCCCGGGCACGCGCTCGGGCTGC
This sequence comes from Agromyces seonyuensis, assembly GCF_009789225.1. GTDB lineage: Bacteria > Actinomycetota > Actinomycetes > Actinomycetales > Microbacteriaceae > Agromyces > Agromyces seonyuensis. The sequence continues at coordinate 72,370 of NZ_WSTA01000001.1, read as the reverse complement.
GGTCCGACGAAGTCGGCGGTGCGCGGTCCGCCGCGCCCGATCCACACGACGACCTCGCGCAGCCGCCCCGCGTACTGCTCGTAGCCGCGCTGCCGTCGCAGCAGCTCGCGGTGCATGGCGAGCACCGAGTCGAGGTCGAGCCGGTTCGAGAGCTCGATCGCCGCTTCCATCGCCCGCACGTTGCCCGTCACGGTGAGCGCGTTGGCGCCGCTGCCCTCGTCGAGTTCCGCGAGGGCGAGCTGGCGGGCGCTGACCGTCAGGTGCTCGATCTGCGAGCTCGAGGCGCTCTCGGTGCGCAGGAGGATCGAGGACATCGGCCCGACCGCGGGATCCTCGGCCCCGAGGGTGCGCAGCGCGTACGTGTCGAAGTCGGCGAGGGCGCGGGTGGCGTCGTCGACGTCGGCGCTGAGTTCGCCCGTCCACACGGGCTCCCAGTCGACGAGCACCGCCGGGACGGTCGACTCGTACGGGCCGGTCTCGCGGCGGCGCTGGGTCTTGGAGAGCATGCCGCCGTCGCTCGGCACCCAGACGGCCGTCTCGGTCGTGACGGCCGGGATGGGCAGTCCGGCCGATTCCGGAGCGGGAACTGCGATCATGACCGCAGTATACTTTCACTTTCAGTGAAAACGGAAGTATGGATGCCGGTGGCTCCCGGATCCCGCTCCGGTGCGGATCGGCATCCGGAACCCCGCGTTCAGCGACCGCGACGCCCCTGCGTGATGCGCGTCTCGAGCGCCCACGTGAGCGAGGGAGAGAACCGGCGCATCGCGTAGAGCGCCCGACCGCCCGGCACGACCACCGTTCGGCCGCGCTCGAGCGCGCGGTCGATGTCGTCGAGCACCCGGTCGACGCTCAGCATGAGCGGCGACGACTCCCGGTCGGCGAGGTCGGTGATGAGCTTCGCCGCGCCGGTCGCCTGCGCGAGCAGCGGGGTCTTGACGGCGTTCGGCGCGGCCAGCAGCACGCGGATGCCGTTCGGCCGCTCCTCGGCGGCGAGCGTCTCGACGTAGGTGTTCACAGCCGCCTTGCTCGCCGAGTACGCCGCGAACCCGTGGGTCGGCAGGTAGCCCGTGAGGGAGCCGAGCACGACGATGCGACCGGCGCCGCGCTCGCGCATCCCCGGCAGCACGGCCTTGGTGACGTTGACCATGCCGCCGTAGTTGACGTCCATGACGTCGTGGAAGCGCTCGGCGGGCGAATCCGCGATGCGGCCGCCCGGCATGATGCCGGCGCAGTGGAAGAGCAGTTCGACGGGGCCGAACGCCTGCTCGGCGGTCGCGACGAGCTGCGCCGCATGGGCGGGCTCGCGCACGTCGCCGGCGAGCGGCACGACGCCGGGGTCGCCCGCGAACCTCGTCTCGACGGCGAGGTCGCGGTCGGCCGCGACGACGCGCACGCCGGCCGCACGCAGGCGCACCACCTGGCGGGCGCCGATCCCCGACGCGGCGCCGGTGACGACGGCGGTCTCGACGGCCGAGCGCCGCACGGACTCGGTCGCGCGGCTCATCGGGCCGACTCCCGCCGCAGCACGAACAGGAACGGCTGGTCGAGGCCGCGCAGATCCATGGCGCCGACGAGGGTGTCGACGTCGACCCGCCGGAACGCATCGACGATCGGCAGGGCGTCGTAGAGCATCGCGCCGCTCGCACGGCCTCGGTACTCGACGAGCCGGGCGCGCGCCCCGGGCTTCCGCGTGCGGAGCACCGGCTTCAGCCAGCGGAAGACCCGGGCCACGGTCGGGTGATGGGCGAAGCGCGGGAACCGGATCGCGATGCCGAGCGGGATGCGGGCGGGGTCGACCGAATACGTGCGGCCTCGGGCGTCCGCGAAGACGAGCGGGTGGACCTCGTCGGCGGACTCGAAGCGCTTGCCGTGCCAGCCGTAGGCCTCGAGCAGCCCGTCGAACGGGTTGCCGGTCGGCAGCCCGGAGCCCTTCCAGGAGCCCAGCAGGTCGCCGACGGCGACGGCGGGCAGCTCGTCGTAGAACGCGAGGGCCGCGAGCACCGAGGTGCCGCGCTCGAGCTCGACGAGGCGATCGCGGCGTTCGCGCGCGGCCTCGACGGCGTTCGGGTTCCGGCCGGTACTGGTCATCGGGTCCTCTCGTCCTCCCCCGCGGCGATTCTCCGGCACGGCGGCGGCCCTGTCGAGGCGCGCGGCCGGACTCAGCCGATCGGCTCTGCTGCGGCCCGCGCTCCCCCGCCCGACACTGCGCCCGTCGCCCCGGCGAGGCCGCCGCGCTCGACGGCGAGCAGCGCGAGCAGCCGGTCTCGCGTGCCGCGGCCGTGGGCGACGACGAGGTCGCGGGCGCGTGCGGCATCGCGGGCGGCGACGGCCTCGGCGATCGCGAGGTGCTCGGCCTGGGCGCCGGCACGCGATTCGGGGGTCGCCGCCTCGAGCCGTCGCGTGCGGGAGAGCCGGGTCAGCGTCTCCCCGAGTCCGACGATGAGGAACGGGTTGCCGGCCGCCCGTGCGAGCGCGAGGTGGAAGTCGCCGCCCTCCCGCAGCCCCGCGTCGGGATCGCTCGCCTCGTGCCCGGCGAGCTCACGCAGGGCCTGGAGCTGCTCGTCGGAGGCCCGTTCGGCGGCGAGGGCGACGACGGCGACCTCGATCGCCTCCCGGTACTCCATGACCGCACCGAGCTCATCGAGGTCGATGGGGGCGATCCGCCAGCCGCGCGGCTCGCGTCGCACGAGCCCCTCGGTCTCGAGCCGGTGCAGCGCGGCCCGCACCGGGGTGCGCGAGGCGCCCGCGACGACCTCGAGCCCGCGCTCGCTCACGGCGGCCCCGGGCGCGAGGCCGAAGTCGAGGATCGCGGCGCGAAGACGCGCATAGGCGCCGGACTCCTGCGTCTGCGACGGTGCGACGGCGTCGGACATAGGGCCTCCCGGGTGGTATACCAGTACGGTACCCCATTTCGACCGAACGGACGGGACCATGACGACGACCACGCCGGCGCACGCGCCGAACGCCGTCCGCACGCCGGCGAAAGCGTGGCGGATGCTCGCGCTCGCCGTCGCCGGACAGGCCGTCGCGACCTTCCTCGTCTCCACGCCCGCGTTCCTCATCCCCCAGCTCCACCTCGAGCAGGGCGTGCCGCTCGGACTCGCCGGTCTGCTCTCGGCCGCGCCGACCGTCGGCATGGTCGCCACGCTCGTACTCTGGGGCGCCCTCGCTGACCGGCGCGGCGAACGGTCGGTGATCGCGGGCGGTCTCGCCCTCACCGCGGTGTTCGCCGCCGCGACCGCGCTCGCCGCCGACGTCTTCGGACTCCTCGTCGCGATGCTCGTGCTCGGCGGCGCCGCCTCGGCCGCGACGAACTCCGCGAGCGGCCGCGTCGTGATCGGCTGGTTCCCGCGGGAGCGCCGGGGCCTCGCGATGGGCATCCGGCAGATGTGCCAGCCGCTCGGCGTGGCGCTCGCCGCGGCCGTGGTGCCCTCCCTCGCCGAGTTGCACGGCATCGCCGCGCCGTTCTGGCTCGCAGCCGCACTCACGGGCATCCTCGCGATCGCGTGCTTCCTCGGCATCCGGAACCCGCCCCGCCCGCCGGCCCGGCCGCTCGCCGACACCGTGACGGGTGCGGTGCGGGACGCCCGCGCCGCGAACCCCTATCGGGGCCAGTGGTTCCTCCAGCGCATCCACGCCGTGTCGGTGCTGCTCGTCGTGCCCCAGTTCGCGCTCTCGACGTTCGGCCTCGTGTGGCTCATCACCGACCTCGGCTACAGCGCGGGCGCGGCGGGCGCCGTCGTGGCGGTCTCGCAGCTCGTGGGCGCGTTCGGCCGCATCGGCATCGGGGCGCTGAGCGACCGCGTCGGCAGCCGGGTGCGGGTGCTGCGCCTCGTCGCCGTCGCCGTGGTCGGGCTGCTGCTCGCCACCGCGCTCGTCGGGGAGCTGCACTGGGCCGTCGCCGGCGCGATCGTCTTCGTCATCGCGACGACCGCGTCCGTCGCCGACAACGGCCTCGCGTTCACCTCGGTCGCCGAGGCCGCCGGTCACGCGTGGTCGGGCAAGGCGCTCGGCATCCAGAACACCGGCCAGTTCGTCGCCGCCTCGGCAGTCGGGCCGCTCGTCGGCGTGCTGATCACCGCCGTCGGCTACCCGCTGGCGTTCGCCCTGCTGGCCATCGCACCTGCGGCCGCGCTCCCCCTCGTGCCGGGGCACGACGAGCACCGGGACTGACGCCCGATCGTCGATGGGCCGAGCCGGCCGGGGTCAGCGTCGACGGCGCCCGCCCGAGTCGCCCGCGTCTGCCTCGGCCTCGACGTCGGCATCCGGCTTCGGCCGCTCGACCGCGACGCGCCGCACCCGGAGGCGGTCGGCCTCGATGACGTCGAGGACCCATCCGCCGATCTCGACGCGGTCGCCGACGCGCGCGAGGCGGCCGAGCCGATCGACGATGAAGCCCGCCACGGTCTCGTACGGCCCCTCGGGCAGCGCCATCCCGGTGACGGACTCGAACTCCTGCAGGATCAGTCCGCCGTCGACCTCGAAGCGTCCGCCGAGCTGCGCGGTCGCGTCCTCGGGGTCGAAGCCGACGTCGTACTCGTCGTAGATCTCCCCGACGAGCTCCTCGAGCAGGTCCTCGAGGGTGACGATCCCGTCGGTGCCGCCGAACTCGTCGAGCACGAGGGCGATCTGGTGGCCTTCGACGCGCATGAGCGCGAGGGAGGCGAGCACGCGGTTCGAGGCGGGCAGCATGAGGATCGGCCGGGTGACCGTGCGCACGGCGGTGCCGGGCGACTCGAGGTGGGCGCGCGTGAGGTCGCGCACGTGGACGAACCCGATGACGTCGTCCATGGACTCCCCCATGACCGGGAACCGCGAGTAGTGGCGCTGCAGGCACTCCAGGAGGGCGGCGTCCACGGTCTCGTCGGCGGCGACGAAGTCGACGTCGGGGCGCGGGCGCATGACCTCGCCGAGGCGGCGGTCGTCGGCCTCGAGCACATCGGCGAGGATCGTGCGCTCCTCCTCCTGGATGGTCGGCGTCGAGACGATGAGGGCGCGGATCTCGTCGGCCGTGACCTGGTCGCCGCCCTCCCCCGGCCGCTGGCCGAACAGGCGGAGCACCCCGTCGGTCGAGACCGAGAGCAACCAGATCACCGGGCGCATGACGACCGAGAACCAGCGCAGCGGCGGCGCGAGCGTCTTGGTGAATCTGACCGAGTTGAGCATCGCGAGGCGCTTGGGCACGAGTTCGCCGAAGACGAGCGAGAGGTAGGCGATGACGAAGGTGAGGATGATGAGGGCGACGGCCTCCGAGGTGCCCGTCGGCCAGCCCCACCCCTCGAACACCGGCGAGAGGCGCGGTGCGATCGTCGAGGCCCCGTAGGCCGAGGAGAGGAACCCGGCGACGGTCACGCCGACCTGCACGCTCGAGAGGAACACGTTCGGGTTGCGCACGAGCGCCCCGATGCGCGCGCCCGACGGCCCGGACTCCTCGATCTGGCTGATCTGCGTCTCCCGGAGGGACACGATCGCCATCTCGGTCGCCGCGAACACGCCGCCGATCAGCACGAACAGCACGATGAGCGCGAGGTTCAGCCAGAGTTCGCCGTCCATGCTCGGATGCTAGCGAGGCCGCGTCGCCGTCGGCCTCCGGCGGGCGGGGTTCAGGCGAGAGAGTCGGGCGGCAGGGCGTCGAAGTCGGCGGCGAGCCCGAGGTCGGCGACGAGGACGCGTCCGGCGAGACTGCGACCGGGCTCGCGGAGGAATCCGGCCTTCATCGCGAGCATCGTGACCGTGACGTCGGCCGGGAGCACGGCGGAACGGCCGTCCTCGCCACGCCCGACCGTGCCGGTGTCGGCGTCGAGCCCGCTCGGCAGGTCGACGGCGACGACGAGGGGGCGCTCGCTCGCGGGCGACGCGTCGAGCGCGCCGGCGACCGCGAGCACGACCGCACGAGTGCGGCCCCGCAGCGGCCCGGATGCCCCGAGCCCGACGAGCCCGTCGACGACGAGGTCGGCGGACGCGGCGCGCTCCGCGGCGTCGGAGGCCGCCTCCGCATCGTCGTCGACGCCGATCCCCGCGACGTCGACGCCCGCGGCGAGCGCGGCGGCGAGTCCGCCCTCGTGGATGCGCGGGGACGTGCGCAGGAGTTCGACGCGGGCGCCGTCCGCGGCGAGCGCGGCGCCGGCGTAGAGGGCGTCGCCGCCGTTGTCGCCGCCGCCGGCGAGGAGCAGGATGCGCCGATCGGCCGGTCTCCCGTCGAGGAGGGCGCGCAGTTCGTCGGCGAGCGCGGCGGCGGCGCGTTGCATGAGGGGTTCGCCGGCATCCAGGTGGGCGCGTTCGATCGCGCGGATCGCGGCGCTCGTGTATCCCCGGGGCATGGGCCCATCCTGCTCCCCCGCGCTCGCGGGCGGGACCGGGCGCGGGGTCAGTGTTCGGGGACGAGTTCGACGGGTGCGGGGAACGGCAGTCGGTAGCGGTCGGGGTCGGCGCCGACGGCGGAGGCGGCGCCGTACTCGTCGGCGACGACGGTGATGCCCTGCATGCTCGCCTCGCCGATGCGGACGGGCCGTACGGCGCCGTCGGGCAGCGCGAGGAGGTAGCGCTCGGCGAGGTAGCCGATGCCGAGTCCGTCGAGGAGGGTTTCGGCCTCGAGCCAGTCGACGGGGGCGTCGGTACGGGTGCGGCCGAGGAGGTCGACGACGTGGAAGCCTTCGCCGGCGGGGACGATCCAGCCGAGCAGTTCCCGGTCGGTGCGTCGGTGTTCGATCCAGTCCTCGTGCGACATCCGGGTGACGCTACCCGAGGGGAAGGCTCCGGGCAACGCGGGTCCGGCCGACGGCGGGCAGGATGGGTGCATGCACCTCTCGCAGCGCGCCGCCGACGTCGAACCCTTCCACGCGATGGATATCGGCCGGCGCGCCTCCGAGTTGGAGGCGGCGGGGCATCCGGTGGCGAAGCTGAGCCTCGGCGAGCCGGACTTCGGAGCGCCGCCGGCGGTGCGGGCGGCGATGCGGGAGGTCATGGACGGGCGGCCGCTGCCGTACACGCCGGCGATGGGGCTGCCCGCGCTGCGTGCGGCGATCGCGGGGTTCACGCGGGACCGCCACGGCGTGGAGGTGGATCCCTCGCGCGTGCTCGTGACGAACGGGGCGTCGTCGGCGCTGCTGCTCGCGCTCGCGGCGACGGTCGACGTGGGCGACGACGTGCTGCTCGCCGATCCCGCGTACCCGTGCAATCGGCAGCTCGTGGCGACGTTCGGCGGCCGGGTGGTGGACGTGCCGACGAGTGCGCACGGGCGCTACCAGCCCGAGGTCGAGGCGGTGCAGCGGGCGTGGACGGACCGCACGAACGCGGTGATGCTCGCGTCTCCGGCGAATCCGACGGGCACGGGCATCCCGCTCGCCGAGCTCGCCGCGATCTGCGGGCTCGCCCGGGATCGGGGCGCGTGGCGCATCGTGGACGAGATCTACCTGGAGCTCGCCGATCCGCGGCCGGACGGGGTGAGCGCGCCGTCGGTGCTGACGGTGGATCCGGAGGCGATCGTCATCTCGAGCTTCTCGAAGTATTTCGGGATGACGGGGTGGCGGCTCGGGTGGATGATCCTGCCGGAGTCGCTCGTCGTGCCGGTGGAGCGTCTCGCGATGAACTACTTCCTGTGCGCGTCGACGCCGGCGCAGCACGCGGCGCTCGCCGCGTTCACGCCGGAGTCCCTGGCGGTCTGCGAGGAGCGGCGTCTCGAACTGCTGGCACGGCGCGGGATCGCGCTCGACGGGCTCGCGGAGTTCGGCCTGCCGGTGCCGGCGTCCCCCGACGGCGCGTTCTACGTCTACTTCGACGTCTCGGGCACGGGGCTGGACTCGTGGACGTTCTGCGAGCGCGCCCTCGAGGAGGCGCGGGTGGCCCTCACCCCCGGGCGCGACTTCGGGCAGGGCACGGCCGACACGCACGTCCGGCTCTCCTATGCGGCGTCCCGGGACGAGCTGCGCGAGGGGCTGCACCGCCTGGGCGCATTCGTCGGGTCGCTCAGGCGCTGAGCGCTTCGGCGGGACTCCGCCAGGGCGCGGGGAACGCCGATGCACAGCCCATGTTCGGCGAGGGCTGCTAGGTTGTCCCGCATGGAGATCGAGGTCGACAGGATCTAGCCGCCGGACTGCCGGCGGCCGCCCACCCGCGCAGGGCTCTCCTGCGCCGTGGATGTCCGTCCCCCGATCAGCCTCACCGCCTCCGCCGTTCCCGGCGTCGAGGCATCCGGAGGCGCTCGATCCGGCACGTCCGCGCACTGCGCACCGATCCGCTCCCCGTCCGGGCAGCGCGGTGCTCCTCCCGCACGTTCCGACGAAAGACCGATGCCCCATGTCACCGCGTTCCGCGATCACCCTCCACGACCTGACCTTCGAGTGGCCCGACGGCGCCCTCGCCCTCGACGGCCTGAACGGCACGTTCGGCGCCGGTCGCACGGGCCTCATCGGCCGCAACGGCGCCGGCAAGTCGACCCTCCTGAAACTCATCGCCGGGCGCCTCGCGCCGACGTCCGGCCGCATCGACACGACGGGCGACGTCGGCTACCTCCCGCAGACGCTCACGCTCACGCGGGAGACGACGATCGCCGGGCTGCTCGGCATCGAGGCGATCCTCGCGGCGATCCGGGCCGTCGAGTCGGGCGACGTCGACGCGGCGCACTTCGACACGATCGGCGACGAGTGGGACGTCGAGTCGCGCGCCGACGAGGCCCTGCACCGCCTCGGCTTCTCGGCGGCGGACCTCGACCGGCGCGTGGCCGAGGTCTCCGGCGGGGAGGCGATGCTCATCGCCATCACGGGGCTGCGGCTCGGCCGCACGCCCATCACCCTCCTCGACGAGCCGACGAACAACCTCGACCGGCCGACGCGCGCCAAGCTCGCCGAGTTCGTCGACGACTGGCCGGGGGCGCTCGTCGTCGTCAGCCACGACCTCGACCTGCTCGAACGGATGGACGAGACGGCCGAGCTCTACCGCGGCGGCCTCGAGACGTTCGGCGGCCCCTACAGCGCCTGGGCGGCGCACCAGGAGCAGGAGCAGGCCGCCGCCGCCCAGGCCGCGCGCTCCGCGCAGCAGACCCTGAAGGCCGAGAAGCGGCAGCGCATCGAGGCGGAGACGAAGCTCGCCCGACGCGAGCGCACCGCCAAGCAGGCGCAGCGGGACGGCGGCATCCCGAAGATCTTCGCCGGCAACCTCGCGAACAAGGCGCAGGGGTCGGCGGCGTCGCTGCGCGCCACGCTCGACGATCGCGTGTCCGCGGCGCAGTCCGCCGTGGACGCCGCCGACGCCCGGCTCCGCGACGACGAGCGCATCAGCCTCGTGCTGCCCGACCCGGGCGTGCCGCGGAGCCGTCGCATCGCCGAGTTCGAGGACGACGGCAGCACGATCGTCGTGCAGGGCCCCGAGCGGGTCGCCCTGGTCGGGCCGAACGGCGCCGGCAAGTCGACGTTCATCGAGGGCCTGCTGGCGGGCGCCCCGCCGGTACCGGGACGTCCGCACGGCCGGCTCCTCGTGGAGCACGTCGGGTACCTGCCCCAGCGCCTGGACGGCCTCGACGACACGGCGAGCGCGATCGCCAACGTGCAGTCGGCCGCACCGGGGATGACGCCGGGCGATATCCGGAACCGGCTGGCGCGGCTGCTGCTGCGCGGCGACACGGCCGACCGGCCCGTCGGCTCGCTCTCGGGCGGCGAACGGTTCCGGGTGGTGCTCGCGCGGCTGCTGCTGGCGACCCCGCCGGCGCAGCTGCTCGTCCTCGACGAGCCGACGAACAACCTCGATCTCTCGAGCGTCGACCAGCTCGCGCAGGCGCTGGACGCCTACCGGGGCGCACTCCTCGTCGTCAGCCACGACGAGCGCTTCCTCGCGCGGCTCGGCATCGACACCGTCATCGAACTGGATGCCGGCGGGCGGATGCGCGAGGGACGGCCCCTGCGGGAGTGAGCCCGCGGCGCCTGGGCCCGTGCCGTCGCCGGTGCGGGCTCAGGCGCGCAGGACCTTCGCCATGGCCTTGCCGCGGGCGAGCTCGTCGACGAGCTTGTCGAGGTAGCGGATCTGCTGCATGAGGGGGTCCTCGATCTCCTCGACGCGGATGCCGCAGATCACCCCGGTGATGAGGCCCGCGTTGGGGTTGAGCTCGGCCTCGGCGAAGAACGCCTCCAGGGTCGTGCCGTCCTGAATGAGGCGGCGGAGGTCGTCCTCGTCGAACCCGGTGAGCCACTCGATGACCTCGTCGAGTTCCGCGGTCGTGCGGCCCTTGCGCTCGAGCTTCGCCTCGTAGAGCGGGTAGAGGTTCGCGAAGGGCAGTGCGAAGATCCGGTGGGCCATGGCGCTCAGCCTAGTTCGCCGCGCCTGACCGCAGCCGTGAGGGCGGACGGCCCGTTCCGCGGCGCGCACCGGGGCGGCTCCCGGCCTCCTACGCTGGAGGCATGGTCGACGCTCACTCGCACGCGCACGGCGGTTCCCCGACGAGACTGCGGGTGCAGGGCTGGCCGAAGGTCCTCATCCTCGGGCTCATCGCCCTCTGCGGCATCGCCGCGGTCGCGGGGATCGTCGCGTGGTGGCCGGACTCCGACCGCGTCGACGAGGTGCGCGGCCTCGTGCCGTTCGCCGTCGAGGGCCTCGAAGTCGTGCACGGCGAACTCGTCGAGGTGCAGCCCGCCTGCACGGGCGCGGAGACCGAGACCGAGGCGGTCGAGTGCGGCCCGTCCCAGGTCGAGGTGCTCGACGGGCCGAACGCGGGCTCGACCGTGCCCATCACGCTCGCGCCGTCCGTCGCGGCGACCGGACTGTCGCCGGGCGACCGGGTGCTCCTCTTCGACGCGACCGCCGTGCAGCAGAGCGACGAGGCCGAGGCGATCTCGTTCTACCGGGCCGATCGCGGGGGCTCGATGCTGTGGCTGACGATCCTCTTCGTCGTCGCCGTCGTGCTCGTGGCGTGGCGCCGGGGCGTCCTCGCGCTCATCAGCCTCGGGTTCGCCGGACTCGTCGTGCTCGGCTATCTCATCCCGGCGCTGCTCAGCGGCCAACCGCCGATCCTCGTCACCCTCGCCGCATCCACGGTCATCCTCATCGTCATGCTCTACGTCACGCACGGCATCTCGATGCGCACCTCCGTCGCGCTCGCCGGCGCGCTCATCGGCGTCGGCCTGTCGACCGTGTTCGCCTGGTACGGCGTCATCGGGTCGCGACTCGGCGGGCTCGGCGACGAGGCCGCGGGCCTGCTGCTCTTCAACGTGCCGTGGATCCACATCCAGCAGCTCGTCGTGGCCTCCGTGATCCTCGCCGGGCTCGGCACCCTCAACGACGTCACCGTCACCCAGGCGTCGGCCCTCTGGGAGCTCCGGGCGGCCTCGGCGACCATGACCCGGTGGGAGCTCTTCCGCAGCGCCATGCGGATCGGCCGCGACCACGTCGCCTCGACCGTCTACACGCTCGTCTTCGCCTATCTCGGCACGGCCCTCGTGCTCATCGTCGCGGTGCAGCTCTACGGCGGCACGGCCGCCGACTTCATCACCTCCGAAGACGTCGCCGCCGAGATCGTCCGCGCCCTCGTCGGCGGCCTCGCCCTCGTGCTCGCGATGCCGATCACGACCGCCCTCGGCACGCTCGTCGTCGCCGGTGCGGGCGTCGACGAGCCGCCCGCGCCCGACCCGGACCCCGAACCGGCCCCCGGGCCTCGACGACGCAGCAGCGCCCCGACGCGCTCGAGCGACGAGTTCCGCCACCTGCCCGAGTATTGAACCTCCCGGCCGCCTCCGGAGGACTCCGGGGCGTCACGGAAGCGAGCGGAGAAACATGCACCCCAAGGAAGCCGACACCCGCAACCGGATGCGCGCGCGCATCGCGCGCCTCGCCCGGGCGCTGCTGCCCCTCGCCGACGTCGCCACCGAGCGCCTCGTCGACGAACTGTGCCGGCAGACCGACATCTCGGTGCGGGCGTTCCGCGGGCTCTTCCCCACCGACGACGACCTCATCCGCGCCGTGAACCAGCAGATCCTCGACGAGTGCGCCGAACGGCTCCAGGGCGCGGCCGGCGGCGTCGAGGCATCCGGCGACGAGGCCCTCGACCTCCAGAGCGCCGCCCGGGCCCTCGCCGAGGCGTGGCCCATGGACTGGGCGACGCTGACGATCCGCAGCCGCGAACGGGCCGCCGCCCTGATGGCGCGCGACGGGAGCCGCCCCGACGCCCTCCTCGACACCGAGCGCGGCTACGCGCCCGCCATCCTCGAGGCGCTCGTCGGCGTCTTCACGCGCATCGGGCGCGAGTTCGTGTGGGAGCCGCTCCTGGCGGCGCGGGTCATCACCCTCGCCTACGAGCGATCGTTCGAGGCCTGGGCGCTCGCCGGCGGCGACGAACGCGACTTCCCCGCCTCGCCGTTCACGACGCACACGCTGCCGAGGATCCTGGCCGGCGTGAGCCGCCCGATCGCCGTCCGCGCCTGAGCGGTCCGGTCCGGATCCTCAGCCGCAGGACGCCAGGCCCGCCTCGACCTTGAGTGCGAGCACCCGTTCTGCGGCGGCCTGAACCTTCGCCGCGAACACCGGGTCGGCGGCGGCCGCGACGAGGTCCTGCTGGAACTGGCCGGCCGTGTCCGCGCTCGCGGAGAGGAGGATGTCGCCGCCGGCGCCCACGAACGCCGTCGCCCGCTCGGCGATCGGCACCGACGCGACCGAGGCCGCCGCACCGAGATCGTCGCTGATGACGACGCCCTCGAATCCGAGGCTCCCGCGCAGCAGATCGGTGATGATCGCGGGCGAGAAGACCGCCTGATTCGCGGGGTCGAGCTGCGGGTAGTCCGCGGAGCTCACCATGACGACGGGCGCACCGGCCCGGATGCCGGCCGCGAACGGATCGAGGTACGGGTCGGACGCGTTCGTCTGCGCGTCGGTGATGCCCTGGGAGGTGACGTCGGTATTGCCGGTCACCCGGCCGAGACCCGGGAAGTGCTTGAGCGTCGAGGCGACGCCGCCCTGCGTCATCCCGGCGACGAACGCCGACACGTGCGGTGCGACGACGGCGGGGTCGTGGCCGTACTCGCGGTCGTAGGCGCCGATCGGCGCGTTGGCCGCGCCGAGTTCGGCCGGCACCGTGTCGGCGACGGGCGCGAGGTTGAGGCCGATGCCCGCGTCCACCAGCTCGCCCGCCCAGACGGCCGCGTCGGCGGTGAGGGTCGCCGGGTCGAGGGCGCCCTGCTCGAGCGCCGAGGGGATGTCGCTGAACCCGTCGCCCTGCAACTGCTGGATCTGCCCGCCCTCCTGGTCGGCGGCGAGGAGGATGCCGGGCCCGCCGTCCGGGACGAGGGACTGCAGGTGGTCGGCGAGCCCCCGCACCGGTGCCGCCCCGTCGTGCCAACCGCCGAGCAGCACCGCGCCGCCGAGGTGGTGCTGGGTCACGACGCCGTCGAGCGCGTCGACCGGATGCCCCGCGTTCGCGCCCACCATGACGAGCTGTCCCGCCTGCTCGTCGAGGCTCATGGCGGCGACGAGGCGCTCCGCGCAGGTCGGCTCCGGGGTGGGCGTCGGGGTCGGCGTCGGAGTGCGCGTCGCGATCGGCGAAGCGGTGGGCTCGGGGGCCGCCGCCGCGCACCCGGCGAGCGCGAGGACGAGCGCCGAGGCGCCCACGAGACGGATGCCCCGTGCGCGGCGCCGGACCGGGACGTGCGTCGGAGTGAGCGGTCGGACCCGTCGGTGCAGCATGCGGTCCACGCTACCGGCGAGGGTCGGCAGCCCCCGGCCCGACGGGTGCGGTCCCGTGACCGCCCCGGGGCCGCCCCCGTGGTATCCCCGGGGGCGTCCCGCGGCGACCTGGGCAGCGCCGGCCGTGATGGACTCCGGGCGGCCGGGGCGGCCCGTTGCTCAGGCGACCCGGGCGATGCCGGCGATCTGGGTGTTGAACGTGACGAACGGGGTCCGGATCCGGTAGCGCTCCAGGTCGTCGAGCACGAATCCGGCCTGCCGCAGCAGCCCCTCGAGATCGCGTTCGCACGAGCATCCTTCGAAGGCCCACGCCCAGGGGCGGCGGAGCGCGCGCTGGAGGGCGCGGGTCGCGGTGCCGGGCGGGGCGGCGACGTGCTCGACGAAGCGGAACGTGCCGCCGGGGCGGAGGATGCGGCGGATCTCGGCGAGCGCGGCCGCCGGGTCGGCGACGGAGCACAGCACGAGGGAGGAGATCACGGCGTCCGCGCTCCCGTCCGACAGGCCGGTGCGCTCGGCGCCGACGGCGTGCAATCGGAGGCGCACGCCCCGGCGGCGGGCGGCGGCGCGCAGCGCGGGGTGCATGTGCGGGTTGGGTTCCAACGCGATGAGCGTCGTGCCCGGCGGGACGTGCCGCAGGTTCGCTCCGGCGCCGGGCCCGATCTCGACCAGGTCGCTCGGCAGGTCCGCGTAGACCCGGCGCTTGCGCGGGCCGAGGCTGCGTTCGAGCACGGGTGCGAGGGCGTGGAAGAACGCGGCGTTCGCGCGTCCGCGGATGGGATGGGGACGGAAGCGGCCGGGCGGCGGCGGCGGGTACGTGGTCGTGATCATGCGTGCCACGCTCCCGGGAGGTGGCGGCGGCCGCACGGGTGGAATCACCCCACCTGGCCGCTCGCCGTGGAGTCGGTCTCGGCGGCGTACCAGGCGGCGATCTCGCTGCGGGTGCGGAACCCGAGCCGATCGCGGATGCGTTCGACGTGCCCTTCCGCCGACCGTTCGGCGATGCCGAGCCGCAGGCCGATCTCGCGGTTCGTGCAGCCCGCGCCGACGAGGGCGGCGACCTCCCGCTGGCGGCTCGTCAGGCCGAGCGCGTCGCGCACCGGCGCGCGCAGCCCGAGGAAACGGCGGATCGGCGCGAGCAGCGCAGCGGTGTCGCCGACGAAGGGCAGGTGCGAGCGGCCGGGCAGGACGACGAGCTCGGCGTCCAGGATGCCCGCGGCGAGCGCGACGCCCCCGGAGAGCGGCGCCGCGCGGTCGTGCTCGCGGTGCACGACGAGCGTCGGAGCCCGCACCCGGCCGAGGACGTCGGACACGTCGAGGCGGTAGCCGAGCGCGAGGAGCCCGACCGCGGTGTCGGCATCCGAACTGTCGCGCTGGTAGCGGCCGACCCGCGCGCGCAGCGCGGCGGAGGCATCCGGGGCGAAGACGTCGGTGAGCACGTCGGCGCCGAGCCCCCAGTGCGCCCCGACGAGCCCGAGGAGGTGCTCGCGGACGTCGGGCGGCGCGAGGTCGCCGCCGCGGACCCAGCCGCCGGAGAGGACGAGCCGGCGGACCCGCTCCGGATGCTCCGCCGCCCACGCGACCGCGACCGGCGCCCCGAGCGAGGAGCCGAAGAGATCGAACGGCTCGGGCCCGAGCAGCCCGGCGAGCGCGTCGAGCTGGCGCAGCTCTCCGTCAATCGACGGCGGATCGGGCAACGGGTCGGAGAGCCCGCAACCGGCGCGGTCGTAGCGCACCGAGCGGCATCCCTCGCCGAGCGCGAGCTGGAACGCGCGCTCCTCGGGGATCGACCAACCGGTTTCCAGGTGGCTGAGCCATCCGGACACGGACAAGAGCGCCCGCCCCCGCCCGACCTCCGCGTAGGCGAGGCCGACGCCATCCTCGGTGCGTACGCGCCCGAGCCGCTGACGCGTGGTGCCACGCGGCAGCGGCCCCGGCAGCGCGCTACTCGTCGGCGTCGGTGTACTCCCCTTGCGGCGCCCGCGAATCGACCTGCTCGCCCGTGTACGAGCCCTCGACGGCCTCGTCGGGGCCGACGCCCTCGGTCTCGGTGTACTGGCCCTCGACGCCGCGGAGCACGCCGGCCTCGTCGCCGGTCTGCGTGTACTCCCCCTCGATCTCGTCGGCATCCACGACGACCTCTTCGATCGTGAAATCGATCTCCTCGTCCGAGTCGCCCATGACCGTCCCCCTTCGTTCGCTTCCTGCACCCATGCTCGCACTGCGCGCCCACGGCCGGAAGAGGGCGGGCGCCCGCCGTGTCGGACGCGCTGGCTACGCTGTGCCCATGGCCCTGCTCGACCACCTCGGCATCACCGTCGACGACCTTCCCCGCGGCATCGCGCAGTTCGATCCCGTGCTCAGCGCGCTCGGCTACACCCGCGAGGACGCGGAGAACTCGGTCGCCTGGGATGCGGGCGACGAATCGCAGCTCATCCTCTTCCCGGCGCGCGAGGCCGGCACCGCACCGCACCGCCACGGTCGGGTCGGCTGGCAGCACCTCGCGTTCGCGGTCGGCTCCCGCGCCGACGTCGACCCCCTCCACGGCATCGCGATCGCCGCCGGCTGGTCGGCCGTGCGCGAGCCGAAGGTCTACCCGCGGTTCAACGAGCGCTACTACGCCTCGTTCGTCGAGGACGACAACGGCATCCGGCTCGAGTTCATGCACAACCCGCCGCGCGAGTCCGACTGAGCTCCGTCGTGGAGGTCGACGAGGGAGACGAGCCCCGCTTCCGCAGCCCGGACCCGTGTCCGAGGTGCGGCGACGTGCTCGACGGCGGGGTGCTCGTGGCCGACGGCAACGACCTCACGCTCACCCTCACGTGCCTGACGTGCGGCTACACGGCCCTCGTCGACCCGTTCGTCTGAGCCGGCTCAGGCGCCCTGCTCCGCTTTGGCCGCCCGCGCGGCCCGGGCCGCCTTCGTCGCCCGGATCACCGCGAGGACGATGCCGGCGAGGATGCCCGCCACGACGAGCCACGGCAGCATCGCGCCGAACGCCACGGCGAGCGCGCCGCCGAACGCGAGCAGTGCGGCCCACCCGCCCGCGAGCCCGTCGAGGAAGGTGGCGGCGGCTGCGACGGGGGCCGCCTCGACCGTCACGAGTTCGAGGGCGAGCGAGGAGTACTCGACCTGGTCGACGAGCACGTCGCGCTGCCGCGCGAGGCTGTCGAGCTCGGCCTGGCGCGTCGTGATCTCGGCTTCGATCTCGATGAGGTCGCGCGTCGTGCCGGCCTGGCCGAGCAGCGCGGTGAGCCGGTCGACGGACGCCTGGAGCGCGTCGACTCGGGCGCCGAGGTCGGCGCGCTGCGCGGTGACGTCGGCGGCGTCCAGCGAGAGGTCGTTCACCGACCCGAGCGCTCGGAGCTCGGTCAGCGTCGCCTCGAACGCGTCGGCCGGGATGCGGAGCACGAGTTCGGCGTACGCGTCGCGCGAGTCCGTGCCGGGCGTCTCCCGGCGGGACTCGACGCGCCCGCCGGCTTCCGTCACGATCCCGACCGCGGTCTCCGCGCCCGCGATCGGATCCTCGACCGTCACCGAGGCCCGGCCCGTGGTGACGACGCTGCGGTCGGCGACGGGGGCGCCCTCGGACTCGTCGGAGCCGACGGCCTCGGCGGGAAGGCCGGCGGAGCCCGCGGAGGCACCGGACTCGGCGTATCCGCCGGCCTCCGGCCCCACCGCATCCGAGGCGCCGCTCGCCGAGCAGCCGCTCAGGAGTCCGAGGAGGAGCACTGCGGCGACGGCCGTGGGAACGATGCGCGAGGTCATGCGGTCAGGCTAGGGCTGGCCCGTGCGGCCCGGAATACCGCGGGAGTCGCGGTCCCGTCACGATCGCATGCCGGTTCGGTTCCGATCCGCGGACGGCCTGCAAGATGCGGCGGCGTGCGCACACACGGGGCGTCGGCGACGCCTGGCCGCCGCCGCCCGCAGCGGCCATCGGCGGGCTAGGACGCCAGGCTCGACGCCGCCGTGCGGGCGGCCTCCTGCACCGACGCGCCCCAGCCGAGGCGCGCGGCACGCAGTGCCGCGTAGAGCTCCGCCGCGTCGGAGTGCCGGGCCACCGAACGGCCCGTGAGCTCCTCGATGCGGTGGAGCCGGTGGCCGACGGTGTTGCGGTGGCAGTGCAGCACGAGTGCCGCTTCGGAGGTCGAGCCGTTCGCCTGGAACCACACCTCGAGCGTGTCGAGCAGCAGGGCGGCATCCGGGGATGCGTCGAGGCCGCCGAGCACACGGCTCCGCAGTTCGTCGGCGCGGCGGGGGTCGGCGACGAGCAGGGCGTCCAGGGGCGCCGAGCCGTAGCGGTGGGCGCCGGCGGCCCCGCGCGGCAGGCACTCGAGCGCGAGACGGGCTTCGCCGAGCGCCGCGGCTGCCCCGGCGATCGCCGGAACGGCGGTCGAGACGCCGGCACGGGTCGTCGCGACGGCCGAGACCGCCTCGAACACGGCGGCGGCCTCGGCGGCGGTGCGGCACGCGACGACCCCGACCTCTTCGGCGCTCCACGTCGACCACGACGAGCCGAGGCCGCGCCGCCGCAGCTTCTCCTCGATGCCGGGCAGCGGGTCGGCGCCGGACCCGTCGAGCTCGGCGGTCACGACGACGAAGAGGCCGCGCTCGGCGAGGCCGAGGGTGCGCAGGATGCCCGCCGCCTCGCGGGTCGGGGTGTCGGCGTCGAGCAGCGCGAGCAGCAGGATGCTCCTCGAGTGCTGATCGCGGCGAGCGCGCTCGTCGGTGACCTCGCGGTACGCATCGGCGGCGACGCCGGAGAAGCGGTCGATGATGCCCCACACGTCGGAGGAGGCGCGGAGCAGTTCCTCGGAGCGGTGCTCGGCGGCGGCGCTCGCGACCATCTCGTCCCAGAGCGCGAGGCCCGCGAGCCGGTAGGCGTGCAGCAGGCTCGCCAGCGGGATGCCGTACTCGGCTTTGAGGCGGCCGGCGTCGCGAGCGGGTTCGAGTGCGACGCCGTCGCCGCTCATGCTGCGCAGCAGCGCCGCGATGTTGACGGCGACGATGCGGCGCAGGGCGCCCTCGGGGATGGCGGCCTCGACGTAGGCGTGCTCGCCGGCGAGGATCTGCGCGACCACGCGGTCGGCGAGCCGGTCGACCGAGACCAGCAGTCCGCGGAAGAGGCCGGCGGTGGACGGACGCGGCTCGGTCGGCGCCGCGACCACGTCGTCGTGGATCGTCATGCGGGGAAGGCTACACGAGTGCTCCCCGGCCGCATTGTGCGCCAGCACAATCTCGCCGGGCGAATCCGGGGCGCCCGCCCATAGGGGCGCGATCGACGATCACGCAGACTCCTTGCACGATCAAAGGAGATCCATGACCCTCGTCACCGCCGACTCGCCGTCCGCCGCCGCGGACCGGGCAGAGTTCCCCCGCTCCGAGCAGGTCGCCCTCGACGGCTGCCTCGACGCCCTCGCAGCCGGCGAGCGCCGCTGGGCCGCGATGCCGCTGCACGCCCGCGCCGCCCTCCTCGCGCGCACGCACGCGACGATCGCGGCGAATGCGACCGAATGGGCCGAGACCGCCGCCGATCTCAAGGGACTCGCCCCGGACTCCCCGCTCGTCGGCGAGGAGTGGATCTCGGGACCGTACCCGGCGCTGACCGGCTTCGGCCAGCTCGCGCACTCGCTCGACGCGCTCGCGAAGGGCGCCAGCCCGCTCGATGGCGCGAAGTTCGGCACCGCGCCGGGGCGCCGCACGACGGTGCAGGTGCTCCCGCACAACGCGTACGAGTCGATCCTGCTGCACGGCTTCGGCGCCGAGGTGTGGCTGACGCCCGGCACGGCCGCGTCCACCGCCCGCTCGCGGGCCGGGCTCGCGCAGCACCACCCGAGCCGCACCGGCGGCATCGCCCTCGTGCTCGGCGCGGGCAACATCACCTCGATCGCGCCGCTCGACGTCGCATACGAACTCGTCGCCCGCAACCGGGTCGTGCTGCTGAAGCTCAACCCGACGATGGACGGGATGGCCGGGGTCTTCACGAAGGCCCTCGCGCCGCTCATCGACGCCGGCGTGCTGCGCATCGTGCGCGGCGGCGCCGAGGCCGGCGCCTACCTCGTGCAGCACCCGCGGGTCGCCCACGTGCACATCACCGGCAGCGCGATCACCCACGACGCCATCGTCTACGGCTCCGGCGCCGAGGGTCGCGCCCGGAAGGCGGCGAACGCGCCGGTGCTCGACAAGCCGATCACGAGCGAGCTCGGCGGGGTCTCCCCCATCATCGTGGTGCCGGGCGACTGGTCGGCGGCGGACCTGCGATTCCAGGCCGAGCACGTCGCGACGATGCGCCTGCACAACGGCGGCTACAACTGCATCGCCGGGCAGGTCGTCATCCTCAGCTCCGACTGGAAGCTCAAGGACGCGTTCCTCGCCGAGCTGCGCTCCGCCGTCGACCGGGCGCCTGCCCGACCGGCGTGGTACCCCGGCAGCAACGCGCGGGCCGCGTCGGCCCTCGTCGCCTACCCGGATGCCGCCCGCCTCGGCCCGGACGGCTGCCGCGTGCTCGTCGAGGTCGGCGCCGGCGGTGATGCCGCACCGCTGCAGCGCACCGAGTACTTCGCTCCCGTGCTCGGCGTCGTCGAACTGCCCGGCACGGGCCGGACGTTCCTCGACACCGCGATCGAGGCATCCAATCGCGACCTCGTCGGCACCCTCGGCGCCAACGTCGTCATCGACCCGCGCACGAAGCGGTCGATGGGCCCGGGGTTCCGGGAGGCGATCGCCGAACTGCGCTACGGCACGATCGGCATCAACGCCTGGACGGGCGTCGGCTATCTCACGGCGACGGCGCCGTGGGGGGCATTCCCGGGGCACACCCTCGACGACATCCAGAGCGGCCGCGGCGTCGTGCACAACGCGCTGCTGCTCGACGCCACCGAACGCACCGTCGTGACCGGCCCGTTCCGTCCGTTCCCGCGCTCCTTCGCCGGCGGCGAGTTCGCCCTGTTCCCGAAGCCGCCGTGGTTCGTCACGGCGCGCAGCGCGGCCACGACCGGCCGCCGCCTCGCCGGCTTCGCCGCGAAGCCCGGCTGGCTGAAGATGCCCGCGGTGTTCGCCGCGGCGTTCCGCGCCTGATCCCTGCAGTCCGAGAGTCCCAACGAACACCCGTCAAAGGAGACGACCCATGCCCTTCACGAGCCCCCTTCCCGACGTCGAGATCCCCGACGTCAGCCTCTACGACCTCCTCTTCGCCGGCCTCGCCGACGACGACCTCGAGCGCACCGCCGTCGTCGACGGCGCGTCCGGCGCCGCGACGACCTACGGCGCGCTGCGCGCCCAGATCGACCTGGTCGCCGGCGCCCTCGCCGCCCGAGGCATCCGCCCCGGCGACGTCGTCGCCCTGCACTCGCCCAACGTGCCGGCCTTCGTGGCGGTCTTCCACGGCATCCTCCGTGCCGGCGCGACCGTCACGACTGTCGCCGCGCTCGCCACCGGTTCGGACATCGCCCGCCAGCTCCAGGACGCCGATGCCCGCTTCCTGTTCACCGTCTCGCCGCTGCTGCCGGCCGCCCTCGAGGGCGCGAGCGGCGTCGGCCTCGACGGCGAGCAGATCGTCGTCCTCGACGGCGCCGACGGCTACGCCTCGCTCCGCGACCTGCTCGGCGAGTCGCATCCGGCTCCCACGGTCGAGATCGACCCGTCGACGCACCTCGCGGTGCTGCCCTACTCGTCGGGGACGACCGGCCGGCCCAAGGGCGTCATGCTCACGCACCGCAACCTCGTCGCGAACGTCGTGCAGGTCGTCGACCACCTCGACGTCCAGCGCGAGGACAAGCTGCTCGCCGTGCTGCCCTTCTTCCACATCTACGGGATGACGGTGCTGCTGAACCTCGCGATGCTGCGCCGCGCGACCCTCGTCACGATGCCGCGCTTCGACCTGACCGAGTTCCTCCGCATCACGCAGGACGAGCGCTGCACGTACCTCTTCATCGCGCCGCCCATCGCGGTCGCGCTCGCGAAGCATCCGCTCGTCGACCAGTACGACCTCTCGAGCGTCCGGGCGATCCTCTCGGGCGCGGCGCCGCTCGACGGCGAGCTCGGCGCCGCCGTCGGCCGCCGCCTCGACTGCGTCATGCTGCAGGGCTACGGGATGACCGAGCTCAGCCCCGTCGCGCAGATCATCCCGTTCGCCGCGACCGGCATCCCGCTCTCGAGCGTCGGCGTGACCATCCCGAACGTCGTCTGCAAACTCGTCGACCCCGAGACCGGCGCGGAGATCGACTACCCGGACTCCGGCGTGAGCGCCCCCGGCGAACTGCTCGTCATGGGGCCGAACGTCATGGTCGGCTACCTCGGCAACCCGGGGGCCACTGCCGAGACGATCGACGCCGACGGCTGGCTGCACACGGGCGACATCGCCACGGTGAGCGCCGAGGGCTACGTCACCGTCATCGACCGGCTCAAGGAGCTCATCAAGTACAAGGGCTACCAGGTCGCGCCGGCCGAGCTCGAGGCGCTGCTGCTCACCCACCCCGGCATCGCGGACGCCGCCGTCATCGCCGGACGCGACGCCGAGGGCGAGGAAGTGCCGAAGGCCTTCGTCGTGCTGCAGGCGGGCGCCGAGCTCTCGGAAGCCGACGTCATGGCCTTCGTCGCCGAGCACGTCGCTCCGTACAAGAAGGTCCGACAGGTCGCGTTCCTCGACGTCGTCCCGAAGTCCGCGAGCGGCAAGATCCTCCGCAAGGACCTCCGCGCCGCCGAGGCGGTCAGCGCGTGAGCCGCGCGGATCGGGCGCTGGCGCCCCACGACTACGTCATCGTCGGCGCCGGCTCGGCGGGCGCTGCGCTCGCGGGCCGGCTGAGCGCCGACCCGTCCGTCAGCGTGCTGCTGCTCGAGGCCGGCCCCAAGGACTCCAAGACGGAGATCCGCATCCCGGCCGCGTTCTCGAAGCTCTTCCGCTCCGAGGTCGACTGGGACTACGACACCGAACCGCAGGAGCACCTCGGCGGACGTCGCGTCTTCTGGCCCCGCGGCAAGGTGCTCGGCGGCAGCTCGTCGATCAACGCGATGATGTGGGTGCGCGGCTTCCCCGAGGACTACGACGCCTGGGGCGAGGCGGCCGGTGCGGACTGGTCGTGGGCGGGACTGCGCCCCTACTTCCAGCGCGTCGAGCACGTCGCCGCCGACGTCGTGCGCGACAACGAGGACGAGACCGGCCGCGGCGGCGCGGTGCACGTCAACGAACCGCGCAGCCCCCGCTCGCACACCGCGACGTACCTGCAGGCGGCCGCGGAGGCCGGCCAGCGCGTCGTCCCGGCGAACGGGCGGGACCAGCGCGGCTTCAGCCGCACGACGCTCAGCCAGGAGAACGGCTCGCGCTTCAGCGCCGCCGACGCCTACCTCAAGCCGGCGCGGAAGCGGCCGAACCTCACGGTCGTCACGGGAGCCCAGGCGACCCGGGTGCGCTTCCAGGGCACTCAGGCCGTCGGCGTGGAGTACGTGCAGGGCGGGGTGACGAAGACCGCCCGCGCCCGGCGCGAGGTCGTGCTCTCCGGCGGCGCCGTGAACACGCCGCAGCTCCTCCTGCTCTCCGGCATCGGCGACCGCGAAAAGCTCGACGCCCTCGGCATCCCCGTGGTCGCCCACAGCCCCGAGGTCGGCAAGAACCTGCGCGACCACCTCATGGCGGTGCTCGCCGTCGAAGCGAAGGACGACACCCTCTTCGTCGCGGAGAAGCCGGGCGAGCTCGTGCAGTACCTCGCGCGCAAGCGCGGGATGCTGACCTCCAACGTCGGCGAGGCCTACGGGTTCATCTCGTCCGACCCCTCGATCGACGTGCCGGACGTCGAGCTCATCTTCGCGCCGGTCGCCTTCATCGGCGAAGGGCTCATCGCGCACGACGGGCACGCGCTGACCCTCGGTGCGATCCTGGTGCAGCCCGAGAGCACCGGCTCGATCTCGCTCGCGAGCGCCGATCCGCTCGAGAAGCCGATCATCGACCCGCGCTACCTGAGCGACCCCGAGGGCAAGGACCGCGCCGCACTCCTCGCCGGGCTCGGACTGTGCGAGGAGCTGCTCGTCACGCCTTCGCTCCGTGCCGCGACGACGGGTGCGTTCGTGCAGCCGGCCGGCGGCGAGGCGCTGACGCGCGCGGAGCGCGACGAGCGTGCGCTCGTCGACCACGCGCACACGCTCTACCACCCGGTCGGCACGGCCCGCATGGGCTCGGACGCCGGGTCCGTGGTCGACGAAGCGCTGCGGGTGCGTGGCGTGACCGGGCTCCGCGTCGCCGACGCGTCGATCATGCCGACGATCATCCGCGGGCACACGAACGCCCCCGCGATCGTCATCGGCGAGAAGGCCGCCGACCTGCTGCTCGGCGTCGGCGCGAAGCGGACCGCCGCGGTCGAGGCCCGGTGACCCGGTGCGGGCCGGCCATGCGCCGGCCCGCACCGGATCACGGCGAGGCGGACCGCGTCCTCGCCGATCGCGGCGGCGCCATGGCGTACGGTCGGAGCACGATGAGACGCGGTTCCAACCTGCCCGCGGTCGGCACGTACAACCAGACGCTCGTGCTCGACCTGATCCGGCGATCCTCCGCTGGCCTCAGCCGGAGCGAACTGGCCGAGCGCACGGGCCTGTCCGCCCAGACGCTCAGCAACGTCGCCCGCAAGCTCGTCGACGAGGGCATGGTCGTCGAGGGGGCGCCGGTCGTCTCCGGCAAAGGCAAACCGCCCACGCCGCTCCAGCTGAACCCGCAAGCGCGCTACGCCGTCGGCATCCACCTCGACCCGGCCGTCGACACCGTCGTGCTCGTGGACATGGGCGGGTCGGTCGTCGCGCACGCGGAGCACGCCCCGCGACCGGGCGCCGCCCCCGATCGGATGCTCGCGGAACTCGCGGCGCGGGTGAACGAATTGCTCGACCGCGCCGGCGTGCGTCGGGATCTGGTGCTCGGCATCGGCGTCGCGGTGCCGGGGCCGATCGACGCGGAGCGCGGCGCGATGCTCGAGCCGCCCCTGCTGCCCGCGTGGCACAACGTGCCGCTGCGCGACGGTCTCCAGGAGGCGACGTCGCTCGCCGTGATGGTCGAGAAGGACGTCGTCGCGGCCATGGTGGGCGAACTCTGGGTCGATGGGTCGCAGCAGCTCAGCGAAGCGATGTTCTTCTACTACGGCGCCGGCGTCGGCGTCGGTCTCGCCGTGGACGCGACCCCGGTGCGCGGTCGCACCGGCAACGCGGGCGACGTCGCCCACCTCGTCGTCGAACCCGGCGGACCGCTGTGCCACTGCGGCCAGCACGGCTGCCTCGGCGTCGCGGTCGCGCCCGAGCGCATCATGGCGGACGCCGGTCTGCCCGGCGCGACGAATCCGGCCGAGTGGCGGAGCGCGCTGGGCCGCCTCGCCCAGTCGGCGGTCGCCGGGGACACGGCGATCGCGGCCGTCTTCGAGCGCACCGCGGCCGCCCTCGCGCGGGCGATGGTGCTGATGAACAACCTCCTCGACGCGGACGTCGTCGTCATCGGCGGCCCCATGTGGAGCCGGATCGCACCGGCCCTCGAGCCGCACCTCGTGCGATCCCTAGCGGACAGCACGGAACTCACGACGACGCGCGGGATCACCCTGCTCGACACGCGGCTGCACACCGACGTGACCGCGATGGGCGCGGCCTGCCTGGTGCTCGACAGCGCCTTCACGGCGCGTCCGGCCGGCCTGATGATCACGCCTCGCTGATCCCGTTCGGATCGTTTCGAGCCAATCTCTTGACCTTTAAATCCATTTGATTTAGAAAAGGGGAGGCGCGGCGCCCACCGCGCGAACCACAGCAAAGGAGCTGCGAATGAAGAGATCACTGACGACGCTCGGCCTGATCGGCGTCGCCTCGCTCGCCCTCGGCCTCACCGGGTGCAGCACGGGCGACTCGGGCAGCGACGACGGCACCATCAAAGTCGCGTACCAGAAGACGTCCTCCTTCACGGCGATGGACGAGCTCATGCAGCAGGTCAAGAAGGAGTACGAGGCCGAGTACACCGACCGGACGGTCGAGCTCATCCCGATCGAGGCCGAGCAGGACCAGTACTTCACCAAACTCGCCCTCATGAACGGCTCGCCCGACACGGCGCCCGACGTCATCTACGAGGACACCTTCCAGATCCGCTCCGACGCCGGCGCCGGCTACCTCCAGCCCATCGACGACTACCTCACCGACTGGGACGGCTGGGACCTCTACGACGACGGCGCCAAGCAGGCCGGCCTCGGCGACGACGGCAAGACCTACGGCATCTCCCTCGGCACCGACACCCGTGGCCTGTACTACAACAAGCAGATCTTCGAAGCCGCCGGCCTGCCGACCGACTGGGCTCCCGAGAGCTGGGACGACATCCTCGACGCGGCGCGCACCATCAAGGCGAGCGACCCCGACGTCATCCCCTTCAACGCCTACGCGTCCAACGCGCTCGGCGAGGCTACCTCGATGCAGGGCTTCGAGATGCTGCTCTACGGCACCGACGACCAGCTCCTCGACACCGACACCAACAAGTGGGTGACCGGCTCGAAGGGCTTCCTCGACTCGCTCGCGTTCTACCAGACCCTCGCCGACGAAGAGCTCGGCCCGGACCCCGCCCAGGCGCTCGACGCCGGTTGGGGCTCGAAGGTCAGCACCGAGCTGCTTCCGCAGGGCGGGCTCGCCATCGCCCTCGACGGCTCCTGGCTGCCCAGCCAGTGGATCTCCGGCGAGAACGAGTGGCCCGAGTGGCAGG
The DNA here is from genome assembly GCF_009789225.1 of Agromyces seonyuensis. Taxonomy (GTDB): domain Bacteria; phylum Actinomycetota; class Actinomycetes; order Actinomycetales; family Microbacteriaceae; genus Agromyces; species Agromyces seonyuensis. The sequence goes on along the minus strand of NZ_WSTA01000001.1, from coordinate 46,011 downwards.
ACACCATGGGCTTCGCGGCCATGCCGACCCAGGACGGCGGCGGCGACGGCTTCACCTCGATGTCCGGCGGTTGGACCCTCGCCCTCGGCGCCAACGCCGCCGACCCCGACGCCGCGTTCGACTTCATCGCCGCGGCGCTGACGCCGGAGAACGCCCTCCAGTACCACCAGGAAGCCGGCCAGATCGCCGTGCGCAGCGACGTCGCCGAGAACCAGGAGTACCTCGACTACAACCCGTCGTTCGAGTTCTTCTCCTCGCTCGTGCCGTACACGCACTTCCGCCCTGCCACGCCCGACTACTCGCAGATCTCCTCGAACATCCCTGTCGCGACCGAGTCGGTCTTCACCGGCCAGGCGGCGCCCGAGGACGCGCAGGCGCAGTACGATGAGGCGCTCGTCGGCATCGTCGGCGAGGAAAACACGCAGGCAGGCTGATCCGCACATGACCGCGCTCGCTCCGAGCGGCACGGTCGCGCGCGGCCGGGGGTCCGACCCCCGGCCGCGCCGCGGCAGCCGCACATTCACCCGCATCCTCCCGCTGCTGCCGGCGGTGCTCCTGCTGGCGGCCTTCATGCTCGGCCCCATCGTCTACTCGCTCTACGGGTCGCTGACGAACCGCACCCTGACGGGGCCCAACGCCGCGAACCCCGAGTTCATCGGCCTCGACAACTACACCGCGCTCTTCTCCTCGGCGGAGTTCTGGAACTCGCTGTGGCTGACGGTGCTCTTCATCCTCGCCTCGGCCGTCATCGGCCAGAACGTGCTCGGCATGGCACTCGCCGTGCTGCTGCGCTCCTCGGTCAAGCCGCTGCGCTCCCTCGTCGGCGGGCTCGTCGTGCTCGCGTGGGTGCTGCCCGAGATCGTCGCGGCGTTCGCCCTCTACGCGTTCTTCTCCACCGACGGCACGCTCAACGTGCTGCTCGGCTGGGTCGGGCTCGAGGGCACGAGTTGGCTCTACTACCTGCCGATGGCGACGGTCATCATCGCCAACATCTGGCGGGGCACCGCGTTCTCGATGATGGTCTACAACGCCGCCCTCGCCGAGGTGCCGCCGGAGCTGACGGAAGCCGCCACCATCGACGGCGCCGGCGCGTGGCAGCGCTTCACGCAGGTCACGCTGCCGGTCATCCGCCGCTCGATCTCGACGAACCTGCTGCTGACGACCCTGCAGACCCTCGGCGTCTTCACGCTCATCTGGGTGATGACCGGCGGCGGCCCCGGCACGCAGTCCTCGACGCTGCCCGTGCTCGCCTACCAGGAGGCCTTCAAGTTCGCGCAGGTCGGCTACGGCACCGCGATCGCCACCGTCACCCTCCTGATCGGGGCGATCTTCTCGATCGTCTACATCAGGATCCTCAAGCCGGAGGTGGACTGACCATGACCGACCGCACCTCGACGATCAGCATCGTCACCCAGCGCGAACGCGAGCGGCCGATCACCGTCGCCTCGCCCCGCAAGAGCTCCGCGAAGCTCGTCTCCTCGCTGATCCTGTCCGCCATCGGCATCCTGTTCCTCGTCCCGCTGCTCTGGATCGTCTTCTCGTCCTTCGACGAGAGCGCCACCGTGTCGATGTCGCTGCCCGAGCACTGGACGCTCGACAACTACGCGCAGGTCATGAACTGGGACCAGACGTGGCTGCCGCTGCTGAACTCCATCGCGATCTCCTTCGGCACCGCGCTCATCACCGTGGTCGTCGGCGTCCTCGCCGCCTACCCGCTGTCGCGGTACCGGATGCGGTTCCAGCGCTCGTTCATGTACGCGATCCTCTTCGGCACCGGCCTGCCCATCACCGCGATGATGGTGCCCGTCTACTCGCTGTTCGTCTCGCTCAAGCTGCTCGACTCGACCTGGGGCGTCATCCTCTTCATGGCCGCGACGTCGCTGCCGATGGCGATCTGGATGCTGAAGAACTTCATGGACTCGGTGCCGATCTCCCTCGAGGAAGCCGCGTGGGTCGACGGAGCGAACTCGATGCAGGCGCTCGGGCGCATCGTGCTGCCGCTCATGCGTCCGGGGCTCGGCGTCGTGTTCATCTTCGTGTTCACGACCGCGTGGGGGAACTTCTTCGTCCCGTTCGTGCTGCTGTTCTCGGCCGACAAGTTCCCGGCCGCCGTCTCGATCTTCAACTTCTTCGGGCAGTACGGCTCGATCGCGTACGGCCAACTGGCCGCGTACTCGGTGCTCTACGCGACGCCGATGGTCCTCCTCTACGTCCTGGTCCAGCGGCTGTCCGGCGGCGCATTCGCGCTCGCCGGTTCGGTCAAGGGCTGATCAGGCCGACGTTCCACTCCGAAAGGCAACTCTCCATGCACGACCGTTCCGCGCTCGCCGAACTCCGCGTCGACCGTTTCCTCCGGGAACGCCTCGAACGCAACGTCTACCGCGCCGCCGCCCCGCTCGGGCTCGAATACTGGGATGCCCCGGGCGAGCCCGTCCCCTTCGAGGAAGCCGCGGCCGGCGAGTATCGTCCGATCGCCGCCGGCGAACGCTGGGGCCGCCCATGGGGCACCACGTGGTTCCGCGTCGGCGGCGCCGTCCCGGCCGAATGGCTCGTCGACGGCGCACTGCCGCCGGGTACCCGCGCCGAGCTCGTCGTCGACCTCGGCTACACGAACGGGCAGCCGGGCTTCCAGTGCGAGGCGATGGTGTGGAGCCCGGCCGGGCACCCGATCCGCGGCATCGCCCCCCTGAACAACGCCGTCGCCGAGGCCGTGGCGGCGGACGGCACGATCGACGTGTTCATCGAGGGCGCCTCCAATCCCGATGTCGGCAGTCTCTTCACCTTCGACCCGACGCCCGTCGGCGACCGTGCGACCGCGGGGACCGAGGCGATCTACACGCTGCGGCACGTCGACGTGGCGCTGCGCGATCTCGAGGTCGCGGCGCTGCTCGCCGACACCCGGGCGCTGCGCGGGCTCGTCGGGCAATTGGATGCCGGGTCGCCGCGCCGCGCGGACCTCCTCGTCGCGCTCGAACGCATGATCGACGCGGTCGACCCGCACGACGTCGCCGGCACGGCGGCCGCCGGGCGTGCGGTGCTCGCCCCGCTGCTCGCGAGCCCGGCCGCGGCGAGCGCGCACACCCTGCACGCCGTCGGGCACGCGCACATCGACTCGGCCTGGCTGTGGCCCGTGCGCGAGACGGTGCGCAAGGTCGCCCGCACCTTCTCGAACGTGCTCTCGCTCATGGACGAGGACCCCGACTTCGTCTTCGCGGCCTCCTCGGCGCAGCAGTACGCGTGGATCAAGGCGACGTACCCGCACCTGTTCGAGCGCATCCGTGCCCGCGTCGCCGAGGGCCGCTTCGTCCCGGTCGGCAGCATGTGGGTCGAGTCCGACACGAACCTGCCGGGCAGCGAGGCGATGGCGCGACAGTTCGTCGCTGGCAAGGGCTTCTTCCTGCGCGAGTTCGGCCTCGACACCCCCGAGGTGTGGCTGCCCGACTCGTTCGGCTACACGGGCGCGCTCCCCCAGATCGCGAAGGCGGCGGGCGCCCGCTGGTTCCTCACGCAGAAGATCTCGTGGAACGAGACGAACCGGGTACCCCACCACACGTTCAGCTGGGAGGGCATCGACGGCACGCGCCTGTTCACGCACTTCCCGCCGGTCGACACCTACAACTCGGTGGTCTCGGCGGCCGAGCTCGCCCACGCCGAGCGCAACTACGCCGACAAGGGGCACGGCACCGTGTCGCTCCTGCCCTACGGCTTCGGCGACGGCGGCGGCGGCCCGACGCGGGAGATGACCCAGGCGGTCGCGCGCACTGCTTCCCTCGAGGGCTCGCCGCGGGTCGTGCACTCGACGCCACGGGACTTCTTCGAGACCGCCGAGGGCGAGTACGCCGATCCCGAGGTGTGGGTGGGCGAGCTCTACCTCGAGTTCCACCGCGGCACCTACACGAGCCAGCTCGCGACGAAGCAGGGAAACCGCCGCAGCGAGCACCTGCTGCGCGAGGCGGAGCTGTGGGCGGCCGCGGCGGCCGTGCGCACGGGCGCCGAGTACCCGGCCGAGCGGCTCGCCCGCGCGTGGGAGACGGTGCTGCTCCAGCAGTTCCACGACATCCTGCCCGGCTCGTCGATCGCCTGGGTCTACCAGGACGCCGAGCGCAACTACGCCGCGATCGCACGTGAGCTCGAGGACATCATCGCGACGAGCCTGCGGGCGCTCGCCGGCTCGGGCGAGGGGACGCTCCGGGTGAACGCCGCCCCGCACGAGCGCGACGGCATCCCGGCGCTCGGGGCGGCGGTCGCCGACGTCGCAGCGCTCACGACGCCCGAGCCGCTCGGCGACGGCTGGGTGCTCGACAACGGCGTCGTGCGGGTGGTCGTGGATGCCCGCGGCCTCGTGACCTCCGCCGTCGACGTCGTCTCGGGGCGCGAGGCGGTCGCGCCCGGGGAGGCCGCGGGTCTGCTGCAGCTGCACCGGGACACCCCGACGCAGTGGGATGCCTGGGACGTGGACGTCACCTACCGCGACACGGTCACCGATCTGGTCGAGGCGGACTCGGTGGGCGTCGACGGCGATGCGATCGTCGTGGTGCGCTCGTTCGGGGCGTCGAGGGTCGTCGAGCGGCTCGCGCTGCCGGCCGGATCGCGGGTACTCGAGTTCGGGTTCGACCTCGACTGGCACGAGACGCAGAAGCTGCTGAAGCTCGCCTTCCCGATCGACGTGCACACCGACTCGGCCGTCTCCGAGATCCAGTTCGGCCACATCGAGCGAAAGACCCACACGAACACGTCCTGGGACGCCGCGCGCTTCGAGACGGTCGCGCACCGCTGGATCCGCGTCGCGGAGCCCGATTTCGGCGTCGCCGTCGTCAACGACTCCACGTACGGGCACGACGTCACCCGGCGGGCCCGGGCAACCGGCGGCGGCACGGTCAGCACCGTGCGCCTCTCCCTCATCCGCGCGGCGCTCTTCCCGGACCCCACCCAGGACCAGGGCGAGCACTCGCTCCGGGTGGGCCTCGCGATCGGCGCCGACGTCGTCGACGCGGTCGCGGAGGGCTACCGCTGCAACCTGCCCGTCCGCGTGATCGAGGGGGCGGCCGTCGCCGAGATCGCGCCGCTGGTGCGGGTGGACGCGCCCGGCGTCGTCGTCGAGGCCGTCAAACTCGCCGAAGACGGCAGCGGCGACGTCGTCGTCCGGCTCTACGAGGCGCTCGGCGTCCGCACGTCGGCCACGGTCGCGGCCGGCTTCGAAGCGCGGGGCATCGAGGAGACCGACCTGCTCGAGCGCGAGGTCGAGCGGACTGCGCTCGCCGAGACGTACGTCGACGCCGGTTCGGCGAGCGCGCAGTTGAGCCTGCGTCCCTTCCAGATCGTGACGCTGCGCTTCGCGCGCTGATCCTCGCGGCCGGATCGCCCAGAACCGAGGATGCCGTGCCCAGCCGGGCACGGCATCCGCTGTCGGTGCTCCACGGCTCCGGCTGAGCAGCGCCAGTGTGGAGGACCCAGGAATCGCACCTGGCGAGGCGACTTGAATCCGCATCCCCCGTGCAGGAGAACCTATCCCGACGAAACGCGAACCGGCAAGCAGGGCCTGAGAGAACCTCGACACCCGCGCCTCCCATGGTGTCGAATGTGGAAATGGAGCGCGCTCAGCCACTCACCGCCGACGACATCCGATCCGCCTTCCTCGAACTCATGGTCGAACGCGGCCACGTCGTCATCCCACGGGCGCCGCTCGTGCCGCACGACGATCCGACGACGCTCTTCACGGGCAGCGGGATGCAGCCGCTGCTGCCATACCTGCTCGGCGCCGAGCATCCGGCGGGTCGCCGACTCGCCGACAGTCAGACCTGCCTGCGCGTACAGGACATCGACGAGGTCGGCGACAACCGCCACACGACGTTCTTCGAGATGCTCGGCAACTGGAGCCTCGGCGACTACTTCAAGCAGGAGCAGATCCCCCAGGTGTGGGAGTTCCTCACCGGGCGGGTCGGGCTCGATCCGCACCGCATCTACGTCTCGTGCTTCAGCGGGGATCCCGAGCACGGAATCCCGAAGGACGAGGAGTCGGCGGCGATCTGGACCGGGCTCTTCGCCGCGGCCGGTGCGACGACCGACCAGGTCGATCTCGGCACCGAGGAGCACGCGGCGGCGGTCGGCACAGGCGGGGCCCGCATCGCCTTCTACAGCAAGAAGAACTGGTGGTGCCGCGGCGGCAAGGCCGAGGACATGCCGATCGGCGAACCCGGCGGCCCCGACACGGAGATGTTCTACCTCTTCCCGCAGATCGCGCACGACCCGGCGTTCGGCGAGCACTGCCACCAGAACTGCGATTGCGGGCGCTTCATCGAGCTCGGCAACTCGGTCTTCATGGAGTACCGGCGCGCCGCCGACGGCTTCGAGCCGCTCCCCCGCCGCAACGTCGACTACGGCGGCGGCCTCGCCCGCATCGCTGCCGCGGCGATGGACACGCCAGACGTCTTCCGCATCAGCCTGCTGCGGCCGATCATCGAACGCCTCGAGGAGCTCTCGGGCAGGTCCTACGACGACGAGCAGCGCGCGATGCGGGTGATCGCCGACCACCTGCGCGGGGCGACGTTCCTCGCCGTCGACGGCGTGAAACCGAGCAACAAGGCGCAGGGCTACGTGATGCGCCGGCTCGTGCGCCGGGCCATCCGCTTCGCGTTCGACCTCGGGCTCGAGGAGAACTTCTTCCCGCAGATCATCCCGACGATCGCGAGCATCTACGAGGCGCACTTCCCACAGGTCGCCGAGCACGCGGAATACGTCGAGCGGGTGCTCGTCAAGGAGGAGCAGTCGTTCCGGCGGACGCTCCGCAAGGGACTCAAGCAGCTCACGGGGTTCCGCGGCAGCGGCATGACGGGGGTCGAGCTCTTCGTCCTCTCCGACACGTTCGGGTTCCCCCTGGAACTGGCCGTGGAGGAGGCCCAGAGCCAGGGCATCGAGCTCAGCCCGGACTGGCAGGCGCAGTTCGACGAGCAGCTGGAACTCCAGCGCGCCCGTTCGCGCGGGGCCACGACGCTGCACGTCTGAGCGCGTCGCCGCGACACGCACCACCGTCGCCGTCGCCGTCGCCGTCGCCGTCGCCGTCAGGATGCCCGAGCAGGCCGATCAGGCGAGCGCTGCCTCCGACGGCGCGACGACGTGCAGCGCATCGACGAGGGGCGCGAGCTCGGGCCGTGCCGCCGCCTCCCCGAGCACCCGCTCGAGCGTCTCGTCGTGGATGGGGCGTGCCCGTTCGTAGAGCTCACGGCCCGCGGGCGTCAACTCGGTGTAGATGCCGCGACGGTCGTCGGCGCAGAGCACACGGGTGAGCAGGCCTCGGTCCTCCAGCCGCGTCACGAGCCGCGTCGTCGCGCTCGCGCTCAGCGCGGTCGCCCCGGCGAGCTGCTGCATGCGCATATGCCAGCCGTCCTGACGGTCGAGCGCGTCGAGCACGGTGTATTCCACCACGGAAAGCCCGACCGCCTCCCCGAGGCGGCGCTCGAGCGTCGACTCGATCAGCCCGTGCAGGGCGGCAAGGGTGCGCCACCCGCGTGCGCGCACCTCGACGGCGTCGTCGGCGATCCCCATGGCCAGCCTCTCCTCAGATTACTTGCTTGCGCGGACTATTTGCGTGTGCAACGATATGTCCCGCACTCGCAATATCCCGCGTCTGCAACTACCCCACTAAGGTAACAGGGAGCACCACCATGCCTCCAGGATTGATCGCCCTTGCGCTCGGCGCCTTCGGGATCGGACTGACCGAGTTCGTCATCATGGGACTCCTCCCCGAGGTCGCGAGCGACTTCGCCGTCTCGGAGACCACCGCCGGCTGGCTGATCTCCGGCTACGCGCTCAGCGTCGTCATCGGCGCGCTCGGACTGACCGCCGCCACCACCCGGCTCCCCCGCAAACCCGTGCTGCTCGGTCTCGTCGTGCTCTTCATCGTCGGCAACGTGCTCACCGCGCTCGCCGAGGACTACGGGGTCGCCATGCTCGGCCGGATCATCGCCGCACTCTGCCACGGCGCGTTCTTCGGCATCGGCTCCGTCGTCGCCGCGAGCCTCGTCGCACCGGCGCAGCAGGCCCGGGCCATCGCGATCATGTTCACCGGCCTCACCGCCGCGAACGTCTTCGGCGTGCCGTTCGGGACCTTCCTCGGCCAGCAGTTCGGATGGCGCTCGACCTTCTGGGCGATCTCGGCGATCGGCGTGCTCGCGTTCATCGGCATCGCACTGCTGGTCCCGAAGCTCCCCGCACCCGAGCACCGGGTGCGCCTGCGGAGCGAACTCCGAGCCTTCCGCTCCGGCCAGGTCTGGCTCTCCCTCACCGTCACCGTGCTCGCCTACGGCGGGATGTTCGGCGCCTTCACGTACATCGCCTACACGCTCACCGAGGTCGGCGGCTTCGCGCCCGGCGCCGTGCCGTGGTTGCTCGTGCTCTTCGGCGCGGGACTCGTGCTCGGCAACTTCCTCGGCGGCCGACTCGCCGACCGCTCCGTCGATGCGACCCTCCTCTGGTTCGTCTCCGCACTCATCGTCGTGCTCGCGCTCTTCGCACTGCTCGCTGCATCGCAGCCCGCCACGATCGTCGCGCTGTTCCTCATGGGCGGGTTCGGTTTCGGAACCGTGCCCGGTCTGCAGAGCCGGATCATGACCTACGCCGGCGACGCGCCGACGCTCGCATCCGGCGCCAACATCGGCGCGTTCAACGTGGGCAACGCCCTCGGCGCCTGGGCCGGCGGACTCGGTATCGCCGCCGGCCTCGGCTACACCTCGCCCATCTGGATCGGCGCCGTCATCACGGCGAGCGCGGTCGTCGTCCTGGCCGTCGCCGCCGCACGGGCACGGCGCTCCCCCGCAGCGGCGCCCGCCGAGGATGTCGCCCTCGCAGCGACCTCCGCACCGACCCGCTGACCCCTCCCACCACCCGCATCGCCATGCAGCACGAAGGAAGCAACTCGATGAACACCACCGCCGCCACCGTTCCGACGATCACCCTGAACAACGGCGTCACGATCCCCCAGCTCGGCTTCGGCGTCTTCCAGGTGCCGGACGCTGCGACGACGGACGCAGTCGCCGCGGCCCTCCAGTCGGGCTACCGCAGTATCGACACCGCCGCGATCTACGGCAATGAAGCGGGCGTCGGAGAGGCGCTGGCCGAGTCCGGCCTCGCCCGCGACGAGGTGTTCGTCACCTCGAAGGTCTGGAACAGCGAGCACGGGTACGACCGCACCCTGCGGGCGTTCGACGCGAGCCTTGCGGCGCTCGGCCTCGAGTCGCTCGACCTCTACCTCATCCACTGGCCGGCTCCGGGTCGCGGGCTCTACCTCGACACCTGGCGTGCGCTCGAACGGCTGCACGCCGATGGGCGGGTGCGGGCGATCGGCGTCTCGAACTTCGAGCCGGAGCACCTCGAACGCCTCGTCGACGCGGGTTCGGTCGTACCCGCCGTGAACCAGGTCGAGCTGCACCCGGCGCTGCAGAACCGCGATGTCGTCGCGGCGAACGAGCGCTACGGCATCGCCACCGAAGCGTGGAGCCCGCTCGCCCAAGGCGCGGTGCTCGGCGACCCCGTGATCTCGGCGATCGCCGCCACCCATGGGAAGACGCCCGCACAGGTCGTGCTGCGCTGGCACCTGCAGCAGGGCCGGATCGTCATCCCCAAGTCCGTGACGCCGCGCCGCATCGCCGAGAACCTGGCGGTCTTCGACTTCGCACTCGGCGAAGCCGATCTTCTCGCGATCGACGCCCTCGAGCGCGACGGCCGCACGGGCCCGCATCCGATGGAGTTCCACGGCTGAGCGCTCTCGCTGCGCTCCGCCGATCGCCGATCGCCGGAGCGCGGCGCGGGCGACTCAGCCCTCGGCGAGGAAGCCGATCGCCGCGGTCCGGAACTCGCGGGAGACCGGTGCGTTGAAGTGGTGGCGGCCCGGCAGTTCGAGGAAGCGACTGCCGGGCGTCGCCTCGGCGAGCCGACGCGAGCGCTCGAGGATCGCATCCTCGCTGCCGGTCGCGAACAGCACGGGCTGCGTCGGCGGGTTCGCGGTGTCCGGGTCTGCGTCGCCGATCCGCATCCCCTCGGCGAGGCAGATGAGCGCGCCGAGGTCGTTGCCGGGCACGCGAGCGGTCAGCATCACGTAGTTGTTCGTGACCGTGTCCTCGACGGGCGTGCCGTCCTTGAGGAACGCCCGGGCCTGCTCGGTCTGCAGTCGCGCGAGCGGGCGGCCGTCGGGGATGCCGCCGAGCACTGCCCGGTCGATGCGCTCGGGATGGGCGACGGCGACCTGCCAGCCCACCCGGGCGCCCAGCGAGTACCCGATGTAGTGGACGCGTTCGAGCAGGTAGTCGTCGAGGACGGTGACGATGTCCTCGACGAACAGATCCATGACGTAGGCCCGATCGTGGTACGGCTTGTCGCTCGCGCCGTGCCCGCGCTGATCGATCGCCATCACCCGGTAGCCGGCCCGCAGGAGGTCGCGCACCCACCCCGTGATCACCCAATTGTCCCGTGCGCTCGACGCGAAGCCATGCACGAGCAGCACGGTCTCGGCCTCCTCGTCGCCCCACGTGTACGTCGCGATGCGACGACCGTTGGTGCTCATGACGTACAGGGGCGCGGGCATGTCGGTCATGCCGGGGATGTCGGGGCTCACATCGAAATCATGCCCTCCCGTGCGGCGACGGGGGTACCGAGGCAGGATGCCGCGTGGGCATCGAACCCGACGAGACGCGACGGGCACCGCGCCGTCCGCGAACGGCACCCGTCGCCTCGAGCCCGCAGATCGTCCATGCGGAGCATCCGTCCGCCCATCCCGGTCCGGAGGTGCGGCGGCTAGCGTCGGGACGGTGCGTGCTCACCTGCCCGATCGACTGGCCATCACCCTGTGGGATTTCTCCTGGTACACGCGTGCGGGAACCGGCGAGCCCTACGCCGATCTGGATCTGGCGATGCGCGAAGCGGTCGATCGCGGCTACAACGCGGTCCGGATCTGCGCCGCCCCGATGCACCTCGCGGCGTCCGGGGACGGAGCGCTGCCGCCGCGGCTCGGCATCTCGGGCCTCGGAGCCCGCGACGGCGGCTTCTACGGCGACGCCACACGGTGGTACGACGTGCGCGGCGGCTTCGCGATCGACCTGCGCGACCGGCTGCTCCGGCTCTTCGACGCGGCGGCTCGGCACGAGGTGGTCGTCATCCTCTCCTCCTGGGAGTACCAGCAGTCGGCGGCCTTCGCCGCCGATCCGGACTGGTGGCGCTACCTCGCCGGGGTGCCCCACGACGAACGCCTGCACGCGCTCGCGGACGCGACCGGCGACCTGCTCGATGCGCTCGAAGCGGCCGGGCACCTCGAACGCGTGGCATTCGTCGAACTGCACAACGAGGTCGACTTCTCCGGAACCCCGAGTGCGGCCGAGGCCGTCGACGACGCCCTCGAAGCGCTCACCCTCCGGCATCCGACGGTCCCGGCGACGGTGAGCTACGGCAAGCCGCCCCATCTCGATCTCGCCGGGCTCCCGTCGCGCCTCGCGGTCGGCCAGTTCCACGTCTACGCCTACGGGGTGCTGGAAGCGCTGCAGGATCGGATCGACGTCCGCGAGACCGGCTCCGCCGGCTTCCCGAACTCGGAACTGCGTGCGCTGCTGCGCGAGGACGCGCCGTCGTTCGCCGAGTACGGGCGGCCCGAGGCCTGGCGGCTCGAGGCGACCGTGATCACCGACCAGATGCTGTACACGTACGACTGCATCGATCCGCGACGGTGGGATCTCTGGCTCTACGACCACTACGGCGACTACCGCGAACTCATGCACCGCGAGATCCGCTCGCGCGTCCAGGCGATCGGGGCGTGGTCCCGCCGTCGCGACGTGCCGTTCGTGATCGGCGAGGGCTGGGTCGGCTACACGCCCCTCCATGCGCGGTTCGAGGACGGCCCGGTCGGCACCGACCTCGCCGAGACCGGCCTGAGGGCGGCGGCCGCGGAGGGCGCCTGGGGGGCGGTGCCGACGTCGAACGCAGCACCCCACCACCCGATGTGGGCGGACACGGCCTGGCAGCGCCGCGCGAACGCGATCATCCTCGGCCGGGCGTGACGGCCCCCTCGGGCTGCTATCCCTTCCGCTGCGCCCGGTACCGGCTCGGGCTCGTGCCGTGGGTCCGGCTGAAGAGCCGCGAGAAGTAGAGCGGGTCCTGGTAGCCGGTCGCGATCGCGATCTCCGCGATGCCGAGGGTGCTCCCGTCCAGCAGTTGCCGAGCCCGCGACATCCGGAGCCCGGTCTGGTAGGCCAGCACTCCCCCGCCGGTGGCGGCGCGGAACAGCGCGCCCAGGTGCGAGGAGGACACGCCGACCATCGCCGCGAGCTCGGGCACTTTCACCGCACCGTCGACGCGCTCCTCGAGGTAGGACATCGCCCGCTCGAGCGGGTCGCCGCGTTCGGGCGTCGCACGGTCCACGGCGATCTGGGTCAGCAGCTTCCACGCGTTCCCGGCTGCCGCGAGCAGCCGCACGGGCGAGGTCGAGCGCTCCATCGACGTGATGATCTCGTCGATCAGCGCGACGATCCGTTCGACGCCGCGCAACTGGAGCACCGGCCGCTCGGCACTCGCGCCGGCTGCGGCGAGCAGTTCGTCGACGTCCGATCCGCGCAGGTGGCACCACCAGATCGTCCAGGGCGACGTGTCGGAGGAGGCGTAGCGGTGCGGAACGCCGCTCGGGATGACGACCGCCGACCCGGCGCCGACCCCGGCACGGACCCCCGCGACCTCGACCCAGCCCGCGCCGCTCGTGCAGACGATGACGATCGCCTCGTCCGCGCCGTTCGGGCGGGCGCGCTCGTGATGGCGTGCTTCCGGGAAGAGCCCGGCGTCGGTGACGACGAGCCGTCGGGTCACGGGGCGGGCGAGCGCCTCCTGCACGAGCGGCCGCGGCACGATGCAGACGCGCTCGTTCGCGAACCCCTCGGCGAGTTTCATCCGGATATCGTGCCACGGGTCGACCGCAGTAACCCGGGGAGCCGACCGGATCGGTACGGCCGAGCTCATGCCCGCCAGATCGCGGAGCGCACGAGCACGACGCCGTCGAGGGAGGCCGTCGCGGCGGCACCCGCCCGCAACCGGTCCGCGGCCGCCGGAGCCAGCCAGACCGGGCTCTCACGGGCGATCGGGGTGATGCGGATGACCGCTCGGTCCGCGACGGCCCCGTCGAGGGCGTCGAGGTCGATGCGCCAGACGGTGCCGTCCCAGAACCGGTCGGCCACCACGACGTCGTCCACGAGGAGTTCGGCGACGTCGCCCGCCCACACGACTTCGAGGGTGCGCCGGAGCCCGTCGACCGGAGCCCCGAGATCCCCGAGCCGCCAGGTGGCGCCGATGCCGGCTCGCCATGCCGTGTCCGGTGCGGAGGGACGCCCCGCGAACGTGCCGTAGCCCGCCGACGGCTCACCCGCGTCGCGGGTCTGCAGGATCGCCACGTCGTCGCGGCCCGTGCCCGTCGCCTCCGCGGCGAGGTCGAGAGGCATCCACGCCCCCCGCCATTCCGAGACCGCCGGGAGCGACGCCGATCGCACGCCGAGGCGGTCGCCGTCGCTCCAGATCGGCGAGGCGGACCGGAGCAGCCGGCGATGCGGACGCTCGAGGACCCAGACCCGCTCGGCGTCCTCGTGGCCGACGACGAGGAGCGTGCCGCGCGCGTCGCCGCGGACGAGTTCCACGAGGCCGCCCGTCTCGCCGTCGACGACGAACGCGCCGTCGAGCCCGAGTTCGGCGCCGACGACGTCGACCCCCGGATCGACCGCGAACCGCACGTCATCGACCGAGTCGGCGACGAGCACCAGGGTGTCCTCGCCCAGCACCGTGAGGGCGCTGGCGCTGGCCCACAGCAGCTCGACGCCGCCGACGTCGAGGCCGAAGGGCCAACGCGCCACGACGCCGGGCCGGATGTCGAGGCCGGCGCCGCCGATGGTCCGCTCGCCGCCGGGGAGCTCGAGGCGGAATCGGACCCCGTGCCGCGGCGGCAGCGGCACGTGCGGCTGGTGCCAGTTGACGAAGACGAACCCGCGGCGGCCGTCGCTGCGGAGGGCCCACCGGAGGGTCGTGGCATCCTCGGGTCCGCTCGGCGACGCATCCGGGAAGCTCGCCGGCATCCCGGCGAGCTCGGCCCCGAACGCGGCGATGAAGGCGTGCTGGCGTCGCAGGGCCGAGTGGCTCGGACCGAGATCGCCGGCGGCGCCGATCGCCGCGTGGAAGTCGTAGTCGAAGACGGGCAGGTCGTTGGGATACCCCGTCTCGTGCGACTCCTGCATCGGGCCGCGGTCGGCGGGGTTCGTGCCGCCCGCGTACATGTAGTAGCCCTGCCACGCGGAACCGCTGCCGAGCTTCGCATTCGCCACGGCCGCGATGTCCGCTCCTGCCGGCACGACCCGACGATGGTACGGCGTCGCCATGCCGCCGCCGAGTTCGCACGTGGCCGGGGGGAACCGGTCGTCCCGCTCCTTGACCGCGACGTCCGTGATGTCGACGCCGCGGACGTCGGCGCCGACGCCGGGGTCGTCCCACTGGTCGCTGAAGAAGAAGTGCTGGCGGAACGTCGCGTCCCACGGGGCGTCGGCGTCGACCCAGAAGCCGTCGCCGTAGCCGGAGTACAGCGGGAAGAGCTCTGCTCCGGGCAGTTCCGCACCGCCCCATGCGGTCGCGGTGTACAGCGGCGCCGTCATGCCGAGCTCGCGGGCCATGCCCTTCAGCGTGGCGAGGTGCTGCGGCTGGTCGTAGAGCTCGTTCTCGATCTGGATGCCGATGATCGGGCCGTCGGGACCGCACAGCGGTGCGATCTCGGCCGAGAGGCGGGCGAACCAGTCCGCGACGAGCTCGAGATAGCCCGGATCGTCGGTGCGATGGGCCACCGGCGCGGCCTGCACCCAGTCGGGGAACCCGCCGTTGCGCGCCTCCCCATGGCACCAGGGGCCGATCCGCAGGATCAGCTCGAGCTCGAGCTCCGCGCACAGCCGGATGAACTCGGCGACGTCGAGCCGGCCGTCGAACCGGGCTTCGCCCGGCTGCGGCTGGTGGTGGAGCCAGAACACGTAGGTCGCGACGACGTCGATGCCGCCCGAGCGCATGAGCTGGAGCCGCTCGCGCCAGCGCTCCCGCGGAACCCGCGAATAGTGCAGTTCGCCGGAGACCGGGATCCAGGGGCGACCGTTGCGCACGAGGGAGCGGGAGGTCAGGGCCAGTCCGGGTCGGGCGTCGATCTCGTTCGCCATCGCCGGCGGAGACGGCGGCGCTCCCCACGGCGTGTGCCGGAGCGTGAGCGGCGCCCTGCGCGGCGAGGCGGCGCTCACGCGCGCACCTCCGCCCGCTCGGCCGAGAGGGCGCGTCCGCGGGAAGCAGCCTCGCGCAGCTCCGCGGCCGCGGCGGTACGACCTCGCGCGTCGTCGACGGCGAACAGCAGCGTCTCGGGCAGCGACGTCGCGAAGTAGTCCGGTGTCGGGTAGGCATCCTCGAGCGCGAGCGCCGAGGCATCCAGCGCGGCCCACACCGCGTCGGCCTCCGGGTACTCCCCCAGCCGGAGGTGCGCCGCGCCGATCCAGAAGTCGTCGGGCCGGGCCGGTCGCGGTGCGACGGCCAGCGGGCCGCCCGCGTCGCGCGCGGCCCGCCAGCGCGCTTCCGCGGATTCCACGGCGCCGGTGGCAAGGTGCGCGTCGCCGGCGAGCACCAGCAGTTCCGCAGCGGGGTCGGCCGGATGACGGCCCTCGCCGAGATTCTCCGGCACGTCGACGGCGGCCTCCAGCAGCGCGGCGGCGGCCGCCGGATCGACGTCGAGCAGGCGGCGCGCGGTCACGAGCGTGGCGCGGTCGAAGGCGGCGATCACCAGACCCTCACCTCCTTCGAAGGGCTGGAACCGACGCGAAGCGAGGATCGCGCGGGCCTCCTCGACCCGGTCGACGTCGAGCAGGAGCCCGAGCACGGCGATCGTCAGGTCGTCGCGACGGAAGACGTCGACGCCGGAGGATTCGATCGCGGCCAGGCGCGCCGCGCCGTCGATCCCGCGCAGCCGTGCGAGCTGGTCGCGCTCGTAGACGAGGCGGGCGCTCGGCACCGGGCCGTCGGCGCGGAACGCCTGCGCCAGGAAGCCGTCGGCGAGGTCCAGGTCTCCGCCGGTGTTCGCGACTGCGACCGCCGCATTGCGGAGCACCACCGGGTCGTCGCTGCCGCCGAGCACGGCTGCGACGAGGACGTCCCGCGCTTCCTCGTGGCGGCGGACGCCGAGGAGGAGACTGCCCAGCAGCCCGAGCGCCACGGTGTCGGGCTCGCCGGCCGTCTCGCCCGCGGCGATCGCCGCCGTCAGCGCATCGAGGTCGTCGAGCCCGGCGGGGAACGCCAGGTCGCGGTTCGCGCGACGTGCCGCCTCCCGCGCCTCGACGGCTTCCGCCGCGCGGCCGGCGCGATCGAGGACGAGCGCGCGGGTGTAGCCGGCGACCGGGCCCGTGTTGCCGAAGACCGTCGGCCCGGCGAGCTCCGAGCGCGCGGCCCACTCGAGGGACGACTCGACTTCGCCGTGCCGGGCGAAGTCCTGGGCGATCGTCAGGGCGGTGCGCGGGTCGCGCAGTCCGAGGTCGCCGGCGAGGGCCGCGAGGAACGGGTCGAGGGGGTCGGCGGCGCGCGCCGCGTCGAGCACGCTCGCGGCGGCCTCGGCGGCACCGAGGCGCCGTCGCGCGAGCACCAGGGCGGCGATCGCGGTCGTGTTGGCCGCATCGAGCTCGACCGCCCGGGCCGCGGCGGCCTCCGCCTGCTCGTTCCGGCCCAGCCGCAGCAGCACCCGGGCCAGCCCGAGTCGGGCGGCGACGGCGAAGGCGCCGTCCCACCCGGCCTTGGCGAAGGAACGGGCCGCCTCCTCGAGATCGCCGAGCCGCTCGAGGACGAGTCCGCGACGGTAGTGCAGCTCGCCGGTTCGCGGGTTCAGGTTCCGTCGCGTCAGCCGTCGGGCGGCATCCTCGACGTGGCCGAGGGCGTCATCATAGCTGCCCCGGACCAACGCCAGTTCGGCGAGGGCCAGGTGGGCCCGCGAGTCATCCGGATCGAGTTCGAGCGCCCGGCGCAGATAGGGCTCGGCGGCACGGGTCGGGTGGCGGTACTGCACGAGGTGCTGCGCGGTGAGCAGCAGTTCGTCGATCGAGTCGAGGCTCGCGGCGGCCGGAGGCTCGGTCGCCGCCCACGGCTCGCCGTCGATCGGGGCGTGGCGCCGCCAGGTCACGAGCTCCCGGCCGCCCTCGTGCACGGTGACGACGAGGTCGTCCCGCGTGGTGCCGGGCGGGACCGCGGCGCTGAGCGAATAGGGCGACCCGGGCTCCGCCCGGAACTGCGCGCGCGCCACGATCCGACCCTCGAGTTCCACGACCGCCTCCGCGTCCACCGGGCGGGAGGGCGCGATGCCCACGACGACGTCCGTACCGTCGACGCGCACGCTGAGCGCGGCGTCGCGCGAGGCCTGGTGGATGACGCCGACGTCCTGGATCGGGTACCAGAACTGGCTGAACGACCGGGTCTCGCCGGGCAGGAGGTAGCTGAAGTCGGGCTGGTTGTCGGTGAAGACCCCGGCCATGAGCTCGACGTAGGGGCCGTCGCCGTCGGTGAGCTGCCGGTCCCAGGCGTGGCCGATGGGCCCGTTGCCCCACGTCCACTGCTTCTTCCCGGGTGCGATGTCGCGATCCGCCCAGTGCACGAATCCCGCCCCCGCGCGGTGGTCGTAGCCGCCGAAGAACTCGTCGGCCGTCTCGGTGACCATGTACGAGGTCGGCACCGGGATGTGCGAATACACGTCGAGGCGATCGGCATCCGCGTCGTGCGCCGCCAGTTCCGGATAGTCGACCCCGTAGTACGGGCGGTCGGCGCGCGGGAAGGCGGTGATCGCGCGGCGCGCGTGATCGGCGACGTAGCGGACGTCCGTCGGGAAGAACGACTGGTACTCCTCGTGGACGGCCGCGGCGACGTTGGCCCACCAGAGGAACGTCTGGGGCTCGTCGGTGCGATTGAAGAGCTTCGCCTCGACCTCGATGGTCGACGAGTCGGGCCGCAGACGGACCCCGTGCGTGCCCCGCATGCGCTGCAGCGGGTCGAGATCGCTGTGCCAGACGGTCGCGCTGCCGTCGTCGCCGCGTTCGACGTGCACGTCCACCGGCAGATACGTGCCCGGTCGGTGATGCTGGGGCCAGTTGAACTCGACGCCGCCCGAGATCCACGGCCCGCCGAGACCGACGAGCGCCGGCTTGATCACGTTGTTGCGGTAGAAGAAGTCGTAGTCGCGGGTCTTGTCGTAGCCGATGTGGATCCGCCCGCCGATCTCCGGCAGGAGCATGAGCCGCACCCACCGGTTCTCCAGGTGGATCGCCTTCCAGGTGCGCCGCACCGGCTCGGTCTCGATGCGGTCGACGAACGGGAGCGGGTAGACGCGGCCGTCCGAGCCCTGGTAGACGCGGTGGTCGAAGAACATCGGGAACCGGTCCGGGGCACCGGGCTCGTAGGTGTCGATCTCGACGTCCTCCTCCCAGCAGGCGACTCCGCCGTCGTCGAGGAGCGCCTGCTCGGCGGGGGGCGGAGCGGGGAGTCGGATGTGGGAGGTTCGGTCGCTCATGTCTCTCAAGCTAGTTCGGCACCGAGAACGGCAGACAGGCCGATCGGTGGACGTGCATGGATGAATCGCTCCGGCGCGTTGCCGGTGGAATCAGGATTGCGGGCGGCGGTATGGACGCATTCGATCGCAGGTCAGGACTTGACGCTTCCGGCCGACAGGCCGGCGCGCCAGAAGCGCTGGAGGCTGAGGAACGCCACCACGAGCGGGATCACCGAGATCAGCGAGCCCGTGATGACGACGTTGTAGTTCGCCTCGCGCGTGGCCGTGTACCAGTTGTAGAGGCCGAGCGTGACCGGGTAGAGCGACTGATCGGTGAGCATGATGAGCGGCAGGAAGAAGTTGTTCCAGATGGACACGAACGTGAACAGGAACACCGTCACGAGCGCCGGCGACATGAGCCGCAGTCCGATGGTGAAGAAGATCCGCAGCTCCCCGGCGCCGTCCAGGCGCGCCGCCTCGATCAGCTCGTCGGGCACGCTCGCAGCCGCGTAGACCCGGCCGAGGTAGACGGCGAACGGGTTGACCAGAGCGGGGATGATGACCGCCCAGACGGAGTTCACGAGCCCGATCTGCGAGAACATCAGGTACAGCGGCACCGTCAGCAGCGCCGCCGGGAGCAGGAGCCCGCCGAGGATCGTGCCGAAGAGCAGGCCGCGCCCGCGGAACTCGTACTTCGCGATCGCGTAGCCGCATGCGACGCCGAGGAGCGTCGCGAGGATGCCGCCCACCCCGGCGTAGAGCACCGAGTTCAGCAGCCAGCGGCTGAAGAGCCCGTTCTGCCGGGTGAAGACGTCCACGACGTTGTCGATCAGGCTCAGATCCGAGAACCAGAAGCCGTTCGAGTTGAACAGGGCGGTGTTGCTCTTCGTGGAGGAGACGATCAGCCACCAGATCGGGATGAGGAAGTAGACGGCCGCGAGAGTCAGCGCGCCCAGCGTCGCGATGGCGGCGCCGCGGCTCACGGTGAGCTCGGGTTCGGCGTCGTCGCGCCGGCGCCGCTGACGCCGCGCCCCCTCGTCGACGGCGGCCTTCGGGGGAAGTGTTGCGGTCACGCGTCGCTCCTCATGGCGATCCGGTAGTAGACGATCGAGATGAGCCCCGCGACGATGGCGAGCAGCACCGAGACCGCCGAGGCGTACCCGAAGTCGTTCTTCACGAAGGCCGCGCCCATGGCGAGCATCGTCGGCACGTAGCTGCTGCTCACGGCGTCGGCGATGACGTGCATCACCTGGGGCTCGTTGAAGAGCTGCAACGTGCCGATGATCGAGTTGACGCCGGTCAGCACCAGGGCGGGCCGCACCTGCGGCACCTTGATCGACCAGGCGATGCGCCATTCGGACGCGCCGTCGAGGCGGGCCGCCTCGAACTGGTCGCGCGGGATCGCCTGCAGCGAGGACAGGATGATCAAGAGGTTGTAGCCCATGAACACCCAGGTGGTGATGTTCGCCATCGACCACAGCACGACGTTCGGGCCGAGGAAGTCGAGGTCGATGCCCATCGAATCGCCCCAGGCCACGAACGGACTGAGCGCCGGCGAGTACAGGTACGCCCAGAGCACCGCGGCGATCACGCCGGGCACCGCGTACGGGAGGAAGTAGAGCACCCGGTACACGCTCACCCAGCGTGCGGCGGCGGAGTCGAGCAGCAGCGCCAGGAGCAGGGCGCCGCCGAGCATGACGGGAACCTGGACGATCCCGAAGAGCAGGATGCGCCCGAGGGCCGCCCAGAATTCGGTATCGCCGAGGGCCTTCGCGTAGTTGGCCGCTCCCACGAACACCTGTTCCGGCTCGCCGAAGCCGAGGCCGCTGGATTGGGTCGCGAACAGGCTCTGGACCACCGAGTAGATGATCGGGGCGACGTAGACGAACACGAACAGCGCCATGAAGGGCACGGTGAACATAAGGATCGCGCCGCGGAAGCGCGTCGGCCTGCGCCGCAGGGCGGGTCGGAGTTCCGAACCCGCCCTGCGGTCGATCAGCGGTGCTGCGGTCATCGATCAGTCCGCGGGGATGGCCGAGATCCCTCGGTCTTCCATGTCGCTGAGCGTCGAGTCCTGGAGCGAGCCCATGAGGTCGGGCAGCGTCGACGATCCCGTGGCGACCTTCGAGAGCCCGTCGGTCAGGGCGGTGTCGGTCGACGAGTAGGTCGGGCCCCACGCCCAGGACGTGTTGACGTTCTGCGCGGATTCCTTGAAGACCTCGTTGAGGTTCTGCCCGCCGAAGAAGTCGTCGGCCTGGTTGACGACGTCGTAGTCGAGGGCCTCGGTCGCCGCGGGGTACAGGCCGCCGCCGTCGGAGGCGGCCAGGATGTCGAGGCTCTCCTCCGACGAGTTCAGCCAGGTCGCGAACTCGACCGCCTGCTCGGGGTGCTCGCAGCCCTTCAGCACGGCCACGGCGGAGCCGCCGGAGTTCGCGGTGTCCGTGGAGTCGCCGTCCGTAGGCATCGGGGCGACGCGCCAGGCGCCGGCGGTGTCGCCGACGTTCGCGGTGATGAGCGCGGTGTTCCACGCGGCGCCGATCATGGAGAGGTACTTGCCGCTGGCCAGCTCGCTGTAGAAGCCGGGGTCCCAGCGCTTCGTCGTGGCGATGGCGCCGGAGTCGAGCAGGCCCTGCCAGTACTCGGCGGACTCGAGGCTCGCGGCGTCATCGATGCCGACCTTCCAGCTGTCGCCGTCGATCGAGAACCAGGAGGCGCCGCGCTGCCAGGCGTAGGCGGCGACCGTACTCGAGTCGTCGGTCGCGAGGTAGCTGAGGGTGACCTCGGGGTCGGCGGCGTGCACCTGCTCGGCCGCTGCGGCGAAGTCGTCCCAGGTCGCCGGGACGTCGATGCCGTACTGCTCGAAGAGGTCCGCGCGGTAGTAGAGCGCGACCGGGCCGGTGTCCTGCGGGATCGCGTAGGTCTTGCCGCCCGGGCTGACCTGCGACCACGTCCAGTCGAGGAACGTGTCCGCGACGTCGGCCGTCTCGTCCGTGACGTCCAGCAGCATGCCGTCGGCGACGAAGCTCGGGACCTGGTCGTAGGTCAGCTGCGCGAGGCAGCCCGCGTTGCCGGCCTGGACGGACGAGCGGATCTTCGGATACGCCTCCTGCCCGTTGGCGACCGGCGAGTACTCGACCTGGATGTCCGGGTGGGCCTCGTTCCAGATGGCGACGGCCTCGTCGGCCTTCGGAACCCAGCCCATGTAGCCGAGCGTCACCGAACCGGAGTCCGAGCCGCCGCTCGCGCTGCTGCAGCCGGCGAGCATCGTGACGACCGCTCCGGCCGCGACGATTCCGGCGAGGATCTTTCGTTGTTTCACTGTGATCGTCCTTACGTCCTTGTAGTGATCGCCTCTTGGGGGCGCGAGCAAAACTAACTCGCCGGGCCCGGGCGCCCACAGGACGGAAGCGGACGGAGCATGGACGATTCGACGGGATGGTGGAATCAGCGCTGCGCCGGGTGCAGTTCGAGCGCGAACCGCCAGCGTCGTTCCGCCGACGCTGCGAGCGTCCACGAGGACGACGTCCGACGGTCGGATCCGGTGTTGGTGGGCTCGAGGCCGACCACCGGCCCCGGACCGAACTCGCCGGTATCCCAGTAGAGCCCGAGCCACGGGATCTCGCTCGGACGCCAGCGCATCTCGGCGCGTGGGCCGTCCGCGTGCACGAGGTCGACCCCCTCCGCCGCAGGGACGAACGCCTTGACGCCGGAACGCGGGGTCGACGCCCAGCGCGCGGGCATCCGTTGCAGGTCGGTTCCGGCCGGATACTCCACGTACCAGCGTCCGCCCCCGACCGGCGTTGCGATCGTCCCGTCGTCGGCGGCGAACAGGGCATGCGCCGCCCAGAGGAACGTCGACGGCGCGGTCCCCATGTTCCGCGCGACGTAGGAGGCCCCGAGCCGCCGCCCCTGCACGCTCAACGTGCGCTCGAGCTCGATGCCGGCCGACGACGACGTCGCCGCGAGCACCGCCGTCGACCGGGTCGCTCGCCGGATCTCCCACTCGACGTCCCAGAGGTCGCCGTGGTCGGGCTCGCCGCCGATCGTCGGCAGCGCCTCGTCCCACCCTCCCGCGCCCTCATCCCCGTAGCGCGCGCCTGGTCGGGCGTCGGACGACGGGGCGAGCCACTCCCGGTCGGTGCGGATGCTCGTGACCCGGCCGCCGCGGGACGCATCCACCTCGACCTGCAACTGCGCGCTCTCGAGTCGGATCATGCACGGCACCCGTTTCCTGGACGCCGCGCCCCTGCGGCACGGCCAACCGGCAGGTTACGACGGTGGACGACGAGCGCGTCCTGGACGAAACCACTGCCGTGCTGGACGATCGCGCGCATCTGACCCGCGCATCGATGGCAGTCTGATCGCATGTCGAGCCCCTCCTCCCACGCACTGCTGCGGGCCTCCGCCGCGCAGCGAGGCGTCGGCGCGCTCTTCGTGGCGAACGCGCTCGTGTTCGCCACGATCGTGACCCGGTATCCCGAACTGAAGGATGCCTTCGGGCTCAGCGATCTGGCCTTCGGGCTCATGGTCGCCTGCGGTCCCGTCGGTTCGATCCTCGGCAGCGTGCTCGCCGGGCGGCTGGTCGCACGAGCGGGAGCCGTCCCCGTCGCCGTCACGTCGTCCGTGGTGCTCGGCGCACTCCTCGCACTCGCCGGCTTCGCCGGGGGGCCGGTGCTGCTCGGGGTCATCCTCTTCGCCGTGGGCTTCGCCGACGCGACCGGCGACGTCGGCAACAACGCGCACGGGCTCGAGGTGCAGCGCCGCCTCGACCGCTCCATCATCAACGGTCTGCACGGCGCCTGGAGCGCGGGCGCGATCGCCGGCGGTCTCCTGGGGCTGCTCGCGCTGCAGTCCGGCCTGCCGATCGGCCTCCACTTCCTGATCCTCGGGGTGCTCATCGTGGCCGGCACGCTCGTCGCATCCAGGTCGCTCGCCCTTCCCGGGGCGGCGGCCGCGCAACCCGCGGCCGGCGGCGGAGCCGGCCGCAGCATCGGTGCGATGCTGGTCGCCTCGTGCGGCATCGCCGTGATCGGCGCCTTCCTCGAAGACCTCGGGTCCACCTGGGGCGGCGTCTACGTCACGGCGGAGGCCGGGGCGGATCTCGCGGCGTCCGCCGCCCCGTTCGTCGCGATGATGGCGGCGTTGACCCTCGGACGCTTCGCGTCCGACCGGCTCGTGGATCGCATCGGCGCCGTCGCCACCGTCCGGGTCGGATCGGTCGTCGCCCTCGCCGGCATGCTCCTGCTCGTCCACGCGCCCGCGCAGCCCGCGGTCATCCTCGGTTTCGGCCTGGTCGGGCTCGGCATCGCGCCGATGATCCCCCTCGCCATGGATGCCGCGGATCGCGTTCCCGGCCTCGGCCCCGGCACGGGGCTGGCCGTCGCGGCGACGATCATGCGGATCGGGTTCCTCGCGTCGCCCCTCCTCGTCGGCGCCGTCGCGGAAGCCGGCGGGCTTCGCCTGGCGCTGCTGTGCTGCCTCGCCGTCCCGATCGTGTCGCTGTTCCTCGCCGGCCTGCTCCGACCGGTCCGGCCCCGGACGGCCGACCTCGCCTGACACCCCAGCGGTCGACCACGGTCGCGGGCACGGCCGTGCCGGTCACCGGTACGACGGACGGTCCCGGTCGGGAGTTCAGTCGCGGACGCGGCGCAGCATCCACACGAAGTAGGGCGCGCCGACGAGGGCGATCATGAGCCCGGCCGGCAGCTGCGACGGGGCGATCACCGTGCGCCCCAGCGTGTCCGCGACGAGCACGAGCAGCGCGCCGAGCACGGCGGCGACGGGGATCACGCGCCCGTGCCGGGCGCCGACGAGGCTGCGGGCGAGATGCGGCGCCACGAGCCCGACGAAGCCCACCGTCCCGACGGCGACGACGGCCACCGAGGCGAGCACGGCGGCGAGGGCGAGGATGCCGAGGCGCGTCCGGTCGGTCTCGACGCCGAGGATGCGCGGGGTGTCCTCGTCGATCGCGAGCAGGTCGAGCCGGTGGCGCATCCCGCCGAGCACCGGCAGCGCGACGAGCAGCACGATCGCGACCGGGACCACGTCGGCGAGCGAACGCCCGTACGTCGTCCCCGAGAGCCACGTCAGGATGCGCGGGGTCTCCCACGGATCCGAGCGCAGCAGCAGGAACGCGGTCACCGCGGTGAGCGCGTAGCTCGTCCCGATGCCGACGAGCACGAAGCGGTCGGGCCGCAGGCCGCCGCGCCAGGCGAGCGCGGTGATGAGGGCGAACGTGATGAGGCCCGCGGCGACCGCGGCCGCGATGAGCGCCGGGCGTCCGCCGCCGAGCGTCGTCGTCACGAAGACGGCGCCGAGCCCCGCGCCCGCGGTGATGCCGAGCAGGCTCGGCTCAGCCAGGGGGTTGCGCACGGTGCCCTGCACCGCCACGCCGGCGAGCGCGAGCGCCGCGCCGGCGAGCACGGCCGCCGCGATCCGGGCCGCGCGTTCGTCGAGGGCCCGGGCGACGAGGTCCGGCGCGCTCCCCTGCACCCAGAGCGCGATGTCGCCGAGCTGGAGCCAGAGGCTGCCGGCCAGCAGCGCGACCAGGATCGCGACGACGAGCAGCAGCACGGAGGCGGTGAGCACGACGACGAAGCGCCGGTGGGTGCGCAGGGTGGAGTGGGCGGCCTTGACGGCGCGTGCCGCACCGGCGTCGGGCAGACGCAGGGCGAGCAGCACGATCACGAGGCCGCCGAGCATCGCGGTCGGGATGCCGGTGGGGATGGCGGTCGCGGCCCCGGCGCCGAGGATCGCGCGCAGCGCGACGTCGGCGATCAGGATGAGGGCGGCGCCGAGCAGTCCCGACGCGGGTAGGAGGAACACGTGCCGGCGGAGCGCCGGGACCCGATGGGCGATGAGGCGCGCGAGCACCGGGGCGCCGAGCCCGACGAACGCGATCGGACCGGCGAGCGTGACCGAGGTGCTGGTCAGGAGCACGGCCGCCAGCACGGCGATCCCCCGGGTCGCGCGCACGGGCACGCCGAGCGTCGCGGCGGCGTCCTCGCCGAGGCCGAGCACGTCGAGGCGACGGGACATCAGGAGGGCGACGAGCAGGACGGCCACGATCATCGGCATCGCCCGGGCCGACGCGTCGAGGTTCAGCTGCGAGAGCGAACCGCTGCCCCAGGCGAAGAGCCCGGTGGTGTTCTCCTTGAAGAGGATGAGGAGCGCGGCGGTGCCGGCGTCGAGCGCCATGGCGATCGCCGAGCCGGCGAGGATCAGCCGAGTGGTGGCGGTGCCCGCGGCGCGTCCGGTGAGGCCGAGCACGAGCGCGGCCGCGAGGAGGCCGCCGACGAACGCGACGCCGCTCGAGGCCCAGAGGGGCACGCTCAGGCCGAACGCCGCGACCGCCGTGAGCGCGAAGTAGGCTCCCGCGGTCACGGCGAGGGTGTCGGGGGCGGCGAGCGAGTTGCGCGTGATGGATTGCAGGAGGGCGCCGGCGACGCCGAGCGCGAATCCGACGGCGATGCCGGCGAGCAGTCGCGGCAGCCGGGACCCCGTGAAGATGTCGCCGACGGACACGCCGCCGACGCCGACGTCGGTTCCGCCGAGCCAGCGGAGCAGGTCGAGGCCGCCGATCCCCGACGTGCCCTGGGTGAGGTGCGACAGCCCGACGGCGACGACGATCGCGGCGAGGGCGACGAGGACGCCGATCCCTCCGAGGGTCCGGCCCCGTGCAGCGGGTGCCGCGGCACCGGCCGGGCCCTCGAGTGCGAGGGTCCGGCCGGTGCGCGGCACGGTGGTACGAGCGGTCACGTGCCGACGATGACCTCGACGAACGCGTCGATGGCCTGCTCGCCCGAGCGCGGGCCTCCGGCACCCCACACGCCAGGGGGGAACGCGAAGGCACGACCCTCCTGCACGGCCGGGAGGGAGGTCCAGATGGTGCTCTTCTCCAGCTCGGTGACGTAGCTGTCGGGCAGCCCGTCGTCGGAGTACACGAGGTTCGCGTCGCCGACGGCCGTCAGACCCTCGAGGTCGGTCTGCGCGAGGCCGTAGGCGGGGTCGACGCCGCCGCTGCCGTAGGACTCGTCGACTTCGTCGGTCCACGCGCCCGTCAGTCCGAGTTCCTCGCCGAGCTCGGTGAAGAGCGCGCCCGTCCCGTAGGGACGGATGACGACGTTGCCGCTCTCGATCCAGCCGTCGAAGAAGACGAAGTCGGTCGTCGCGAGGTCGGCGTCGGCGACCTGCTCCTTGGCCTCGGCCAGGTGCGCGTCGAACTCGGCGAGCACCGCGTCGGCGCGCTCGGTGCGGCCGGTGGCCTCGGCGATCAGGGAGAAGACCTGCTTCATGTTGTCGATCTGCCCGCTCGCATCGGCGCCGATCGTCGCGAGCACCGGCACATCGCGCTCCTCGAGCTGCTGCAGCAGTTCGTCGTCGGCGCTGTAGGCCTCGATGACGATGAGGTCGGGGTCGGTGGCGTAGAGGGCGTCGAGGTCGGGCGTGCCCCGCTCGCCGACGTCGACGACGCTCTCCGGCAGGGTCTCGGCGCTGACGTATGTCGCGTAGTCGGCGGTCGAGGCGGCGCCGACGGGCGTGACGCAGAGCGTGAGGAGGTCCTCGGTCTGCTGCCATTCGAGCACGACGACCCGCTCGGCGGGCTCGTCGAGCTCGACCGTGCGGCCGAGGCTGTCGGTCAGGGAGACGGGCCCCGTCGAGGTCGTCGTCGTGTCGGCGGCGCAGCTCTTCGAGCTCACGGCGGCCTCGGCGTCCCCGGTCGTGGCGACGTCGGTCGTGCCGCAGCCGGTCAGCGCGAGCGCGGCGATGCCGACGGTCGCGGCGGCCGCGAGCAGGCGTGGTCGATTCATGGTGGTCCTCTCGGGAGGGGGCGGTTCGGGAAGCGGGGGTGGTTCGGGTGGATGCCGGGTCAGGACGCGGCGGCGCTCGCGGCGTGCTGCCGCGCGCCGTGGCGACCGATCGGGTCGATGCGCAGGCGGCCGGTGCGCGGGTCGAGGTCGACCTCCACGCGCAGCTCGTAGGCGGCGCCGATGTGCTCGGCGGTCAGCACGTCGACGGGCGCGCCGGCGGCGAGGATGCGTCCGGACTGCATCAGCAGCACCTCGTCCGCGATCCGGGCGGCGTGGTCGAGGTCGTGGAGGACGACGCCGACCGCGGCGCCGTAGTCGTCGGCGAGGTCGCGGATGAGGTCGAGCGTCTCGATCTGGTAGCGCAGGTCGAGGTGGTTGGTGGGCTCGTCGAGCAGCACGACGCCGGTCTCCTGGGCGAGGCAGGCGGCGAGCCAGACGCGTTGGAGCTCTCCGCCGGAGAGTTCGCCGGCGGCGCGCTCGGCCATCCCGTGCACGCCCGTCGCGCGCAGGGCGCGGTCGACGGCGAGGCGATCGGCCTCGCTCGGGCCGGCGAATCGACGACGGTACGGATGCCGCCCGAAGGCGACGACCTCACGCACGCTCAGCCCCGACGGCGCGAGCCGCGACTGGGCGAAGAGCGTCACCTGCTGCGCGAACTCGCGGGCGCTCAGCGCCGCCGCGGGGCGCGCGTCCTCGCCCGCTCCCCCGTGCAGGTCGACGCGGCCGCCGTCGATCCGGTGCAGCCGGGCCAGTCCGCGCAGCAGCGTCGATTTGCCGGAGCCGTTCGGACCGACGAGCGCGCTCACGCGTCCCGGGACGATCTCGATGTCGACCCCGTCGACGACGACGCGCGAACCGAAGCCGAGCACGAGGGACTCGCCGGCCAGTCCGGTCGTACCCGTGCGCTGCCCGGCCGCGGCGGTGGCGACGGGCTGGGCCGGCGGACGGGCGATGCTCATGCGGGGATCCTGATTCGGAGGGGAGATTGGGGGGCGGCATCCCCATGCCGAGGCGATCGGGGCGAAGCCGGATCGCGGGAAGTAAGGGCTGCCTTGCCTAATGAGAATACGTCGCCGCCCTGCGCGTCCACAATCGTCGTCCGGCGACATCCGATACGGAGTTTCGGACACGCGCTTCGTTGCCGAGCTACGGCTCGAGGCGATCGGACGCCGCCTCCCGGGCATCGACGTAGGCGCCGGGCGTCGCCCCCATGACGCGCTTGAACGAGGCGATGAATGTGCTCGACTGCGCGTACCCCAGCAGGTCCGACACCTCGTGCACCGCCAGGCCCTCCGACAGCAGCGACACCGCGTGGTGCACCCGCAGCACCTGGCGCCACTGCAGGAACGAGAGTCCTGTGCGGGCGCGGAAGAGGCGGGAGACGGTGCGCTCGCTCGCTCCGACGAGGCCCGCCCACTCCGGCAGCGCCCGCGGATCGGCCGGGTCCTCGAGCAGCGCCGCGACGATGGGCGCGATGCGCTCGTCCGGCGGGACCTGGAGTGCGAGCTGCCGATCGGACGGCCCGAGGACGTCGAAGACGACGGCCTCGGCGCGGAGGCGTTCCGCCGCCGAGAGGTCGAGACGTTCCAGATGCCGCAGCAGCGAGCCGAGCAGCGGGGTGATCTCGATCGCGACGGGATCCGGGAAGCCGAGCGGCGAGCGATCCGGGTCGAAGAGCGCGTCGCACAGGGCGGTGCGCGCGGTGGTCCGACCGGAGTGGAGCATCCCCGCGGGGATCCAGAGCCCGTGCCCCTCCGGCACGGTCACGACCGAGTCCGCGAGCCGCACGGTCATGGTGCCGCCGCGCACCCAGACGAGCTCGTGCAGCGGGTGGGAGTGCGGCTCGAACTCCAGCGGCACCCGCACGTACGCGCTCTCGGAGTAGATCGCGAACGGCTCCGCGATCCGCTCGGGCACGTGCACGCCCTCGAGGACCACCGTGTCGGCCTCGCGGCGCCAGGCGCCGCGGGGCACCGGCGCAGGCGAGTCATCCACCCCTCGATTCTAGGAAGCTCTCCGAGACGGCCCCCCTAGACTCGGCGGGTGGATCGAGCCCGGCAGCTGCGCGACAGGATCGTCGAACGAGTGGATGCGACGGGTTTCGGCGCACACGGCCTGCACGTCCGCATCGGCGACGACATCGCCGAGCACCGCTGGTCGCCCGACGAACGCCGGGACGTCCAGTCCGTCGCGAAAGCCCTCACGGTGCTCGCCGCCGGATGCGCCGCCGACGAGGACCTCGTCGACCTCGACGCACCGGTGGCGCAGTACCTCCCCGCGGTGCCCCTCGGCGCCGGCGTCGAACAGGTGACGCTCCGCCATCTCCTCACGATGACGAGCGGCGTCGACCTGCCCTGGTCGGAGACGCTCCTGACCGACTGGCCCGACCTCGCGCTCGAGTTCCTCGGGCGCCCCAGCTCCGGCCGCACCTTCCAGTACTCCAACGCGAGCTCGTACACCGCGATGTTCGTGCTCTCGGAAGTCGTCGGCGACGTCGGCGCGTACCTCGAGCCCCGCATCCTGACGCCCCTCGGCATCCACGGAACCGAGTGGGAGCGCTGCCCCAACGGCCGGATCGCGGCGGGCGGCGGCATCGCGATGCGCACCGAGGAGCTGGCGCGGCTCGGCCTGCTGATCCGGGACCGCGGGCGATGGAAGGGCGAGCCGCTCGTCTCGGCGCACTGGATCGACGGGATGCACACGGACTGGGTGCCCGCCGGCGACGGCGACGGATACGAGCGCTACGCCCTCGCCGGCTGGGACGGCCCGGGCGACGGCTGGCGCCTGCACGGCGCCTACGGCCAGCTGCTGCTCTTCGCCGCCGACGGGGTCGTGACGATCACCGCCGACGACCACTTCGGGGCCGACGCAGTCGCAGCCTGGGCCATCGCGGAGCTCGCGACGAGCTGACCACTCCGCCGGCGGCGGGGATCGCGGTCGTCGCGAGCACCCCCGGCTCTCGCGCGACGCCGGGATCGGCGCCCGGAGTCAGTCCGCCTCGGGCGGGGCGAACTCCATCGCGAAGTCGACGAGTGCCTGGCGATGGGCCGTGGGGTCGGCGATCACGAGGCCCACGAGCATCCGGAGCTCGGCCCTGGTGTCGCCGTCGAGCTCGACGCCCTCGACCGCCTCGAGGCAGAAGGCGACGTCGGACTGGAGGTCGTACTCCTCGTCGTCGGCCGTCATCTCGGGGTCGAAGAACAGCGCGGCGAGCGCGGCCCGGCTGAGCAGGTCGTCGAACTCGTCCTGAGGTGTCGTCATCGTGCTCTCCTATCGCCGAATGCGTGCGAGACCAGACTGCCCTGTCCGGCGGGTCCCGGTGAACGCAGCGAGTCGAGCGGTTCACGCGCGCTGATGCACGCGGACGCTTCGGATGGCGGCGTGTGCTCGAGGTGGGTGCAGTGTCGAGCCGCGAACGGCGAGCCCGGTGCCCACGTCGGAGTCCGGCAGAGCGGCACGGTAGTCGTCCTCCGCGGTGCCCTATCGTCGGTCGGGCGTCACCTCGCCCTCGGGGACCGCGTAGCGCCACCGGCCGGCGCCGAGTTCGGCCTCGGTGCCGTCGGGAAGGCGGAGGGTCGCCGTCGTGTTCGACGGGATGTCCACCTCGAACGCCGTCCCGTCGCCGTAGATCCGCCAAGCGGAGCGCACCGTGCCGTACTGGCTCGTGTACGTCGCCGACGCCGAGGTGAGCGAGCCGCCCGGAACCGGGGCGATCTCGAACCGGTTCTCGCCGGCCACCCGGATGCCCGCGACGGTGTCGAACAGCCACTGGCACACGGCGCCCGGCGAGTAGTGGTTGCGGCTCTCCTCGCCCTCCCAGTCCTCCCAGACCGTGGTGGCGCCGGCCTCGACCTCTGCGAGCCAGCTCGGGGATCTCGGGTTCTCGAGCATCGCATAGGCGACGTCCGCCCGGCCGGCCTCGGAGAGCACCGGCAGCACGAACGGCGTCGACAGGAACCCGGTGCCGATGCGGTGCCCGCGGGACTCGACGGCTGTGACGAGTCGCTCGGCGACCCGGGCCCGTTCGTCCTCTTCCAGCAGTCCCAGGGCGAGGGGCCGGACGAGCTTGGCCTGCCGGTCGGTGTCGATGCTGCCGTCCACGACGAACATCCGGCGGTAGGCCTGTTTGGCGCCGTCGGCGTACTCGGTGTAGCGGGCCGCGTCGGCCGGCTCGCCGAGGAAGGCGGCGATCTCCGCCAGGTGGGCCATCGTGGCGTGCAGGTACGCCGTGGCCTCCTCGGTGCGCGGCGTCTTGCCGCGGACGTCGTCACGGAACTCCTCGGGCTCCAGCCACTCCCCCAGGTGCATGCCCTTCTCGTACACGAACCGGTCGAGCGGGTCGGCGGCGGCCGCCTTGCGGTCCTTGCGGCCGGTGCGGCCGATCAGGTACTCGCCGTAGGCGCGCATCATCGGGTAGCACTCGCGGAGCAGGTCGTCGTCCCCGTACCGCTTCCAGAACCGGTACGGCACGAGCACGAGGGCGTCGGCCCAGCCGACCGACCCGCCGGTCGCGTCGTACATCATCGCCACGCCGTTGTAGGGCACCACGGCGGGGGCCACGCCCTTCCGGTTCTGCGCGTCGCGGAGGTCGCGCAGCCACTTGCGGGTGAACGCGGCGACGTCCATGAAGGAGGCCGCGGTGTCGAAGAAGACCTGCATGTCGCCGGTCCAGCCGAGCCGCTCGCGCGTCGGGCAGTCGGTGGGCACGTCGAGGAAGTTGCCCTTCATCGACCATCGGGTGTTCGAGACGAGCTGGTTGACGCCGGGGTGGGAGCACTCGAAGTCCCCCGTCTGCTCCAGGTCGGAGTAGACCGCGATCGCACGGAAGTCGGCCGGATCGATGTCCAGGTCGGTCTCCACGAGCGCGTACCGGAACCCGAAGACGGCGAACCTCGTGCGGTACTCGTTGACGCCGTCGGCGCAGATGTACTCGACCTCCTGCTTCGGGGTCGGCTGCAGCTCGCCGCGGATGCGCTGCTCCTGCTGCGTCATCAGGAGCAGCTCGCTCACGCGTCCGAACTCACGGACGGGCTTGCGCAGTTGGAAGTTCGCCTGCGTGAACTCGCCCTCCTCGTCGAGGATCTCCCCCATCCGCAGGCGGATCCGCTGCCCGGCCCGCGCGGTGACGGTGAAGCCGACGAAACCGGCGAGGTTCTGACCGAAGTCGAGCACGCGGGCGCCGCTCGGCGTCGTCAGCAGCGTCGGCGAGAACTCCTCGTGCGTGCGCGGGACGACATTGTCGGAGGCGGTCGGCACGACGTCGGGCGCGGCCGCGCGCGCTGCCCGCCCGCCGTAGGTCGGCGTCATCCGGGCGTCCACGATCTCGCCGTCCTGGAGGTCGGCGAAGCGGATCGGGCCGTCGCAGCTCCACGCGAACGAGTCATCCGTGCCGATGGTCTCGCGCCGGCCGTCGGCGTACGTCATCTCGAGCTGCGCGAGCACCGACGAGCGCCGGCCGAAGACGTTGGTCTGCCCGTACGCGCCGAGCGAGCCGCGGAACCAGCCGTCGGCCAGGCGCAGCTCGAGGGTGTTCTCGGAGCCGAGCAGGTCGGCGACGTCGAACGCGTGGTACTGGATGCGACGGCGGTAGTCGGTGCTGCCGGGCGCGAGCTCGATGTCGCCGACGCGATGGCCGTTCAGTTGGGCGTCGAAGACACCGCGCGCCGTGGCGTACAGGCGGGCGCGCACGACGTCGCCGTCCACGGCGAACGTCCGCCGGAAGTGATCGACCGGGCGTCGCTCGTGCTTCCGGGGCCGGTAGTCGCCGGTGATCCAGCCGGACGACCAATCCGAGGCATCGAGCAGCCCGACCTCGAACCACGAGGAGGCCGGCTCGCCCGGGACGTCGTGCTCGTCCCAGACACGTACCGCCCACTCGACGCGATCGCGGCTGCCCAGCACTGCACCCTCCCACGCGACGTGCGTCATCCTCGAGGAGACGATCTTGCCGGAGTCCCAGACCGGTTCGCCGGCGCGCGTGGCGGTGATCCGGTAGGCGGTCTGCGTCGTGCCGCCATCGCAGTTCCAGGACAGGCCGGGCGCGGCGGTGCCGAGACCGAGGGGCCGGTCCAGGTACTCGGTGCGCAGTCGGACGGCTTTCACGGCAGCTCCATTCGGCGGGGCTCAGGCGTCGTCATCGGGGCTCCATTCGTCGAGCCTCGATGCCGGACGCGACCGCGACAGCGGGTGCGGACGCGTGGTCGGGCGTGCTCATGTTTCGACTCCTTTGTCGTCGAGA
Organism: Agromyces seonyuensis; assembly: GCF_009789225.1. Taxonomy (GTDB): domain Bacteria; phylum Actinomycetota; class Actinomycetes; order Actinomycetales; family Microbacteriaceae; genus Agromyces; species Agromyces seonyuensis. Next base: position 12,413 of record NZ_WSTA01000001.1, on the reverse strand, counting down.
GAGCGATCTCACCAAAACGTAGTGAACTGCTACTTCTCGACCATTGAACCGAGATCGACACGCGGCGTCGAGGCGGGAGGCGACTCAAACATGTACCCAACTGCAACTTTGGCGTAACGTATGGCCATGACTCGAAGCACCCGCGGACAGTACGCGAAAAGCGCCCGACGGCGTGCCGTGATCGCGGGCGCCGCGCTCGACCTGATCGCGGAGTCCGGGCACGTCGACCTCTCCCTGGCGAAGGTCGCTGCGGCCGCCGGAGTGAGCGAACGAGCGCTGTTCTACCACTTCCCGACGAGGGAGCACGTCCTGGTCGCCGCACTCGAACTCGCGGACCAGCGGATGGCCGACGATCTCGGCAGCCGCGACGACAGCGATCTCGGCGACGTCAACGACGTCGTGGCCCGCCTCGCGCGGCGGAGTCCCGAGATGCTCTGGAGGACCCGCCTCACCGTCTACCTGAACGCCCGGGCGCAGGAGGTCGAGCATCCGGCCCACGAGTACTTCCTCCGACACAACAGCGCCGCGATCAGCTCCTTCGCCAACATGCTCCGACACCGCCAGCACCGCGGGCTCGCCCACCCCGACCTCGAACCGGAGTCGGTAGCCCGCCGACTCGTCGCCGTCTGGGACGGCCTGCAGTCGCAGTGGCTCGTCGACCCGTCATTCGATCTCGCCGCGGAGATCAACGCGGCGTTCCGCCAACTCAGCGGCCAGAACCTGATGGAGGCGAAGAGCGCCTTCGAGCAGGCACTCGCCTGACGTCTCGACCGCCCCGTCAACCGGCTCGCCTGCGGACTCCGCAGCGCCGCATTCCAGCAGGGGCATCCAACACCGGGCGATTCGCCGCACCGAGCGGCCGGCCGAGGCCGTCGCCTCGATCGGCTCCGAGTGCGGCCTCTCCGAGCGAGCCCGTGGCGGTCAGATGTTCTCGCCGTCGAGGTAACGCTGGATGGTCGGCCCGATCTGTTCGACCAGTTCGGCATGCGTCATCGCGGCGATCGGTGGGAGCTTGATCACATAGCGGGCGACTGCGACGCCGAGCATCTGGGTACCGGCGAGCGCGACGCGTCGCATTCGTTCGCCGTCCGGGTCGGTGATGCCGGACTGCTCGCGGATTCGCCCGCCGAGCACGTCGAAGAGCATGCCGACCGCCTGCTCCGACGTGGTTGCCGACCGGATGAGGGCCATGAGCACCGGCCGGGTCTCGGGTTCCTCCCACATCCGCAAGTAGGCGTCGACGATCCGGTTGCCGGCCGTCGCGGGGTCGCCCTGGAGGTGCTCGGCGATGCGGGCGGGGATGACCGTGCGGTCGGCCATGGTCGCGGCGAACAGGCCGTCCTTGTCGCCGAAGAAGTGGCGGATGAGCGCGGGGTCGACACCGGCGGCGGTCGCGATCGCGCGTACGGAGGCGCCGTCGTAGCCGCGGGCGGCGAACAGGTCCCGCGCGGCGTCGAGGATCGCGTCGCGCGTTCCGCTGTCGCCCGCGCGTCGGCCCGTCGGTCGCTTCGCTCGCGGTGCGAGGTTCGGTTGCTCGGCCACGGGAGCAATCGTAGCCCCGCCGGGTGAGGAATTCCCCACCCGTAGAGTTATGGCGTACGATAACTCCGCGCGTGGGGAGTTCCCCATGCGTGGAGGTGCGTCCTAGGCTGGCCGCACCAGGTGAGCGATCCGATTGGAAGCTGTGATGAGTGCTGGCGAAGCCGTCATCGACGTGCGGGGGCTGACGAAGTCCTACGGCAAGTTCAAAGCCCTGCAGGGGTTGGATCTCCACGTCGAGCGGGGACAGGTCCACGGCTTCCTCGGCCCGAACGGCGCCGGGAAGTCGACGACGATCCGGGTACTGCTCGGCCTGCTCAAGGGCGACGGCGGCTCGGCGCAGGTGCTCGGGCACGACCCGTGGAAGCACGTCGTCGACCTGCACCGCCGTCTCGCGTACGTGCCGGGTGACGTGTCCCTGTGGCCGGGGATGACCGGCGGCGAGGCGATCGACCTGCTCGGCTCGCTGCGCGGCGGGCTCGACGAGCGCCGGCGTGCCGACCTCATCGAGCGCTTCGAACTCGATCCGAGCAAGCGCGGCCGGCAGTACTCGAAGGGCAATCGTCAGAAGGTCGCCATCGTCGCGGCGCTGTCGTCGAACGTCGAGCTGTTGATTCTGGATGAACCGACGAGCGGCCTCGACCCCCTCATGGAGAACGTCTTCCAGGAGGTCATCGGCGAGGCGAAGGCGAACGGCGCCACCGTGCTGCTCTCGAGCCATATCCTCTCCGAAGTCGAGTCCCTCGCCGATCGGCTCTCGATCATCCGCGAGGGCGCCGTCGTGCAGACCGGTACTCTCGCCGATCTGCAGCAGGGCAGCCGCAGCACCATCCACGCGACGCTGTCCGCTCCGGTGCCGCAGTCCGCACTCGAGGGGCTGAGCGACATCCACGTCGACGGCGACCGGCTCCGGGCGACGGTCGATTCCGCCGAGGTCGGCGCCGCCATGACCCGGCTCGCGCCGCTCGGCATCACCGCGCTCACGGTCGAGCCGCCCTCGCTGGAGTCCCTGTTCCTGCGTCTCTACGAGACCGATTCGACCGACCGGGCGGCCTCCTGATGGCGGGCGCGACCGCGATCGCCGGCACGCCACCGCTGCTCCGGGCGGAGGTCAAGCAGGACGGTCGGCTCCTCGTTCCGTGGGCTCTGCTGACCACGCTGCTCTCGGCGTCCTCGATGATCTACCCGCTGGTGTTCCCGAGCGACCAGGACAAGGCCGCCTTCGCCGCCGCAGTCGGTGCGAACCCGGCGATGGCGATCATCTTCGGTCCTGCGTACGACCTCAGCACCGCCGACGGCTTCAACGCTTGGCGGGCGCTCTCCCTCGGCGGCCTGCTCGCGGCGCTCGGCGTGATCTTCGCCGTCACCCGTGCGACCCGCGCCCAAGAGGACTCCGGCCAGGCCGAACTCCTCGCCTCCGGCGTGATGGGACGAGCGAGCAGGCTGGCGGCCGCCGTCTGGATGTGCCTCGTGTTCTCGATCGTGCTCGGACTCGTCACGGGACTCGTGACCGTCGCGTTCGGCGGCGGCTGGAACGCGTCGATGCTCATCGCCGCGACGATGAGCGCGACCGCCTGGATGTTCACCGGCGTCGCCGCGGTCACCGCCCAGCTCGGCTCCGACGCCCGCACCGCGAACTCCCTCGCCGTCGGAACGCTCGGCGTGCTCTTCATCGCCCGCGGCGTCGCCTACGCACTGGAGGCGCCCGACTGGGCGATCTGGATCAACCCGCTCGCCTGGATGACCGAGACCAAGCCGGCCGTCGATGACAACTGGTGGCCGCTCCTGCTCGCCGCAGCGCTCACCCTCGTGCTGCTCGCAGTCGCGTTCGTGCTGCAAGCCCGCCGCGAGTTCGGTGCGGGCGCGATCGCTCCCCGTCCCGGCCCGGCCCGCGGATCGGCACGATCCACCTGGCGTCTCGCGCTGCGCATCAACCGAGGTCCGCTGCTGACGTGGACGATCGCCTTCATCGGCCTGGGATTCGTGTTCGGCTACCTCGCGACGTCGGTGAACGACATCCTCGGCGGCGACGCGGCGCTGCAACAGGCGCTCGCCTCCGGGGCCGCGGACTCCGCCGGGCTCGTCAGTGCATTCCTCGTGACGATCCTCAGCCTCGTCGGCATCCTCGCCTCCATCCCGGGCGTGCAGACCATGCTGAAGGTGCGCACGGAAGAACTCGAAGACCGGGTCGAACCGCTCATCGCCACCGCGACCGCCCGTGCCCGCTACTTCGCGAGCAACGTCGTGATCGCCCTCGCCGCACCCGCCGTCTACGTCCTCATCGCCGGCCTCCTGATCGCCGCGCTGACGGCATCGGCCGATATCGGTGTCGAGTTCGGCGACGCGTTCCTGCAGGCCGTGGCGACCGTCCCGGCCGTGTGGACCGTGATCGCCATCGCCGTCGCCGTCATCGGCGCACGGCCCCAGGTGGTCCTGGCGTCCTGGATCGGCGTGCTCGCCTCATTCGGCCTCACGATCCTCGGCCCCACCTTCAACCTCTGGGACTGGGTGCTGGCGATCAGCCCGTTCTGGCACGTGCCCGGCGTCACCGACCCGGACGCGGACTGGTGGGGCCTGGTCTGGATCAGCCTCGTCACCGTGCTGTTCCTCGCCATCGGCTTCGCCGGGTTCCGCCGACGCGACCTCGCGCGCACCTGAGCGCCCATCGGGTCGCGACGGCACCGCTCCACCGAGGAACGAGGGAGCCGTCAGCCCGCGCATCTCAGCGGGGCGTGAAGGTTCCGCGGAGTTCGCCGGGCACAGCGCCAGAAGTGCTGGTGCCGACAGAACGACCCCGCATGCGCACCTCGCTCGCGAACCGAGGAGAAGCACGGATGGTTTTCGAGGGAAGGATCGACTTCGTCAACTGCAAAAGTCCCGGAAACCCTTAGGTTTCCGGGACTTGACCAATGTCACCAATTCGTTCTTCACGCCCTCTACGCGTGGAGGTGCGCTTGCGGACGGGGCACTTCACAATTCTGAACAGCGGCCTCACATCGCTCTCCAGGAGCGATCACCTCGATCAGTCTCGATGGAGCTCGTAGTATTCCGGAACCGATTCGGGATCGCCGACATCGGCACGGAGCTGAACCTCGCCGTGCCGATTGATCACCTCGAAGTAGAACCAACCCGTATCTTCGTCAGGGGAGAACCAGACGAGAGGCGTTCCCCAACTGTTGCGTTCCTCCATGATTCCGCCGATCTGCCACGAGCCCGCGCCGTCGCCCAATGGACCATCGAGGGTGGCTGGCGGGTAGGAGAACGGTCGCAAGACTGCTTCCGGCATTTGTGTCGCGGTGAACGTCCCATCTGCATCCAATGTGAGCACCGCCCCGTCCCCATCGATCCATTCACCCACAAGCTGCTCAGCAGTCGGCATCGGTGGTCGGAACACACACCCAGACGTCCCGAGCAGCAGCCCAATCGCAGCGATGGTTCCGATCATGGCCCGCACCCTGAGCGCCATCAGAATGTCACCTGCTCCGACCAAGAGGTCGTCTGGCTCGTCGGAGACATCGGACCGGAGTCGCCCGCGAGCGAGTTCTGCCACGCCTCGACACTCTCGTAACCGGGGATCATGCCGTAGTACGGCAGATGCAACGCGGAAGCCAGGCTCGAGGTATTGGTAGCGGTGAACATGAGGGTCGCGGTGTGCCCCCGAATATCCATCGCCCGCACCGTGCCAGCATACGATCCGACGTAAGTCATTGCGAGGTTCTCTAGGCACAGACTGACTCCATCCGCGCCTCCCAGGCTCAACGACATGGGGACAGAGTTGGATTTCCCGGCCGCGAGGCTCGCCAGCATGGTGCTTCGAGCAGCAGTGACGGTGCGATGCTTGCTGAAAAGCGTCGTGAACGGATCGCGGTCATGGAAATTCTGCACACGCGGGCCGCTTCCAGAGAGCCACTGCAAACCTCAAAAGTCCCGGAAACCCTTGAGTTTCCGGGACTTTTCGGTCGGGCTGACAGGATTTGAACCTGCGACCCCTTGACCCCCAGTCAAGTGCGCTACCAAGCTGCGCCACAGCCCGTGGCTGGCCCCGCTTCGCTCTCGCGCCGCGGTTGCAACTTGTCCATCATAGCGGACCGGGACGCGTGGTTCGAACACGGCCGCGCAGCCCGGGCGCGTCCCTGAGTCGGGCTCGGGAACGGGCATCCGGTCGTCGCACGAGCGATGGGTGCCGCCCGACCGGCGGGCCGGACGGCACCCTCGCACGAGCCCGTCAGCCCGCGAGGCCTCGCTGCCATTCGACGAGGTCGGCGATCTTCGCGCGCAACGTCTCGTCGTCGAACCCGTACCCGAGCACGGCCGCCTTCTGGAGCGACTTGATCGCACCGGCGGTGTCCCCCGCGTCGGCGGCGAGTTCTGCGGCGTCGAGTTGGCCTGCGACCTTCGCGACGAGCGCCGCGTGCAGGCGCTCGGCGGCCTTGCGGAGCGCCGCTCCCGCGGTGGGGTTCTTCCGCTCGACCTTGACGATGCCCGCCTCGACCTTGTCGGAGAGCCCGACGCCGGCCAGCACCGCGTCCACCTCGGCGAAGGTCACGCAGTCGCCGCCGCCGCTCGTGAGACCCGCGGTCCATTCGATGCCGCCCAGGATGTGCTGGAGGAACACCGGGTCGGTCCACGAGGCATCCGTGTGCCCCGCGCCCTCGTACCAGGAGCGCCCGCCCTCGAAGTTCTGGCACCAGGACAGCGGGTGGTCCTCGCCCATCGTGCCGCCGGTGTACGTCGACTCGTCGAGGGTGAGGAGCACGTGGACGTCCTCGCGCGGGTTGGTCGTGTAGTTGTACCACTCGTCGAAGCGCACCCACTCGGCCGGCAGCCCCTGCGTGGAGGGATGCGACGGGTTCTCGACGCGCATCGTCGCGGTCTGCTGCGCCGGGTGATTGCGGAACCGCGCACCGCCGCCGGTGAGTTCGCTGTACCAGGGCACCGTGTGCAGGGTGTCGGTCGCGGCGTGCAGGCCGACGTAGCCGCCGCCCCCGCGGATGTAGCCCTGGAAGGCGGCGACCTCGGTGTCGTCGAGCAGGCGCGGGCGGGCGGGGTCGAGGTTGTTGGTGCCGTCGACGGGCGACGCGAAGATGATCGTCGCGTACTTCGCCAGATCGCCGGCGGTCGTGAACGGACTGCTCGGCAGGGTGAGCGCCGGCTGGCCGGGCGAGTTGCCCTGCGGCGGGTCCCAGACGTCGACGTCGAAGCCGTGCTCGGCGCCGAGTGCGATGACGGCGTTCGTCGTTTCGTCGATGTGCGAGTGCCGGAACCCGAGCGTCTCGCCGACGACGAGCACCCGGTAGCGCTCGTCGTCATCGGCGTGGGCGGGTGACGCGACGAGGCCGAGCGACAGAGCGACGCCGACGGCACCGGGCCCGGCGATGAGGCGTTGGAAACGTCGTTGCATGAGTGAGAACTCCCCCTTGAGTCGACTGCTGCGAATGCCGCCCGGGGATATGTTTGCCCGCGCGACATATTTCCTGTGCACAAGCTATGACAAGTCTGTGGACGCCGCAACACTGGTCGAGCAACTTCACGACGGATGCCGCGCACCATCTCGCCTCGCAGGCTGGGAACTCCCGCAGTGCCCCCGCCGAAGCCTGGTCCGGGCGCTGGCGCCGGGTGAAGACTGTCACCGAGGCTCGCCGGGGGCGGGCCGTCGAAGCCGAGGGGGAACCACATGGCCCAGACCATCGCCGAACAGCTCGTCGCCCAACTCGTGGATGCGGGGGTGCGGCACATCTACGGGATCGTGGGCGACAGCCTGAACCCCGTCGTGGATGCCGTGCGCAAGACCGGCGGGTCGGCCAAGGGCGGCATCGACTGGGTGCACGTCCGCCACGAGGAGGCTGCGGCGTTCATGGCGGCGGCCGAGGCGCAGCTCACCGGCGAGCTCGCGGTGTGCGCCGGCAGTTGCGGCCCCGGCAACCTGCACCTCATCAACGGCCTCTACGATGCGCAGCGCTCGGGGGCGCCGGTGCTCGCCATCGCGAGCCACATCCCGAGCCCCGAGATCGGCACAGGCTACTTCCAGGAGACGCATCCGGACCGCCTGTTCGTCGAGTGCTCGGTGTACTGCGAGCTCATCCAGTCGCCCGCGCAGGCGCCTCGGGTCGTCAACGCCGCCATGCGGCACGCGATCGCCGATCGCGGCGTCGGCGTCATCGTGCTGTCCGGGGATGTCGCGGAACTGCCGTCGTCGGCCGCCTTCCCGGCGCTCGTGCGCACCGCCGCCCCCGTGCTGGTCCCGGATGACGGCGACGTAGAACGCCTCGCCGCCGCGATCGATGCCGCCAAGACCGTCGCGATCTTCGCCGGCGCCGGCGTCGAGGGCGCCCACGACGAGGTCGTGGCCTTCGCCGATCTGCTCGGCGCGCCGATCGGACATACGCTGCGCGGCAAGCAGTGGATCCAGTACGACAACCCGTTCGACGTCGGGATGACCGGACTGCTCGGCTACGGCGCCGCCCACGCGGGCATCCACGACGCCGATCTGCTGCTCCTGATCGGCACCGACTTCCCCTACGAGCAGTTCCTGCCCGACCCGTCGAAGGTCGTCATCGCCCAGATCGACCGCAACGCGGCGAACCTCGGCAAGCGCGTCAGCGTGGCGCATCCGGTGCACGGCGACGTGCGCGCGACGCTCGCCCGGCTGACCGAGCTCGTCCAACCCAAGCCCGACCGGGCCTTCCTCGATCGGATGCTGAAGAAGCACGAGAAGCTCCTCGGCTCCGTGGTCGGACAGTACACCGACGTCGACACGACGGTCCCGATCCATCCGGAGTTCGCGATCACCGTCATCGACGACCTGCTCGCGGACGACGCGATCGTCACCGCCGACACGGGCATGGGCAACGTCTGGCAGGCCCGGTACGTCACTCCGGGGCCGGATCGGCGCATCATCGGTTCGCTCATCCACGGCTCGATGGCGAACGCACTCCCCCAGGCGCTCGGCGCCCAGTACGCGTACCCGGGCCGCCAGGTCGTGTCGATCTCCGGCGATGGCGGGCTCTCGATGCTGCTCGGCGAACTGATCACGGCGGTGGCCTACGACCTGCCGGTGAAGGTGATGGTCTTCAACAACTCGACGCTCGGCCTCGTCAAGCTCGAGATGCTCGTCGACGGCTTCCCCGACTTCGGCGTCGACGTGCCGTCGGTCGACTACGCGGGCGCCGCCGCCGCGCTCGGCTTCCATGCCGTGCGCGTCGACGACCCGAAGCAACTCGAGGATGCCGTGCGCGCCGCGTTCGCGCATCCTGGCCCGGCGCTCGTCGACATCGTCACGGACCCCCGCGCCCTCTCGTTGCCGCCGGCGATCACGAGCGGGCAGGTGAAGGGCTTCGCCCTCGCGATGTCGAAGGTCGTGCTGCACGGCGGCGCGGCCGAGGCCGTCGCGATGGCCCGCTCGAACCTCCGCCACCTCCGGGGGCTCTGAGCGACGGCCCGGGCCGTCAGCGGGGCGACTCGGCGCTGCGGAGCGCCGCGACCGCCGCGAGGAAGCCGTCGGGGTCGTCGACCCACAGCCGCACCGAGTCGATCGTCTGCGCACCGCCCTTCGGCGGTCGGCCGGGCAGCCGCACGTCGAGGGGCCCGGCGAGCTCGATGCGGAGGTTCGTCTCGTCCTGCATCCGGTACGCGAGCGTGCGCGTGCCGTCGTCGGCGACGACGATGCACGGCGTCTTCGGCTCGTCGATGCGTCGCTCGCGGCGGACGTCGGCGATGTCGGACCACGCGAGCGGCACGTCGACCTCGATGCCGTGGCGCACCCGGATACCCGCCGGCCCCACGGCGATCGGCCGCATCAGGTAGGCGGCGAGCAGCCCGAGCATCCACGTCAGCCCCCAGATGCCGAGCACGAGCAGCGTGATGCGCACGACGGGCCAGCGGTGCACGATGAGGTCGAAGATCGGGATCTCGATCGCCGAGAGCACGATGAAGATCACCAGGATCGTCTGCACGGGCCGGTGATAGCCGAACCCGCGGGCTCCGGCGGGCAGGTCGGGGCGGCGGCCGATCCACCGGCCGAGGCTCGTGTAGATCCGCAGTTCCATGCGGACGGCTCGGAGCGCGAACGCGCTGAGACGCGCGAGACCGGATGGCTCGGGCTGCGGGGCGGGCGGGCTCATGCGCTCGCCTCGCGGACGGCGGCGCGCGCCGCCTCGTCGGCGAGCACGAGGGTCTCGAGCCGGTCGGCGATCGCGGCGACGCCGCGCTCGAGGGCATCCCGGTCGGATTCGGGCACGGCCGCGAGGAGCGCGGCGGAGAGTTCGGCGTGGTCGACGCGCATCCGCTCCATCTGCTCGGACGCGACCGCCGTGAGTTCGACGAGGTAGGCACGGCGATCGGTCGGGTGCGGTGCGCGCCGCACGTACCCGGCGGCCTCGAGCGCATCCACGAGGCCGGTGACGTTGCGCGGGCTCGTCTCGAGCGCGTCGGCGAGGTCGTGCTGGGCCGACGGCCCGCGATGCGCGAGCACCCACAGCACCCGCACCCGAGCCGTCGTGAGCGGCGTGCCGGCGAATGCGTTCGCGAGGTCGCGCTGGAAGAGCTCGCTGATCTGCAGCAGCCGGTCGAGCACGGTGACATCCATATCGTGAAGGTACTGCACTATTCGCGCACTTCACGAATCCGCGTGGACGCCCGGGCGGGCGCACCTCCCCGCATCAGGCCGGTCCGGGAATGACCCGTCGTCGCGATAGCTTGGCTTCATCGTGACTGATCTGCCCGCCGTGGGGTTCCGCTCGGAACGCGGCCCCGTCCTCATCGCCCTCATGCTCGCCACGGCGCTCATCGCCATCGACGCGACGATCCTCGCCACCGCCGTCCCGAGCGTCGTCGGCGAACTCGGCGAGTTCGACCAGTTCCCCTGGCTCTTCTCGGTCTACCTGCTCGCCCAGGCGGTGTCGGTGCCGATCTACTCGAAGCTCTCCGACACCATCGGGCGCAAGCCGATCATCCTCATCGGCGTCGGCCTCTTCCTCGTCGGCTCGATCCTCTGCGGGCTCGCGTGGAACATGACCTCGCTCATCGTCTTCCGTGTGGTCCAAGGCCTCGGTGCGGGCGCCGTCGCGCCCATGAGCATGACGATCATCGGCGATCTCTACACCGTCGCCGAGCGTGCCCGGGTGCAGGGCTACATCGCGAGCGTGTGGGCGATCTCCTCCGTGCTCGGCCCGGCGCTCGGCGGCATCTTCAGCCAGCTGGATGCCTGGCGCTGGATCTTCTTCATCAACATCCCGCTCTGCCTCATCGCGGGCTGGGCGCTCATCCGTTCGTTCCACGAGCGCATCGAGCGCCGCCGCCACCGCATCGACTACCTCGGGGCGGGCCTCCTGACGGTCGCCCTCACCGCGCTCATCCTCGGCCTGCTCGAGGGCGGCAACGCCTGGGCGTGGGACTCGGTGCCGAGCATCGCGTGCTTCGGCATCGGGCTGCTGGCGTTCCTCGCGTTCGCGTTCGTCGAGCGCCGTGCGGCCGAACCCGTCATCGACGTGTCGATCCTGAAGCGCCGCCTGATCCTGACCACGACGCTCGGCGCGCTCATGGTCGGCGCGCTGCTCACCGGCGTCACGAGCTTCGTGCCGACCTACCTCGAGAACTCGATCGGCGTGATCCCGCTGCTCTCCGGCCTCGCGGTCGCGGCGCTCACGCTCGGCTGGCCGCTCGCGACCTCGATCGCCGGCCGGCTCTTCCTCCGCTTCGGCTTCCGCACGACGGTCATGATCGGCTCGTCGATCGCGGTGCTCGGCGCGCTCGGGCTCATCGCCGTCGGACCGTACCCCAACCCGTGGCTCATCGCGGCCGTCTCGTTCGTCATCGGCTTCGGCCTCGGCTGGGTCGCCGCCCCCTCGCTCATCGCCGCCCAGTCGAGCGTCGACTGGGCCGAACGCGGCGTCGTGACCGGCGCGAACGCGTTCGCCCGCTCGGCGGGCTCGGCCGTCGGCGTCGCCGTCTACGGCGCGATCTCGAACAACATCATCTCGGCGGGCGCGGGCGAGCACGACCCGGCCACGATCATCCAGGCCACGACGGGCGTCTTCATCGCCGTCGCCGTGACCGCCGTGCTCATGCTGCTGGCCGGCAGCGCGATGCCGCGCGACGGCCGCCGCGAGCGCGACACCGCTCCCGCACCGGCCGGCGAGCCCGCCTGACCCACGGCGACGATTCCGCGAAGCGTGCCGTCGCACGGCAGGATTGAGGCGCGACGGCAGGCGGATGCACGGCGCCTCCATAGGCTGCTGAGAGGTTCGCTCCGTAGCGTCGCACCCGACCGCACCACCGATGAGGAGTACCCCTTCGTGTCCGACACCACTGCACCCGCCCGCCGCTCGATCAACTTCGCCCTGCTGGGCCTCTGGGTCGTCTCGGCCGGGCTCATCGGCGGAGGCTTCTGGTTCCTCTCGTCCTCGAACGCCGCGTTCGCCGACTTCATGACCAACGGCGGCACCGACTACCTCGAGTACGTCTCGCTCCAGTCGAACTCGACGCTCGGCGGCTTCCTCGTGCTCGCCGGCATCGTCGGCGTGCTGGTCGCCCTCGCCGTGCACGCCCGCAACCACTCGGCTGCGGCCCTCGCGGCCCCCGCCGCGGTCGTCGGGCCCGAGCTCGAGGACGACCTCGACGACGAGTTCGAGACGACCGAGACGCCCGCCGACGAGGCGACCGCCGCTCCGGCCGAGACCCCCGCGTCCGACGAGGCTGCTCCGGCGACCGAGACCGAGACGGTCCCCGCCGCCCGCTGAGCGGAGCATCCGGAACGCCGAACGGCGGCCCGCCCCCTCGGGGGGGCGGGCCGCCGTTCTCGCGTCTGCGGACCGAGGCGTTACTTGCGGCGGTCGCGCTTCTCGCGCACGCGCGTGTTCACGACGATAGGCGAGCCC